>JAOMEV010000059.1 GCA_028346125.1 Bacteriovoracales bacterium | reverse complement strand
CAAACTTGACTTGAATAAACTTAAAATTGTAACAGGACCTGTTCCACTCTTTCAACTCTTGAATAATATTTCTACTTTTTTCGTTAACGAGTGTGCTAAAAAAGGAATCTCTTTCTTTTTTGATTTAAGCGATAATGTTCCTGATCGGATCATTTTTGATGACCTTCGACTTAAACAAATTTTAAATAACCTTCTTAGTAATGCTCTAAAGTTTACAAAAAAAGGGCATATTAAGATGAGTGTTTGGTGTACAACCAGTCATGAAGAGAAAAATAGAATTAACCTTAACTTCAAAATAGAAGATACAGGTATAGGAATGAAACCTAGTGGTGTTGAAAAACTCTTCAAAAGTTTTGAACAAGTTCACGAAGAGGGTTCTGTTGAAGAGAGAGGAAGTGGGCTAGGTCTTTATATTAGCAAAAAACTTATTGACCAAATGAATGGATCTATTGATGTCAAAAGCATCTTTAGTATAGGAACCTCATTCAAAGTTTCCTTTAAAAATATCGAACCTGTCGCAGTTGTTGGTGACACGAGTATTGAGGATTCTTTCCACTACAACTTTTTTGGAAAAACCGTTCTCATTGCCGACGACTTAGATATTAACCTCAAACTCCTCGAAGCCTATATTTCTGATTCTAATCTCAAAGTTGAAAAAGCAAAAAATGGTCAAGAACTTATCGAAAAATCCGTTGAACATGAACCTGCCCTTATTATTACCGATATAAAAATGCCAACAATGGACGGTTACTTGGCCGCAAAAAAACTAAATTCTATTAAAAAAACAAAAGACATTCCTATTATTGCATTAACGGCAGCACCAGACAAAGAAGGTATCAGAGGAGACTTTAAGTCTTTTCTTCAAAAACCTGTTAACAAATCGGAATTATTAATAGAGATTTCAAAATATATTGAATGTGAAAAAATCAATAAACAATCAGGGAAAAAGGAAAGCTTTGTTCCTACAATTGAACTATATGAATCAAAAACCCCCTTCAAACTTAATACTGGTTCCCTCAAAACCAGTGATCTTGCTTTTCTCAAAAAACTCCTTAAATTTTGTGAAGAAACATTGGATCTTATGGAAATCAACGCAATAGAAGATGGCTGTCAAGAGTTTCAAAAAGAAATTTCTGATACAAACTTTTCAGAACTTTCCATATGGTTCTCTGCCCTTGAAAATGACACGAAACTTTTCAAAATAGATGAAATAGAAGAAAAGGTTAAGTCCGGAATGCCTATTATAAAAGAAACAATTGAGTCCATAAACAAAAAGCCTTAATTTTTTCGTCATACAGCGACCCACAGCAAAAAACCCTATTGTACCATCTTCTTTAGTATGCTATCCCTGAACAAAAGGAAAAACACAATGACAGAAAACATTGACTACGTTGAAGTAACTATAAATCAATCAGTGGCCATCCTCATAGATGGAAATAATATCGAAAGAAGCATTCACTCTATTACGAAAAGCCAAGAAACAATGCTTAACTTTGACACTCTTATTCCCAAACTTTTGGATAATAGGGGCCTTAACCGTCTTATTTATTTTAGGGAAGGAAAAAATATTTCTTCAAAACTCTCTGATAGACTTCACCAATACTATCATGGCTCAGTTGTACCTTGTCACAAAAGTGCCGATATTCCCCTTTCGATTAAGGCCACCCAGCTTGCAAGTAAAGTGGACACCATAATTATTCTTTCAGGTGATGCTGATTATGTTGAGTTGGTTCGTCATCTAAAGTCAGAAGGTGTTAGGATCGAAATTGCAGCGGTTGAAGAGACCACTTCAGCACTTTTAAAAGAAGAGGCCGATTATTTTCACCCCATTGGGCCTAAAGATTGGTTCTCTCTTTCCAAATCAAGAAAAGGATCTAAGAGACCCTACACTAAAAAGAAAACAAACCCTCGTAGCTAATCTTTCCATAAACGATAAAGGGCGTAGGCAGAAACAACGAGAGAGTGGGCAATCTCTTTAGATTTAATCTTTTGCTCAAATCTTTCTAAGGACAGAAGCTTTACTTCAATATCTTCCATAGGATCAAGGTTTTGAGTGCCTGTTTTTTTACAATTTAAAGCTAAAAAGGTTGCGCAAGTATTTGTCATAAATGCCGGATTCGCCTGCACTTCACCTAGAGAAACCCATTCAGAAGAAGTATAACCCGTCTCTTCAAGAAGCTCTCTTTTCGCTGCCTCCAAACTTTTTTCACCTTTATCAACTGCCCCCCCAGGTATTTCTAGAGTAATACTGTCAACACCATGGCGGTACTGTTCAACTAAAATGAGTTCATTTTTTTCATTGAAGGCAAAAACGTTAACCCATGGGTAACATTCAATAACATCGAAAGCACCTTTTTTCTTTCCATCGGGGGACGTTCTTATTTTTTTATAGTAATTAAAAATGACACCAGAACAAATATGACTAACTTCTTTTTCTTTCCATACCTTAACCATATAAAACTCTATAATTCGATAAGAAAAATACCATTCTCAGGGTCTTGCTCTTCTTTGATTTTTTCGTTGTAATCACCGACGACTTCCAAATAGCGATCAAAACCTTCTTCGCCAAAAAGCTTCTTTACTTTATCAAAGTACTTACCCTGAACTTTATTTTGAAAATATTCCTGTTCCTGGTGAGGCTCTAGAAGATAAGACTCTCCATATTTCTCTTCCATCTGTTCGTGAAATTCTTCCATCGCAGAAATTTTTTCTTCTTCATATTCTTCACGTAACTCTTCATACTCTTCAACGGCACCTTCCGAAAAGCCCAAGTCAAGGCGGATAAAGTCGGCCATCTTTTTTTTCCAGTTTTTTTCAACACCATCGAAGTAAACTTCAAGCTTATCAACTTCTTCTTCAGTCATTGTAGCAATTTCTTCAAGCTCAGAATCTTCTTGGTCGAGAGCTTTACTTTCACTTCTTTCTTCTTCAATAGGCTTCAAAGCTTCACTTTCTGCCTGTGGAAAAGATTCTTTCTTTACAGGAGGTGGGGAAGAAAGCCTTTTAGAAGATAGTTTTGAGGACACTCTCTCAACGATCACATCTTTTTGAACAAACAAACTGTCCTCTTCCATAGGAGATATTTCCCTTACCGTTAAGTAACAGTATGCACCTAATAAAAGTATGAATGTTCCTAAAATAACTTTAACCATTCTCATGCCGTGGAGTCTAACCTAGTTACCAAGCCTAAGTCGAGAGGTTGTCAATAAACAAGAAAAAGTTATATCAATCCTTTAAATCAGTACTTTCAAATATTTTTCCAGCCGATTGGGCCACAAACCCTTGAAAATACTTACCATCCTTAAGCTTATACCTCAAAGAAAATTCGTAATAACAAGTACTTACCTCAAATGAACCATCCGAGAAAGGGATTTTTAGCCTATCTGCCATTGTGGAGGATTGTTCTAGAAAGGTGTCTGGTGACCCCTTAATTGCGCCCCCTGCTTCGTTAAGAGAAAACCCACTCTCTTTTAAGAAAGCATTGATTTTTTGGACTGAGTTATATTTTTTGAGATGATTAAGGCTCACTGTGAAGTGGTTGGCCCTAAAACCCATACCCGCCAGCCAAGCTGCATACTCGGATTCGTTCTTTAAAAACTCATATTCCTTGTAGGTTAAACCTCCCGCCCAAGGATTTCCAAGCTCATAAAGCTCTTCAAAAGTGGCCTTTTCAGGAACCTTTTCTATAAGGCGGTCAATCAAAGTTTGGTAGTTTTCATTAAAAGAACTCAAGTCAAGTTCACTAACAAAAATTTTTGGAAGTTCGGGGTTTACCTGATGTTCAAAATGAAAAGCTCTCAGTTTTTTATCTGGGAACAGATATTTATCTTTTTTAAGGTAGCCCTGGGAAATAAAATATTCTGAAAATAAGTCCAAATGAACTTTGGGATGAGAAAAGGTTCTTAAAGCGATATGATCATTTTTAATGATCTCTCCTTCACTTTCTAGGAGATCTAAAATTTTCTTCGCTGAAGGTGTAACCTTAATATAGTCGATCCACGATTTTTCAAAAAACTTTTCCAAATTCATTTTTTAATTCCACCTTTTTGCAGAAATAAAACCGGGAATATCCCTTCCAAAGATAAGATCACTCAAAACCTTTCCTGTATGAAAGGCCAACCCCAAGCCGTGGGCCGTAAATCCTCCCAAAAAGTAGACTTGATTGTCTGAGGGCAAAGCACCTACCATAGGCTGCCCATCAGCGCTAAATCCCATCACTCCTGACCAACGATGAGTGATTTTTTTATTTCGACATTTTGGGAGATGCTTTTCTAAAAAGCCCTCAAGGGCCTCTTGAATGACATCCGTAATTTCATCTGAAAGACCTACCTCAGCATCTTTTTGCAATTGCCTAAAACCACCAATGATTAATTCGCCTGTCGGAAGCTGTCTAAAATAATCCAAAACAAAATTAGCATAACAAGGACCTTCCATAAATTTGTCTAAAGGCTCAGTAATCAGAATTTGTCCTCTTGTCGGAAATATTTTGTCACTAAAATAACTATTTAATTGCCCTGAATAACCATTTGTAGCATAAATGACGATGGATGCTTCAAAATGGGCCTTATTAGTTTTAACCCTTCTTAAATCACCTTTCTGCTCAACTTCGTAGACTTCATGATGCTCATAAAACTTGACGTTACTTCCACCTTCCTCAATTCTTTTTCTAATTAATGAAAGGAGAAGAATTGGATTCACGGAAGCATCATCACAGTATTTGATTCCCCCAACAAATCCCTCAGCACCTAAACGGCTTGCCACATCCTTTTCATCTATAAGCTCTACTTCTATATCCATAGAACTCATAAGTTTCGCTGTTTTTTGAAGTTCTTTGAGCTCACTGTCTTCACTGGCCAAAGAAAAGCTTCCCTTGTCCTCAAAAAATATATCCTCTTTCTGACCCTTAATGACATGCTCTTTAATAAGCTTTAAGTTTTTTTCACTGAAGTCCCAAATTTCTTTGGCCATCTCCTTGCCATGGGTCTCCACCAGTCGATTGAAATGCTCTACAGATCCACATGTTATGAAGCCTGCATTTCTTCCCGTGGCCCCATCACCAAGGTGATGTTTTTCAAGAATAGCGATCTTTAAATTAGGGTCTTCTTTTTGAAGCCAAAAAGCCGCTGAGTGTCCTGCTATCCCTCCTCCAATAATTACCGCGTCTACATTTATATCGTTGGGAGAAAAGACGACTTTGTCATTCCAATAGGAAACACTCATTTTAAAAACCTCATAGATATTTAACCATTTCGGCAGCCGTACAAAGACATTTTCCTACACCACAACGGGTACAAGTGTAATCGATCTCATACCAAAACTTAAGGTGCTCTTTGACTTTTTCAAAGCCCATTTTAAAAAGGTATTTTTGGGAACTGTTGCCAGGAGATTCCAGCCAGGAGTGACATAAAACACCTTGTGCTCCCATTTTTTTAAAAACTTCTAGGGACTTGTTTGATAGTGACTTTCCAAGTCCTTTACCCTGATAATCTCCGTGGACAAAAAGGCTCTTAAAATAGCCCATAGAACTTGGTGTAACTTTCCATAAATTGAAAGAGAGACCCTTTTTAAAACTTCCGGTCCACTTTCCTGGAGCAAAGGAGAAACGTATTCCTACAATTTCGCCATTATCTTCAGCAATAAAAGAAGCACTCTCCCCATTAAAGTGACTCTTCTCTAGAATCTCCTCAAGTTCATCTAAAGTATAATAATTTTCACCAATCCATTGATCCGTAAATTTTTTGGCCTTTTCCAGATCTTTAAGACTGAAGTTTTTTATCTGAATACTCATTTTTTCTACTTTTTCATATTTTCAATTTGAAGTTCAAGCTTTACATCTTTATGATCTTTCAACATCCCAAAGATTGCCTGAAGGTCATCTATTTTTTTCCCTGTGATTCTTATTTTCTCTTCAACATAAGCTGACGTGACCTTATGCCCCGAGTTTTTAATCAATTTATTAATTTGCTTACCCTTTTCTTTATCAATTCCCTTTTTAATTTGAAGAATTTGCTTAAGCATATTTCTTCCGGTCGGAACCGGTTCTTCAGGTTCAAGAGCATTCATTCCAATACTCCTTTTCACCATATTGGTACGCAAAATATCCAAAATTGCATTGATTTTATATTCATCAGGGGCCCAAAGCTCGACAATCTCTTCTTTAAGTTCAACTCTTACATCAGCGCCTTTAAAATCGTAACGCCCAGCAATTTGACGTTCTGTTTGGTTAATAACGTTTTTCAACTCTCCCATATCAAGCTTTGAAACAAGGTCAAAAGAAGGCATTTTCAACTCCTTAAAAAATTATAAAGCGATTAGTCATATCTTTTTTTACAGTCTCCTTTAAAAGATAGCAAGAGACTTTCTCCTTTCCAACGGCTCTGGGTTATGGCATAGCATTCCTATGAAAAAAACCATCGATAAAGAGGCCATCAACGAGCTCCCTATAATGAAATTTCAAGGGGATATCATTGTAATTAACACAAAGGCAGAAATGCTTGAAGCGTTAAAGGTGCTCTCTCAAGAGAAATTCATTGGCTTTGACACAGAAACAAAACCTAGTTTCCAAAAAAATAAGTCCTTCAAAGTAAGTCTTCTCCAGCTGGCCACTCCATCAAAGGCTTTTCTCTTTCGACTTAAAACAATTGGGCTACTTCAACCTCTTGCAGATTTACTCAGTGAACCTTCCCTTTTTAAAATCGGATTGGCCCTAGGACAGGATCTTAAAGGCCTCCAAGAACTCACTCCTTTCCATCCCCGAAGCTTTGTGGATCTACAAACCCTTGCAAAACAAAGTAATATTGAAGTTCTTAGCCTCAGAGGCCTTTGTGGACTTTTTCTCGGCAAAAGATTGTCAAAAAAGGCCAAACTTACCAATTGGGAAAATAAGTTCTTAAGCAAATCTCAAATACACTACGCAGCTACAGATGCTTGGGTTAGTAGAGAAATCTTTTTTGAAATGGAAAAAAATAAACTCTTTGACTTAAAGAAGCTCACTTCTCTGGCCAAAAAAGAAGAACAGAGATAGTTTAGCTTCGACATTTTAGTGCCTGTAATTTTTAAATTCTATTAGGAGTTCTTCCATGAGCATTCGTTTGGACAACCCGGATCAAAAGACCCTTGACACAATTAAACCCCTAACTCTAAAAAACCGTCTGGCCCCAACCCCTCAGCAAGAACCTCTCTACAAAGTTCAAATTAAAAATAAAAAAGGTGATGATATTTCTGTTGCAGATCCTCGCGTGACCCGGGCCCTTGTAGCCCTTATGAATCAACACGCTGTCCATGGTGGCGCGGCAGCTCATTGGGGTGGCCCTGCTGCCTTTGCAGAAATCATGTCCTGCCTCCATTGGTTCATGTTCCAAGACAAATCAATACCTTGGAATGAAAAATACAACTTTGTTAACGATGCTGGCCATACTGAAAATGGCGTTTATGCTTTAAGAGCAAACTACGGTTATGATAACCTCTCTTTTGAAGACCTTTATAAATTCAGGTCTATAAATAGCAAACTCACTGGACACGGTGAAGCTCACCTCAACCCTGAAGGTGTTTATGTTAGTAATGGTCCTCTCGGCTCAGGACTTCCCCAAGCACAAGGCCTAGCAGTTGCAGATAAGGCCATCGGCCTTGAAAGAACAACTCTATGTACAATTTCAGATGGGGCCAGTATGGAAGGCGAGGCCAAAGAATCCTTTGCAGCGATCCCAGGTTTTGCTGCAAGAGGAATGTTGAATCCATTTCTTATGGTCGTTTCTGACAATAATACCAAACTCTCTGGGCGCATTGATAAAGATGCCTTCAGCATGGACCCCACATTCACATCTCTTGAAACACTTGGATGGGAAGTTATTTTTGTCCAAGAAGGCAATAACCTCCAAGAAGTCTACAATGCCATCGAAAAAGGCATTGAAATGGCCAAGAACAATCCTCGCAAGCCGGTCTGTCTCCTTTGTCGAACAGTAAAAGGCTTTGGTGTTAAGTCCACAGAGGATAGTGCCTCTGGGGGGCATGGTTATCCCCTCAAAGCCTATAGCGACAAGCTTGATCAGTTTATCAAAGAAGTTTTTGAAGGTAACGTGCCGGAAGAGTTTCAGAAAACAGTTGAGTTCCTCTCTAAAAAGCCAGAGGCCAAAGCTTCTAATGAAAAAAAGGTTCTTATGGACAAAGTCCAACCTGGTTTCGCGAGAGCAACCATTAAAGCCGCCAAAGAAGGCCTCCCTGTTTTCTCTGTTTCTGCTGACCTTCAAGGTTCAACGGGAATAAATGCTTTTCAAAAAGAATTTCCCGGACGCTACGTTGACGTCGGTGTAGCTGAGTCTAATGCTGTGAGCACGGCCGTTGGACTTTCCAAGCAAGGGCTTATTGGTATTGTCGATACATTTGCTCAGTTTGGTATCACTAAAGGAAACCTACCACTTATCATGAGTGGGCTTTCTGAGGCCCCTATTATAGGACTTTATTCGCATACAGGATTTCAAGATGCTGCTGATGGTGCCAGCCACCAGGCAACAACTTACTTAGCCGCAACCTCTTCTATTCCACACGTTCAGTGTGTAGTTGTCAGCTGCCAAGCAGAAGCCGAATCTCTTATGAGTCAGGCGATTACTAATATTGCAAAAGGAAGGGAAGAGGGGAAAAAACCAGACAGTGTCCTCTTTTTCTATGGAAGAGAAAAACATCCTATTAGCTTTGACGAAAAGGCCACATTTAATTGGGGTAAAGCTCAAATCCTTAAGAAAGGGAAAGATGTCACCTTCATTACTTGTGGACCGCTCCTGCCTAAAGCGCTTGCTGCCAGTGAACTATTAGAAAAAGAAGGACTTTCTGCAACAGTTATCAATAATGCTTTTGTTAACAGACCTGATGTTGAAACTATTGAGAGCTGTCTTCGAGAAACGAAAGGAAGAGTTATCACATTGGAAGATCACCAGCTTGTTGGTGGTATGGGTGCTCAACTTACTCATGCTCTTTCACTCAAAAACATCGATTTTAAAATCAAATGCCTAGCGATTAAAGGTGGATTTGGCCAATCTGCTTATCTTGCTGATCATCTCTATGAGCTCCATGGGCTTGATGAGAAAAGTTTAGTTACGGCAACAAAAGATTTTTTAAAGAACTAATCTATAAATGGCGACCTTACGGTCGCCTTCTTCATAAACATCAATTTTTTCGAAGTTCTTCTTATTTTTAGGCGGCGGTTGAAGCCCTAAATAATTTAGCTTCTTTAAAAGAACTTCAGCATTTCCCATATTAGGACATTCAATTAAAAAGGCCTTACCTTTTTCAATTTTAAAGGGTGCTATGTATATTTTGGATTGTCTTATATCTTGATCAATATAGAATTTTGCCATTTTTAGCTAACTGGCCTTTTTTCTTTTCAAAGTTTTAAAAAGATCGGGACAAGCTTTTTTAAATTTATCATAGAGTTCTTTAGAAGTTACTTTAGAGCTAACAACACCGTTAATATGCTTTTTCATTTTTTTGAGAGTTTCCATATCTGTACTGTTCATAATAAGAATTATTGGAGCTTTAAAATTCGCCCCATTTCTATCACTTCTTACTTTATTGACAACAAGTTCGGCGTTTCCTTTCTCGAGCTCCATACATGTGACGACACAACCAAATTTTTGGTTCTTAAGAAGCTGAGTGGCCTTCGAGGAGCTGGTTGTTGTAAACACTTTTATTTTAAGTTTAAGAAAAATCTCACCTAAAGTTTGAAGATTCTCCTCATCTTCACCGACTAAAAGAATATTTATATTATCTTTTGGTTTGGAAACAAAACCATTTTTAATTTTTTCTGTTTTAATTTGAGCGACTTGCTTTGTATCAATAACTCTGTCCTCTTTGGATCCCTTGATAACATGGACCTCATCCTTTATGACCCTATTTTCTTTAAAAGTCGCTACGACATCGTCTTCTGAGCCTTTAGACTCCTCACCTTTTACTGTCCCTAAAATGCCATCACCTTCTTGTTTTTCTCCTTTAACAGTACCAAGGATTCCATCGCCTTCTTCTTTTTCTCCTTTAAAGGTTCCTAAAACCTCATCTTTTTGAGGCCCGTCTCCTTTAACCGTCCCCAGAACCTCATCTCCCGTATCGCCATCTACACTGACTGTACCAAGAACTTCATCTTTTTCCGACCCATCTCCTTTAAAAGTAGCAACGACTTCATTTCCTTCGGCCTTTTCAACTTTATATTTTGTAAGAACCCCATCTTTTTCTTCTCTATCTATTTGAACGGTCCCTAAAACATCGTCTCCTTCAGGTCCCTCGCCTTTTATATTGGCAAGGACTTCATCTTTTTCCACATTGTCTTGTTTTACCCGTCCAAGAACTCCATCCTCTGCTTCTTTTTCTCCTTTAACAGTACCAAGGATTTCATCTCCCTCTGGACCTTCGCCTTTTATATTCGCTAGGACTTCATCATTCTCTGGCCCATCACCTTTAAACTTGGCAACAACTTCATTACCTTCAACTTGATCAACTTTATATTTAGCAAGGATTTCATCATTTTCTTCTCTATCCACCTTAACTGTTCCTAAAACATCATCTCCCTCAAAAAGGTTTTCTGCCTTTACTGTCCCTAAGATCTCATCTCCTTCTGGTCCATCACCTTTAACTGTTCCAAGGACTCCATCTTCAATATTTCTATCTTCTTTTAATGTTCCAATTACCTCATTACCATCAAGTTCACGATCAACTTGAACGGTACCTAATATGTCATTTCCTTCAAGTTGATCTACTTTATAACGGGCCAAAATTTCTTCTTGGGCCTCTTTTTCAACTTTAATAGACCCTAATATGTCGTCCCCCTCAATTTGATCAACTTTCACAGTCCCTAAAATATCATCGCCCTCAATCGGGTTAATTTTAACAACACCAAGAACATCATCCCCATCTATCTGTTCGACTTGGTAACGTCCTAAGATATCATCTCCAAGGATTTCGTTAGCTTTAACTGTCCCCAAAATATCACTATCTGGGAATTCATCGGCCTTTACGACTCCCAGAACACAATCATCGTTAAGCCCCTGTACCTTAACCACACCCAAAATATCGTCTTTTTCATAACGATCAACGACGGGAGCATCTAATAGGTTTTCAGTTTTTGGTAAGGCCTTTTCAGTAATATTAAAAACAGCATCATCAAAAGCAGAAGGGTCTGGATCTAGTTGGATATCAGGATCTATTCTATTTTTTCCAAAAATATTTATCCCAAGAGGATAAGCATTGGTAATTTGAGGAAGCGTTTCTGCCATATTTTCGCCAAGAAAATAAAGAACAGTGGCCTCAACCTCTTCCGAAAGAGGAAGAAGGTTAAACCAAAGCCCCGTGCAGGTAGGAGTAATATTGTCCCATTGAGGATTTTTTTTCACCCATTCTTTGTAATCTAAAATATTGGTTTTCCATTTAACAGAAAAAGCAAAAAGGTCATTACTGAAGGCCACTTTAATTTTAACATTTTCTGGTTTTGGGTCTTCTTCAAAAGCAAACTTTACAATGGCCCTCATTGCAATATTAATTTTTATTTTATGTTCACCGACTTGAGGTGCTCTAGACCCATAGTAGGTAAATACCTTATCTAAAGGTTCTTTCATATCGGGCATACTGATTGCCGGCCTTGTGGAGACAATCTTTGTCGAAGGTGGAAAAAAACAATGAATTCCTGTAAAAGAGGCTTCCCCAACGAGCTTTACCATCGAATTAAGAACATCAATTCCTCGATCACTTGGTATATTAAAAGCTGGAAACTCATAATTTGCATCATCTGTTTTTTTTCCAAAATAAGCGATTCGAACCTGCCCAGATTGAATAAGCTTTAAAAAGCGGTCAGGTATCTCCTCTGGTAGATCCAAAAGCCAAAAACTAGGTATCATAACTGTGTTAATCGTACTTCTTGCCAATTTTAAAACTTCATCAACCCAATTAGTCTGCTGAGCATTCCACTGAACAACATTGACTCTTTCCTGATCCCCTTTAATAAGCTCTGTCAAAGTTTGATAGTTTAATCCATGACCAAGGACGGCCCTTCTGGAAATATAGATAACATGGCTTTTTAAATTTTTTTCTGGCATAGCAGGCCGTTTTCTCTTTTTAGTTACTTCTATATTTATCGAATTTTAAAAAAAAAGTTTTAGAAAAAGAAAAGTAGTTGACTCTTTTTTTAAGAAATTTTTAAATCAAAAATTACTGAAATGATTCAGAAAAATACTTTAGCTTAAAAATCAACTTTTTCTGAAGGTAATTTTTTTTTTAGGGAAAATTAATTATTGATAATTTTTCTTGAGTTTTTCATTTATTGAGTCGAATCGCCTAAAAATACTTTACTTAGGTTTAAATATTTATGGCACCAGAGTATTTCGCTGTTTTTTACTTCATGGTAACTATGTGCTTTTCTCCTGGACCCAATAATATCCTATGTACGGCCCATGCAGCTAAATACGGACATAAAAAAACCATTCCTCTTATTTTAGGAATCGCAATTGGTTTTACGACTATTGGAATTATTATAGCTTTTTTATCTGACTGGTTAAGCTCCTACAAATTTATTTTTAATCTCTTGATTTATCTCGGGGCGGCCTATATTTTTTATCTCGCATGGAAGGTAAGTTTCTCTTCTTTTATTAGTAATGATGAAAGTCATGAAGAGAAAAAACTGGGCCTTAAAACAGGACTCATACTCCAATTAGTTAACGGGAAAGTATGGTTTCATCTTCTTACTTTAATGACGACTGTTTTAAAACCTTTGGACCTCTCCCTTAAAGGTAAAGTAATGGCCAATTTTGTAAATACTTTTTTTGGAATGAGTGCTTTAGTTACTTGGACTCTAGCGGGTGCTCTTCTTAAGAAAATCTTTTCATCAAAAAAACAAGCAAAAGTTTTGAATGGATTTCTAGGTCTTTCATTGGCAATTTTAGGTATATGGCTTCTTTTTTCTTAAAAAGGGGAGGTTTCCCTCCCCAAAATAATTTCAAATTAAACTTGATCATCCTCATCATCGATAAACCATGAATCATAGTCATCATCTTCAAAATAAGGTTCATCATCGTAATCATCATAATCTACGTCGCTGTAGAAATCGTCATCGTAATCCCAGTCATAATCATCACGATTGTTATTTTCTACGGCCTCTGAACAGAAATACCTATAGCTTCCATCCTGATAATTCAATCGAGACCTTCGCTCAGCACACTGATCGTAACCTACATTACAACGGTAATTGTTGAAACGTTCAACTGTTGCATTGTTATACCCATCAACGAGTTCAAAATTACATGTATCATAGCTACTGTATCTATGAAGATATCCATTATAAACAAAGTAAGGATATCCACTGTGGAAATAGTATCCATTATTGTAGTTAATTCTATGACGTATCCAACGGTTCCAGTAGATAAACCTATAAGGAACTGTTCTGTAGTAATACCTTGGATAAGAATATCTCATCCTATGAGTCGGAAAGTATCTATAAGGCACATGAACGTATCTTCTATAATTAGGACGTGTTCTGTGCCAGCCCGGACGATGACGAAAACGTCTGTGATATCTCATGTGACGTTTTACAAAATTTCTCCCTCTACGATTACGGTATCTTCTCGGCGGAATTGGAGGCTTAGGTCTTGTATCAATTCTTCTTCCTGGCCTTGGTCTTACTCGACGATTATCTGGTCTTCTTGGTGGTCTTACACGACCATTACCTGGTCTTCTTCTGGGAGGATTAAC
>JAOMEV010000058.1 GCA_028346125.1 Bacteriovoracales bacterium | reverse complement strand
TATCAGGCAAAGCGCGCCTTTATCAAAAAGCTTTCCGGTACCGACAAGCCCTTCTCCAGCATTACCTGTGAGCATGACAAGGATAGTTTCCTGCTGAGAGTCTATTGTTTTAGTATATTGAAAAAGGCTTTCGTCGAGAAAGGTGTCCTCTGCTTCTTTGTAAACGTCTCGGCTGAGAAACCTTAGCTCAATATTTTGAAAAGGAAGCTTTTGAAGATTGGCACTAAGAAACTTACAGGAATCTGTAGACTCCTTGCCTCCGCAAATTAAAATGAGAATAGATCTTTCTTTAGTCGAAATAAATACCACCCGATCTGTGGACTACATATCGGCTTTTCCGACATAATAAATAGTCCGACTTTCTAAAATATGGGAAACTTAAAGCAGACCAAAACTGTCCTCCACACCCTAAGAAGCACGACATTACACCCGGACCTTTTTACCCGACTTCTGGGATCAGCTTTCCGCCATTGCGCGTCCCATTTTTCATACTCTTTGTTAGGTATTATTATTTTCTCACCTTTAAAAGAATTCCCGGGTAAGAAATGGAAAAGTTCCAAGCAAAATCATCAAATTTTAGGCAAATAATCAAGGAAAGCTTTGAAAAGCAAACCTTTTTGAGCCTGATAGGCGCAAAACTTACAAAAGTATCTCCTGGAGAAATCGAAATAGAAGTTGAAGATAATAAAAAACTTTACCAACAGGATGGTTTTTTTCATGCTGGTGTAACAAGCACATTGGCCGATGTATCTATGGGATATGCTGCTCTTAGCTTGGCCAGTGATAACTCAAGGGTCCTTACAACTGAATTCAAAATAAACCTTTTAAGCCCCGCTGTTGGAGACAAACTTATAGCTCGATCAAAAGTGGTTAAATTCGGAAAAATCCTTAAAATTTGTAAATCCTCCGTATTTTCAAAATCCAAAGAGGAAAAACTTTGTGCCATTTCGACAGGCACCATGATTATTTCTCTTGGTGATAATTAAGGTCGTCGCTTCTTTTCATTGCTTTTTTTTAATGCTAAGAACTGCTTTCTTTTTAACTACTCAAAAGGAAATCTTATGAAGTACTTCTTATCAATGATGCTCATCATCCTTTCTTTCTCTAGTTTTGGACAAGAGGATCCTCGCGACACAAAATTAGGACAGGCAAAATGTGAAGCGGCCAAAAGAGCACAAAAAAAGCTGAAAAAAATCTATAGTATCCAAAGACTGAGAGATACAAACACTTGCCTCGAAGACTCAGACTGTACAAATGGTTTTGTGGGTGGCCTTTGTCCACAACCGGCCAATATTAGAGCAGTGGCCATGTACCAAGTTTACAGGGAAAGTACTTCCTATAAGGAGCTTAACAATACTATTAATAGAAATTGCTACGTTGCCCTCGCAGGATGTAGAGTTGCCGATGAAGTCGTTTGTCAAAACAATAGATGTGTTGGACAAATGCCTATGGCCCCTCGTCCTATCAGATAAGTTGAGCTTGGCCTAACTCAAGCTTAAGTTGGGCCACTTCTTTCAAGAGTTGATTTTTTACTTTAACAGGCCAAATATTAAGTGCACTTTGTTCAAAGTGAAATTGAAGAATATCTCCAGGCCTTACGACCTCTTTAAATTTTGCTTTGTGAATTTGAACAAGTTGGAGTTCTTGCTCAGACTCAGCTTTTATTAACTCAAAACACTGTTCGATAAGAGCGATGCTCGGTAAAACTGGGTCTCCGGGAAAGTGCCCCTTAAAAAAAGGGTGATCTTCGGGAACAATCCATTGGTGTGTTTTTTTCTTCTTATCCATAACGCTCTATTCATTCCTTTGAAACAATTTACCTTTAATGTAGTATATACTCTAGTAAAAATTTTCTTGGAATAAAAAGTGATTAGCACAAAAGAGTTCGAATATTTTCTTCCTCATAGAGGTCAAATGGTTTGGATAGATTCCTTAGTTGAGGCCGACGGAGAAAAGTCGGGTCGTTGCTTCGTTGAACTTGATAGAAATAAACCTTACTTTAAAGAGGGTACGTTTAACAACTTGGCCTTCGTCGAGTTCATCGCCCAATCCTACGGTTTTATTTTGGCCCATTCCTATAAAAATCGTCCAGAAGAAGGCCTTAACAAGGCGTTCATAGTTGGCCATGAAAAAGTAAAACTCTACAAAGGTCTTTTTAATCACGGTAAAAAGCTATATATTGATATTGAAGTTCAAAACTTTATCGGACCTTTTCGGTGTGTAAAAGGGAAAGTCTTGTCCCAAGATCTTTCCGAAATATTCTGTGAGGGTATTGTGAAGCTCTTTTCCGATAGTTAAAGGAAGAATATGCAAGAGAGGCCTTCAAAAATTAAAACTTTAGGACTGCTTGAAATAAGGCCCTACCTTAAGCTTTTAAACTCCAATCTTCTCGAATTTGTTTGCGAAATACAAAAAGACCACGGCGATTTTACTCATCTGAAAATTCCCTTTTTTAACTTAATGGTTGTTTCTGACCCGGAGTGGGTGGAACTATTAATGACTTCACTTCACTCAAACCTTCAAAAGCCAGATTTTTTGAAGAAAACGGCCAAGACCTATGGATCTTCAGGCCCGTTCATTGATGACGGAGACAAATGGAAAGAAGGCCGCGCCTTTTTCTCTTCCCTTTTTCACAAACAAACCTTTGATCGCTACATGGGGATTCGAGAGGCGATCATCTTTAAAATAGACCAAATGATTCTTGAAAACCCCAAACAAAAACCGGTTCACTTTTTTTCAAGCTTAACGCTGGACCTGATCTTTAATTACGGCTATCAGTTCACTTCTACAGAGTTTGATGAAGATATTATCGAACTCTTTTTTGAGGTTCACGACCACTTTTTAAAGGACCTCAAAAGTCCTTTCCGCTTACCTCAATGGATCCTTACTCCTCACAACCTTAGGGCCAAAAAAAATAATGCCCGTTTTCAAAAAAATATTGATAAGGCCATCAAGCAAATTAAAAAAATAAGGCCAGAAAGTTCCCTTAGAGATGAGTTGACGACAATTTTTGTTGCGGGAATGGAGGCGACTTCAGCGATGCTTTCTTGGTGCCTTTATGGTCTTCTGGAGAATCCAGAAGTCAAAGACCTTCTTCTAGAATCAATTGAAAAAGACAGTGAAAAGGTTTCCAGTTCTAAAATACAGGCCTTTATGGATGAAGTTACCAGGCTATACCCCCCCGGATATATCTTCAATAGACAGGTAAACACAGAGTTCTCCCACGAAAATATTAAATTCCCCAAAAAAACCCAGCTTTTTATGGTGCCTTATTTAGTCCATAGAAATCCATCTATCTTTAAAGACCCATTAACCTTTAAATGGGACAGGTTTTTAAACTGGAGTAGTAAGGCCCACATGCCATATGGCGCAGGAGCCCGCCATTGTCCTGGTGCACAATTCGCCCGTCTTATTGGCACCCTTTGCTTAAAACACATTCTCGTAAATTATAATTTCAAAAATGTGTCCACTGAGACAGTAAAACCTTCGCCTTTCCTTTCCCTTTCACCGGGGTTCAACTTTGAGTGCGCTTTTGAACAAAAAAACGCATAGAGTCAAGCCGTATAAAAATTACTTAAGAGAAGCATATAAGGTGTCGTTAAAACGAAACTTTTCTATAAATCATCCATGGAAAAGTCTCCCAAAAAAATACTCCCCTACTGGCAAGACACCTATAGTGTTTTTATGGCCTTTCTTTGCCTTTTTCTACTTGTCATTCCTCTTTATCAAGACTTCTCCCTAGGTACGTCCCTTTTATGGCTGGCCCTAAGCTGCTTGGTTAACTTTATTGTCAACCTCATTGACCACAATCATATTCATGTCCCAACATTTGGTTACCGCCCTTTAAATATAGGTTTCGGACTTCTTCTCACCCTCATTCGTGGGGCCAGTGAGCGCTTTACATTTATCATTCACAACCTCAATCATCACCGCTATGAAGGCTCAAAAGAAGACTGGTTTTGGCCAGGAAATGAAGGTAAGGGTTTACTCCCTTTAAGGCCTTTTATTTATGCTTTTAAAACGGGAAGGCGTTTCAAAAAAGAAGGAAAAGATCTCTTTTCTAAGATGAACAAAGAGTTCGAGACTATTAAGCTAGCAGAAAGGTTAATACTGACATCCTTTATTGCTTTTATTCTCTATACTAACTGGGCCAAGGCCCTTGTTTTTATTCTCGTACCTTGGGTTTTTGGCAATTATTTTATCGTTTTTACAAATCTCATTTTTCATAAAGGGTGTGATCCCCATTCCAAATTAGGCCTTTCAAAAAATTATACAAATACTTTGGAAAATTTTCTTTTTTTAAATGGTGGTTACCATACAATTCACCACCTTTACCCTCGAGTTCACTGGAGCAAGCTGCCTAAAATGCATAAGTTGCATGTGGAACCTTTTATCAACCAAAAATATATGCATAACTCTATGGTCTTAGATTCACTCAAAGTCTATTTTAACCCTTTGAGGTTGTTTTGAAAAAAGAGAACTATGCCAAAATTCAAAAGGAAATTAAAGGGCTTAAACAATCAAACTTTTTAAGCTCTTGGTGGCTTTTACGGGCCATTCTCCTCAGTTCCTTATGGATTTATTTCCTATCCTCAAACAATACCTTTTTGATTATCTTAGGCACTCTTTTGGGAACGGCCGTTGTTTTTAACTGGGTTTCCATTCTCCACGACTGCGGGCATGGCCATTTTTTTAATTCTCCTTTTTTAAATACCTCTGTTGGGCTTATCGCCTCAAGCTTTAGTCTTCTGCCTTTTGAACAGTGGAGGGTGACTCATAACCTTCACCATCGATGGACAGGTTATTTTGATAAAGATCCCACAACCTCTGGTCCCAATGAAACAATCATGAAGGATAATCAGAAAAAAATTGTTGATATTGCCTGGAAATACTGGATCCCTATCTTTGTTATAAGTTATTATGTAAGAAGTTTTTGGAACCCTTTTTTTACTCTCCAATTTTCAAAGACAAAGAGAAAAAAGTTCTTTCAGATTTTTTGCCTTTTTTTCATGTTTTTACCTTATGTCCTTTTGTTAGCGGCCTTTGGATGGAAGTTTTTGAGCGTCTTTTTATTAAGTACCTTTGTAACTCTTTTTGTGTCAGACCCTTTTCTTTTAAGTCAGCACAATTATTTTGAAAGAGGTTACACCCAAGAGTTTTCAAAACCAGTGTCCCCAAGAGAACAAGATGGTTTCACTAGAGAGCTCATGTTTCCTGCTTTTATTTCCAATTTAGTCTTTATGAATTTTAACTATCATGTGGCCCATCATTATTTCCCCCATTTACCGGCCTACTATCTTCCTCGTCTTCATTACGAAACACCAAACAGGATATCTTGGCTTCGTTGGGTCATTAGAGCCAAAAAAATACCCGGGCATAAAATTTTGATGGAGTTTGGAAATTTATAGACCTGGAAAAAATTGCTCCTTTTTAGATTCTATCCATTTTTTTTAAACCTTCACTAAGACCATTACGATAGGACTTTAAAGCCGAGGTTAAAAAAATGCGCCTTTTAATAATTGTTTGTCTTTTAGTTTTTTCTTGTTCGAGTTCTAAAAAAAATAGAAGTCGACAAGGACGTTGTGTTCACGAATGTGCTGAAAAATGGGAAAGAAGCGTTAAGTCCTGTAAAAATGAAACTGGAGTCAAAAAGGAAGTTTGCCTCAAGCACACTTACTGGAAACTCAACGATTGGATGTAAGTCCCATGTTTATTTAGATAAGGTCGATAAGATTTTTTTATTTTTCAAGACCCATCTGTAAGCATTTTTGGATAAATCTCCAAGCTCTACCTTATCTGGTCCTTGACCATTTAAAATCTCTTTCATTCTCTCTTCAAAAAGCTTTTTAAGACCCATTTTTTCAAAATGCCCAAAAATATAATCCTTAGACTTTAAAGATCCAATTAAACTGGCAGCTTTGGAGCGAAGACCGTGATCATAAATAAATTGAGGTAACTCAACAGAAAAAACCTTTTTAACTTTTTTAGTTCCTTCTTTAATGTTCATAGTCAGATTTGTTGAAATCACTTCATCAGATTCAGCAAAAAGAACCTCTTTAACGGCCTTCTCCATAACGGGCATTAATTTTTCAACCACACTATGATCTTCAAAAATTCCCTTTTTTAAACGTTCACCTTGACCGGCCAGAAATTTTTCAAAAAGAGAGAGGTCTCCCCTAAGAAGAGAGAGCTTTTTCTTCTGAAGTTCCTTTTCAAAAAGAACGTAAAACCTTTCGGCCTTCTTCTTAATATGGTCCAGCTCCTCATCGTTAAACTGATAAGACCTCCCAAGAGGCCCCAACCCTGATGACATTTTTTCAAGAGTTTCTTCAAACCTTACAAGCTCTTTTTCAACAAAGCTCTTACCAAAGCTTGGAAAAAGATCTTCTGTACTCCATTGGTCAGCTAAAAAATCAAGTTCTTGCTCCCTTACCTCTTCTTGTTCAAGTTCACCAATCGCAGGAAACAACCTATGAATACGCAAAAAGCGACCTTCTTGAGTAAAGGCCCTTACAAAGCTGTAATGAAGATCAAAACCGGCCTCTGCCCTATTCTTTGGAGAAAGAACGACTTCTTTTATGGGGCGAGGTTCTCTTCCCAAACCACCAACTTTTGCTCTCACAAACGCCCTTATCAAATCTTTTGGAGTCGTCTCCAAAGTGTCTTTTAACCACCAATCGACAAATTGAACAAAGTTATTGCCCATATCAAAGACATCGCAGTCATGATATCTGAAAGTGTCTCGATGACTATCCGTACAAAAAAGTGGCGCATTTTCAGGTAGCTTTTTATTAAAATAAAGCTTTTGCATGGCAACTTTATCGTAATCCAGAGAAACTTTCCCCTTTCTTACAAAATGACCTGTCAATGACCCTTCCAAAAACATTTGATAATCCATAACAGATGTCGTGGTCCTCAAATGCTCTGGCACTTCCCCCTTTTTAAAGTAATTTTCTCTAACCTTTTTTCTTTGCTTTAAAGAAAAGTTTTGGCCCAAGCTCCCCGCAAAATTATGTCGTAATCCAAGAGTATGCCCTATTTCATGGGCCACAAGCTCGGCGACATAGTCCCTGGAAACTTTTAAGAGCTGTTTTTTTGAAGGAGCAGTTTCAAGAAGCCTTTCCAAGTCTCTTTGTAATTTTTTGTTTAAGTTGTAAGCACACATCTTTTCCTTCTGAAAACCTTTCAAAGAAAGGTGTTTCTTCTTTTTTTCTTTGAAAGAGTCCAAGATCCTCCTGGCATCTTCTATAGAGCCAAAAGCAAAGGAACTTGTTAAAAAGACCTGAGCATGAAGTATCTGGCCTGTACGAGGGTCCATTTGGGCATCAGCATAAGCGAAGCCAGCTAAATCCCAATTCACCCACTGAATAATATTATAATCCGGATGAGGTGCCGTCACTCCTTTAGGGGCAACGATAACTTTAATAAGATCTTTTCCAAGGGTCTTATTCCAATAAAGAACGCCTTCTTTAATGGCCTCACGATACTCTTTAGGAGTGTTGGAAGAGATCGCAAAAGTTATAGGGTCCTTTTCATGAAACTTTGAAGCGTGAACAATCGTCGTCCCATCCAATTTATTGAAAGGGGCCACTTCAAAATAGCCGACCTTATCGAAGCTTTTTGAGACGGCCGGTCTAAAAGTTGGATCTGGGTTATAAGGGGAAAAAAAATAGCGGACCTCAAAGGCCTTACTACTTCCTTCGCGATTTATTTGGGCGATTTGCTGGATAAAAAGTTCTTCTTTTTTCTTATTTAAAACGGCCTTATCAATAAAACTGTAATCAATATCAACAGCCTCAAATTCCTCTTGATAAAAGCGTCCACTAGCATCAGACGCCCGCCAATCACTTTCCACAAAAAGCGTTTCAAGGCCGGAATTAAAATCAAATATGATAAACCCGTCTTCTTCAGCAATAATAGCAAATTCTGTCAAAACAAGTTTTTGGGGAATATCGTTTGAGATCGTGTGCCCTTTAGTCGACTCAAGGAGAAACAGGGAGTCCCCTCTTTGTTTAAAGGAAACAATTCTCGTTTTCAAACCCTCAAAAGTCGGGATGGGAAGAAGTTCGACTAAATTTGCTCGTAAAAGAAACTCTTTGTCTAAAGCATCCTTATGAATCGAAATATTAAAATTGTCCGATTTTAGTGCAACATCTAAATGTTCTATTTCCAGAACTTCAAATGAGCTGGCTATATTCTCTGAGGCCCTCACGTCTTCTTTTGAAGTATAAGGGCTTTTCTGTCCACAACCAAAGAAGGCCACGCAAAAAATTACTAAGGACATTCTGAAGCTCTTAAGGCTTATTCTTTTTTGCGTCATAAGGGTCTCCCTAAAAAATGTTCGATATCTTATATTTCTCTTTTTGTAATTTGCATATGAAATGAAAGAACATGTTAAAAAAAAGACCCTATCAAAGGGCCTTTTTTTCTTTTGTAAAAGTCAACTTGCACCTTGCCGAGCAACGATGTTTTTAAGCTTTACCTGCTTTGAGATCTGATTCGTAATCCTTAAGGGACTTTTTAAGCTCAGAGCTTAAAAGGACATTACAAATAAGGTTTGGTATGGCCAAAAGACCAAACACCGCATCAGAAAAGTTAAGGACTGGCGTCAGCTTACTCACTGCCCCAATAAAAACAAAGGCCACAAAAATTATTCGATAGACCATAATCCCTTTTTTTCCATTTCCAAAAAGGTAAGTCACACCTTTTTCTCCATAGTAGGACCAGGAAATAATAGTAGAAAAAGCAAAAAAGATAACTGTAAGGGTAACAATCCAACCACCGATAGTTCCTAAGACGCTTGAGAAGGCCGTTGAAGTTAAAACGGAGCCAACATTATCTCCACCAGCATTCATCCATTCGCCAGTAATTAAAAGCACAAGCGCCGTCACTGTACAAACGACAATAGTGTCAATGTAAGGGCCAAGAAGACCAACAATCCCCTCTTGTATTGGTTTTGATTTGGCCGCGCAGTGGGCCATCGCCGCCGTTCCCATACCTGCTTCGTTAGAAAAAACGGCCCGTCTTATTCCCTGAGCAATAACAGTTTGAATACCAACACCAGCGAAACCACCAACGGCCGCGGTCCCTGTAAAGGCATCATGGACAATTTTCCAAAGAAGCTCAGGCACAATTCCCAAGTTCATTACAACAATAACGATTGCCGCTCCAAAATAAAGAACAACCATCGTCGGTACTAATTTTCCGGCCACGTTTCCAATTCTTTTAATACCACCCAGAATAACTGCAGCAGTAAGGGCCGCAAAGATGATACCTGTCACCCAAGTCGGTACTCCTCCATTCGCATCTAAAAGTGAGGCCACTGACTGTGACTGGAACATATTTCCGGCACCAAAGGCCGAGAGAATAGTAAAAAGAGCATAAACAAAAGCAAGAGGAGCAAAGACTTTACCTAGACCTTGCTTGATCGTGTACATTGGTCCCCCATGGACAACTGTCTCACCATCCTCTGTGGTCACTTCTCGGTACATAAGTGACAAAGAAATCGAGGTAAATTTTGTGGCAGCACCAACAAGGGCCGCAAGCCACATCCAAAAAACAGCTCCCGGGCCACCGGCCGCAATAGCAACGGCAACACCAGCAATATTTCCTAGGCCAATTGTCGCAGAAAGAGCTGCACAAAGAGCTTGAAAGTGACTTATCTCACCTTTGTCTTCAGGCTTGTCATATTTTCCTGCTGTCACATCGATAGCATGCTTAAAATGTCTGAACTGAGGAAGGCGGTAGTACAAAGTAAAAAAGAGCCCAGCAAGAAGAAGGGCAACAACTAAGAGAGGAACTCCTCCCAAAAATTCAGCACCATAACCCCATACGAAGCCTACAAATTTTTCAGATAATTGCGTTAAATTGTCCATAAGGACTCCTTAAAAAATTTTGTTTATGTTGCGTATTGTTCGAAAAAAAAAAGGCATTGTCAAAAAGTATCAGTCTTGATTTTTTATTGGGCCTTTTCTTACATCAATCTTAGATGTTTAAAAACTCAATACCATAAATTGAAAAGGCCACTTAATAGACATTACTTTTAGGTCCCTTTTGGAACCATGGTAATATCTTCCACGAGGGTGAAAACATGAGAAGTATCAAATTTATTTTAGTGATTTCTATTCTTGCTCTTTTCTCTAGTTGTAAAAAAGAAACCCCTTCTAGCTCTGGTCTTAAAACCAAAGGGCCTTGTCCTGATGCAAATTTCTGTGTCCTTTCAAAAATGCCTGTTCTCCAACAAGGGGCCTCAGGTTTGGCCTCAATTATTGCTAAAAAAAGTAAGAATTCAAATATCACAAGGGATACTGGTTGGTGTGCTCCTGTCTCATCTACGATGGGCATAGCAGGGCTTGTAAGAGAAACTAAATCTGAAGTTAAGTTCAAGAATGGTTTTGATCAATTTAGAAATTTTGTAAAAAAATACACCCTCAACTCTAGAACAATACAATACGGTCCAAGCATTTACTCTGTTGGTCAAAAAATGGACACCGACTGGGCCGGTGGTGGAACGTATGGCCATAAGAAGGTCGATGCTTTCGAGGCCTATGAAAAATCTATTAGGGCCCCAAGTAACTACACTGTCGGTCACAATGAACAAAGCCTAGGCAGGTGGAGTACTGTAGACAATGGGGATATCATCGATATTTTCAAAAAACACAAACCCTCCTTTGCTGTTTCTTGGGGGACCTATGAAAAAAAAGGATCCATTTACAGAAGGGCCGGAGGACACGCCCTCATTATTAACGGCTATGAAGACGGTTACCTCAAAGTTTATGATCCTTGGGGAAAAGTTTACAACGTCAATATTGTTAAGGCCGAAGGTTCAGGTATTAATGGAAGAGACGAAATAAGGCATGTTAGTGGTGATTGGGGCTTTGTTAACTCCTATTCTAAAGGGGGAAAAAAGGTTCTTTTTGATTCTTATAATTACCTTTATGCCCATAAAAAATAAACCTCTGTGTCATTCTTTGTCCTTTATATAGAAGCTCACTTGTTATATTCTGTTGACCCAAAAATTTGACATTCATAAATATCATCACTTTAGCTGAGGATCGAAAATGACAAGTAAAAAATCAAAAATTATCTATACCAAAACAGATGAGGCCCCCGCTCTAGCGACAGAGTCTTTATTGCCTATCATTAAAGCATACACTTCTTCGGCCAATATAGAACTAGATCTGAAAGATATTTCTCTTGCAGGAAGAATCCTCGCAAACTTTCCTGAAAACCTTACAGAAGAACAAAAATTATCTGACGCACTCACTGAACTTGGTGAATTGGCCAAAACTCCAGAGGCCAATATTATTAAACTTCCAAATATCAGTGCCTCAATCCCCCAATTAAAAGCAGCGATTGCTGAGCTCCAGGAACACGGCTACAGTGTCCCTGAATTCCCCGAAGAGCCCCAGACTGATAAAGATCAAGACGTGAGAAAAAGATATAGCAAGGTTCTCGGCAGTGCCGTTAACCCTGTTCTAAGAGAAGGAAACTCAGACAGAAGAGTGGCAGGGCCTGTTAAAGAATACGCAAAAAAGCACCCTCACTCTATGGGTGAATGGGCAAAAACCTCAAAAACTCATGTTGCCCATATGACTGATGGTGATTTTTACTCAAGCGAAAAGTCCGTTACTGTTAAAAGTGCCTGTGATGTCAAAATAGAATTCGTCAGTGAAGATGGAAATACAAAAATCCTTAAAGAAAAAACATCGCTCCTTGAAGGAGAGGTCATTGACTCCTCAACAATGGATTCAAAAGCGCTTTGTGCCTATTTTGAAAAAGAAATTCAAGAGGCCAAAGAATCAGGCATCCTTCTTTCTCTTCATTTGAAAGCAACCATGATGAAAGTCTCTGATCCTATTATGTTCGGATACGCAGTCACTGTTTACTATAAAGATGTTTTTGAAAAGCATGGTTCAACGTTCGATGAGCTTGGTGTTGATCCAAGAAACGGCCTTGGTGATGTCTATGACAAAATTCAAAGTCTCTCCGCTGATAAAAGAGGGACTATTGAAGCTGATATTGATGCCTGTTATAAAACACGCCCTCAACTGGCCATGGTGAACTCTGATAAGGGTATCACAAACCTTCACGTTCCAAGTGATGTCATCATTGATGCCTCCATGCCTGCGGCCATCAGAACATCAGGACAAATGTGGAATGCTGATGGAAAACTACAAGACACCAAAGCACTCATACCTGACCGCTGCTATGCTGGCGTTTACAATGAAACCATTAATTTCTGTAAAGAGCATGGGGCCTTTGATGTGACCACCATGGGTAATGTTTCCAACGTAGGTCTTATGGCCAAAAAAGCAGAAGAGTACGGCTCTCATGATAAAACCTTTAAAATTGAAGGGAAAGGAAGTGTCCGCGTCGTTGACGATAAAGGCACAACACTTATGGAGCACCAAGTTGATAAAGGAGACATCTGGAGAATGTGCCAAACCAAAGATGTCTCAATTAAAGATTGGGTTAAACTTGGAGTCAACAGGGCCAAAGCTACAGGTAACCCTGCTATCTTTTGGTTAAACAAAAATAGAGCGCACGATGCAAACCTTATTGAAAAAGTTGAGGCCTATTTAAAAGACCACGACACAAATGGTTTAGAGATTAAAATAATGGCGCCTGTTGAGGCCTGTCGCTTCAGCCTTGAAAGAATTAAAGAAGGCCAAGATACGATTTCAGTCACTGGAAACGTTCTAAGAGATTATCTAACGGACCTCTTCCCTATTTTAGAGCTAGGAACAAGTGCAAAAATGCTCTCGATCGTTCCTCTTCTTGCCGGTGGTGGTCTTTTTGAAACAGGGGCGGGTGGTTCTGCTCCAAAGCATGTTCAACAGTTTGTTGAAGAAGGACACCTTCGATGGGACTCTCTTGGTGAATTTTTGGCCTTAAGTGTTTCTCTTGAAGATCTCGGAAACAAAAACAATAACGGCAAAGCAAAGATCCTCGCTGAAACCCTTAATAAGGCCAATTCAAAGTTTCTAAACATGAACAAATCCCCTTCTAGAAAAGTAAATGAGCTTGATAATAGAGGTAGCCATTTTTACCTTGCTCTTTACTGGGCCGAGTCCCTTTCTGAGCAATCCCAAGACTCTGAACTTCAAGAAAAATTCAAAAAAGTTTCCCAAGAGCTTTCTAAAAATGAATCCAAAATTGTTGAAGAACTCAATGGGGCCCAAGGGAATGCGGTTGATATTGGTGGGTACTTCCAGCCTGATCAAGAAAAGGTTTCAAAGGCCATGCGACCAAGTGAAACTTTCAACTCTATTCTAAAGACACTTCTTTAAAATAATGGCAGGCCCTTAAAGGGTCTGCCCCTCTTCCTTCTTTGAAAAAGGGTTCACATAAGTCTTAAAGACAAGGTCCCAAAGAGGGTTACTGACACCAAACCGAACTCCTTTTACCCCATAATGATGCTTAAGATGATACACCCTCAGAAATCTCCCGATAGGGCCTTTCATCGGCCAGTGATGAGTGGCATAGTGGATATAGTCGTAACACAAGTAGCCCACAATAAAAAAGGCCGTGAAAGAAAGAAGAAACTTTTCAGGAATCACCAATTTAAAAAACAAAAAGAAGAGTCCCATGATTAGAACGGCCGGCAAAAGAGGAAACACAAGCCTTGTTGGGTCCTGAGGGTCATCATGATGGATCCCATGAAAAAGGTAAATAAACCTTTTTCCTAGAGGTGTTTTTGCTTTGTAATGGAAAACATAACGGTGCATCGTGTACTCTGTCAGTGTCCAAAAAATAAGAGCGAATACAAAAACCATCATGTTTTCAGGCCCACTCAGAGCAAATTCTCCTTGAGATTTTACAAGCAGAAAAATGACTGTTGGACCCCAAAAAAGTAGGGGTGTTATAGGGTTAATATGGCTGAGTGATTCTAAAAAGTCCGATTTAAACAACCTTATGGATTTTCTTGAGCTTTTCTGCATGAAGACTACTCCCTCTAAAACGAGTATTTCTCAAAGAATTTTAACATTTTTTTTATTCTTTCGAAAAAGGCAAGGCAGAATTCTCTATTTTTGCCCCAACACTTAAGAATAGAATACTCTTGGGCAAAAAATAAAGTCAAACCAACACTCTTAAACAATAATTACAAATTACCAGATCTTTTTGGTTGTGCCCAACACTAAACAAATTAGTAACTTTTTATGAATATTTAAAAAAAATATTTAAACCGCATTTTTAATTCATGAAAAAGCTTTTTTGAGCCGATCAAATGGTTGACCGTTTTAGTTTGAACAAATGGAGCTTCTTATGAAACAATTTTTATTTTCACTCACCCTTCTGTTAGGTTTTACCCTAGCAAGCACCTCTTTTTCAAAAGAAAAGAAAAGAGTTAAAATTCTTTTTGATGAAAGCTATCCCCCCTATGCTTTTAAA
>JAOMEV010000057.1 GCA_028346125.1 Bacteriovoracales bacterium | reverse complement strand
TGAATAAAATATTGGGGCCATTTTCCTCCTCTTTCCTAAGGGTTCATCTGGCCTTTTGATTAAACTAATCGTTAGTCTATTTTTATATTTTATTTCATCATGTTAATTTTTTTTTGTCAAAAATTGGTTTAGTGGTTATTTTAAAATTTGAAAGAATTAGTTAAATAAGCGGAATGAAATTTATTAAGAACAAATATTTCAGAAATTTTTTCTTTGGTTGTTTTTTTTATTTCACTCAAATATTCAAAAGATAATTGATCTAAATGGAAGACTTTTTTAGCTGAAGTTTCTGTGTCTAATTTCCAAGCTTGAAAGACTTCAGAGATAATCACATCCTTGGAATTGTTATCTTTGAAAGAGCGGATTATTTTTTTTTCTAGGATCTTAATAATTCCTATTAATCGTTCTCGGTTATTAACTAAAAATAACGCTTCCTCAATTTTATCTTGCTTTAAAGCAAATATTATCTTGTCACTTAGATCTAGTAATTTATCTAAAAAAGAAAGGTGGATCATTATACTTCGATACATTATTTTTCTTTTAAAGATTTTACTGCTTTTTGCCAAGCCTCATAAAGAGTGTGGAGAACGCTTAGGCAACCTTCAAGAGGTTCCTTTTCCACTTTAATATTCGCTTGAGTGCTGGAATATAATATAAAATCATAAAGTGAAGATAGTTCTTCTGCTATTTCTCCACCAACTTTGAAATCCAAACTGTTATTAAGCTCCAAAATTATATCTTGCATCTTTCCTATGAGTTCACCCTTTTTGGCGACATCGTTTCTTTCAATTGCTTCGATGGCCTTTTTGCAGTTTTTTATTGCAGCTTGATAGAGCATTAATAAAATTTGCTCTTTACTAGCAGTATGGATTGAAGTTTTTTTGTAGGCACCCAATCCGTAAGTCATTTAATCCTCCTTATTTAAGGTTATCCTAACTGAGGCACGGACACTGCGCCGGCCCCCATTGAACCAAGACTATTTCCTTGAGCTTTTAATTTTGCAACTGTCTCTTCCAATTTAGAAAATCTCATTTTAAGCATTTGTTCTTTTTGCTCCAACATTCTTTCCCTATCGGAGATACTTCTATCAAGTGTATTTAATTGTGATTTAAATCCTCTTTTTTTTGCCATAAGGAGGCCATCAGGTCTTCTTAGTAATGTATTAATTGTGTCTTCTAATTTATTTAAAAACCCCGGTTGCCTTACTCCATCACTATCAAAATAACCAGTTAAGAGTTGTGAGGCAGATACATAATTTTCTGAAAGTGCAGCATTAAACTTTTTCTCATCTAATTTTAATAAACCGCTACGTTGGAATTCAACACCCAAGTCACCAAACCTTTTTTGACCAAAAGATGTTTTTATTGGTGTAAAAATAGTGTTTCGAATTCTACTCTCAAGTGTTTGAAGAATAATATCCCCACCGAGTGTGCTAGATGTATCAGTATTACCATCGATATCATTTTGTTTAATTATAAACTCTAAAACCGAATTTATTTTATCGACAATTTCTTTTATCTTGGCAGTTACTGCTTCAGTATCTTCTGTGATAATTATGGGAAATTCTTCACCTGGAGCAGCTTTTTTCAAGTCTATAGTTAAGCCGGGAATGAGCTCGGAGGTTTTATTTTCGGGTAATTCCATTTCAAAACCATCAAGTTTCACTTTAGCATCCTGTGCTTTTCTTTCTTCCTCAAGGTAAAGGTCTTCCCAACCATCTAAAAGATAAAATGCAGGAAAGTTCGCCTTTTTTTCATCACCTGTATCCTCAAGTGAAAGAATCATTTTCCAAGGGGCTTCACTCCCACTATTATCATTTATGACATTGGCACGCATACCATTTGAATCATCAGAGTTTATAAGGCGGGCAATGCCTTCTAAAGTTGAGTTGTCTGAGTCAACGTAAACGTCCTTAGCATCTCCATTTGGAAGCTCATACTGAATATATCCAACTCCTACTGACGTTTTATCTTTATCAGGAAGCCCATTAGTTATTGCAGATGATTTTCTTGCAAGTTGTATCACTTCAAATTGGTAGCTTCCTGGTCTGGCAAGAGCTTTATCCGGTGTAACATTCACAAACCTGTCATCAGTTTCAACTTTTAATTCTCTAAGACCCCTGGTGTTGTTATTGAGAAAAATATTATTTTTCATCTCAGTAACGAGACCTGCAAGTTGATTAACTAAGGCCGCTTTATCATCAATTTTGCCTTTTCTGTCTTCCATTTTTTTAACTGACAGCCTTTCAGCTGCCATAATTTGCTGGACGATATCTTTTGGGAGACCTGTTCCTATAGATCCAAAGGATATACCCACTTTTAGGCCCTCTTAATAAATATAAACCACAATGGTTTTATCAAATTTTGAATAAAGAATAGCATAGGTTCTTTTTTGTGCAACGTGGTAGGACTAATGGAATTTCTTGCTAGGTATATTAAGGAGTTTAATATGACCAATTACTTACTTGCTCTATATTTAAATGAGTAATATTATCCAATAATATGAATAAGCTTTCAAATCTAGAGTCAAAGATCATCATCTTAAAATCAAGGTTCTTCTTAACTAGAACCCTGGGCTATTTTTCATTTTTTTTGATTCCAATTTATGTTCAAAAATCTCTCATTCTTCCATATTACTTAAAAATTTTATTGATGGTTCTATACAGTGCTTTTATGTTGGGGCAATGGTTTTTGCTAGGCAAGGAAATTGATCATCGGTTAAAGATCTACTTTGAAGTAAATTCTTCAGTTGACCGCATTGTTTATCGACTCTTGTTGGGTATGACCTTTATTTTTTTAGTGTATAACTTGCTGAATTTTTTTACTTATAAATGGTCTAACAACTTTTTTTGGTTTTTTTGGATTTTATGTGGACTTTTTTATTCGTGGCCTACGAGGGGAAAAATCATAGAGGAATCTGTATCTACGAACTTTGGTGATATTAAGTTTTTGGATTCATTTGAAAAAACACTCCTATTATTGATATGTGTTTTTTTCGTTTTTTCTTTACCTGAGTTCCCAAAAATATCTAGTTATATTGAATTGAAGGCTTATTTTATGGAATCCCTACCTCTAGGGACCCTTTTTTGGGCCTTTTTAAAAATGAATTATTTACCATTTTTAAAATACTTCAGTCTTTTTAAGGTAGGATTTTTTATTCACTTTTATTTTGTCGGAATGGGGATTTTTCAACTTATTTTTTACTCCTTGTTAAGACATTTCTTTGGTAGAAGGCTTGCCTTATTAGGTGTTTTCGCGGTTATTTCCTCTTGGTCTTTTTCTAAAATTTTATCAGCTAACTTAATTTCTTCACACTTATCTATTTACACTGTGATTTGGGTTTGGACTGGTCTTTGGGTTGTTCGTAGTTCAACATATAAATCGGGCCTTTTCCTTGGAGTTATAGGGTTTTTAATTGCACTGATTGATCCTAGGTTTTCTTTATTAATTTTGGTACACAGTGCAATTTGCTATTTGTTTTTTGTAAAATATAAAATGAAATGGTTTCAAAAGCAGTTTTTTAAATATTTTTCTTTTGGTTTTATTTTATCTATTCTTATGTTTCTTTTTTGGTGTTTTTTTTCTAAGGGTCAAGTTATTCATGGGGATTTAGGGTCTCTGTTAATTTTGAAAAAAAATATCCTTCATGAATTAAGTGAAAAAGCAGTATTTTCCCTTTCATTTCTTGGAGTGGGTCTTGTTTGCTTTAAATATATTTATCCTATGAATAAAAAAATAAGTTCTGACCTTTTTATCGATATGAAAAAAATGTTTTTAGTTTTAATTTCCATAACTTCACTTGCGCTTTATGCTATTCTGATAGCTCCCTCTATGGTTTCTGGGTTTGCAATTCTTTGGCCTATTGCCTTTTTTTGCTTAATTCCTATTGAGTTTATTTTTCAATTATCAACGCGTTTTCGATCTAATAGAAATATTATATACTTAATGTATATTCTCATTTGCCTTTTAGATTCTCATTTTGAAGGAAGAGTTAAAATTTTTCTTAAGTTATTTGAAATATCCTGAGGAACTCTATTCGTGATATCACCTATTCAAAAAAATAAAATTAAAAAAAGTATTATAGATAAATTTAATAAAATTTTTCAAAACAATAGTATTGACTTACTCAAAAAATCAAAAAAGAGTGATAATACTATTGTTACTGAAATAGATATATTTGTATCAAACTTAATAAAAGAAGAATTACATAAAAGCTCAAAGTTTTCTTTTTTTAGTGAAGAAGATCATGGAGAACTTAAATATCCTTCAATTATTTTGGATCCAATAGATGGCACTAGAGAATTGGCGAAAGGCCTTCCTGAGTGCGCTTTGTCATTGGCCTTTATGGAAGATCCTAGCGTATCAAAAGGCTGGGGATGGATTTTTAACCCTTTTACAGGTTTTGACATTTCTTCCGATAATGAATTTTTTATTTCTCCAAATTATAAAAGTGAACCACTAGTAGGATTTGTTTCAAGATCTGAATGGGAGGGGGGGCTTTTTAATAATGATGAGAGTGTGTCCTCTATTAGGTTTATACCCAGAGGAAGTATCGCTTTCAAATTGGGTCTACTAGCTTGTGGTGCTTGTGATTTTGTCCTTACAAAAAAACCAAAGAATATTTGGGATATTGCTGCTGGAACAATATTGTGTGAAAAAAAAGGGCATTACCTTTTTCATAAAGGAAAAAAAGTTTCTTTATTAGATAAATCACGTTTTGACGGGCCTCTTTATTGGTGTCGGGAAGAACATAGTTCTAAAATAAAAGACTTTTTTAATTTTCAATAGAGAAAAATTTAATAAATTTATATGGGAGTGAATAAAAAAATGTTTTATGAGTTTTTCATGGAGGTCTATCTATGGAAAATTATCCTTCTTGGCTTTTTAAAGCGAAAGGACCCATATTATTGCTTGGTGAAACGGGGACAGGAAAATCAACCTTTGCCAGGTTTTTGCATGATAAGAAAAATTGTTCAAGACCCTTTATTATGGCACATTTGGCGACATTAAATGAAAACATTATAGAAGGTGAGCTATTTGGATATAAAAAGGGTTCTTTTACAGGTGCCTATAATAACAAAGCAGGGTATTTGGAAGCAGTGAAGGAAGGTACTCTTTTTTTAGATGAGATTAGTGAATTGTCATTATCGTCACAAAAAAAGTTGCTTTATTTATTAGAAGAAAAGGAGTTTTCTCCTCTTGGCTCCTATGAAAAGAAAAAGTTTAGAGGGAAGATAATTGCCGCAACGAATCGTGATTTAAAAAGAATGGTTTTAGAAAAATCATTTAGAGAGGACCTTTATTACAGATTAGCCGTATTTTGCTACGAGTTAGAGCCTATAAGAGTCAATGAGTTGAAAAAAATAAATCTCATAAAATCGTATTTTGAAAAATTTAAAAAAATATATAATAAAGAAAAGTTAAAGTTAAGTGGTGACTGTATGAGTTACCTAACCCTTTATGATTGGCCTGGTAATATTAGGGAAATAAAGAATTGCATGGAGTTTATAGTAGGTGCTGCAGATGACTCGTCGACTTCCCTCGATCAGCTTCCTAAATGGCTATATTATCCAAAAAAAGACAGTCCCTCTTCTTTTGGGCCAGAAGTTCAAGAAATAAACTTTAACAACGCAAAGAGCATTTTTGAGAAAAGGTTTTTTGAAGGTGTTTTAGTAAAAAATAAAGGCAAGGTTAATAAAACAGCGAGAGAGATCGGTGTGAGTAAAACCACATTAATTGCAAAAATTAAGAAATATGGTATCAGTAGAGCATGAGGTTGATTGATTTTTTCTCCATGCGATAGAGGGTTCGATGTCATTCAAAGTAAAAGACCATTTCTACAAAAAAGCCAAGCAGGATAAATTCTTGGCAAGAAGTATTTATAAGCTTGAGGAAATAGATAAGAAAAATAAAATATTAAAGCAAGGTGACCGAATTTTAGACCTTGGGTATTATCCAGGATCATGGATACAGTATTCCTCAAAAAAAGTTGGGGAAAAAGGAATAGTTGTAGGCATTGATATTCAGCCAATTAACCAAAAACTCTCTCATTTAAAAAATGTGACCTTATTTGAGAAGGATATATTTGAAATCAAAACGTTACAGGACTTAGAGATAGGGGAATGTTTTGATGTTGTTCTTTCAGATATGGCGCCCAAGACAACTGGAATAAAGTCTGTAGATCAAGATAGAAGTTTGGCCCTTGTTGAAAATGTTTTTGAACACTTGCATATTTTTTTAAAGGAGGGTGGAAATTTCATTATAAAAGTTTTTGATAGTCATGGAGCACAAGAATTTTTGAAAAGCAAAAGAGGATCATTTAAAAGCTTTAGCTTTTTAAAACCAAAGTCAACTAGAGCAGTAAGTAAAGAATTTTTTGTAATAGGTAAAGACTTCCAAAATGAATAAAAGCTTTATTGATAAGAGAGTTTTCAAGAGATGGGTCGTATTTGCAGCGTTATTAATATGCTTAATTTTTGTTGTAAATAAAATTATTAATACAAAGTATAAAGCAGACTCTGTAAAGGTTGTAGATATTAGGAAGCAACTTAATGGGGTTTTTAGACATAATTCAGATTGGCCAGATCATTTAAAAGAATCTAGAGAAAAGCTTAAGATTAATTACACATTTCAATCGAAATTAACGGATAAAATTAAATACTTTCTTAAAAAGTATAAGTCTGATTACTCAGCGATTGTTGTGATAGACAACAATACAGGGGCAATCTTGAGTGCGGTTGGTTATTCAAATAAAGAAAAGGCTTTTATTCGATCTTTGCCTTTTTCAAGTTCCCATCCATCTGCGTCTCTATTTAAAGTTGTTACAATGGCAGGCCTATTGGAAACAGGAGAGATAAATATAGAAAGCCCTCAGTCATTTTCTGGGAGTTCAACAACTTTATATAAATATCAAATTTTGAAAAATCCAAATCTAAGGTGGAAAAGAACTCAAAGTTTTAAGAAGGCATTTGCTTCATCCAACAATGTCATATTTGGTAGGGCCGCAATTAGGTATTTGAAGAAAGATAATTTAAGTAAAACTGCCCATAAATTGGGTTTTAATCAAGATTTAATGAAAGAAATTTCAACAGGTCAATCATTTTTCAAATCTCCAATAAATGATTATAATATGGCTGAACTAGCTTCAGGTTTTAATAGAGAAACTATGATGAGCCCTGTGCATGCGGCACTCTTATCTTCAATCGTAGCTAATAATGGTATTATGAAATCTCCTTTTATGGTTTCGAGCTTATCTAAGTTAGAAAGTGCAGAATGTAAGTGGAGTATGAAAAAAACTTCGAAAAGGGTAATTGATAGAAAAACTTCAGAGGCATTATTTAAAGTTATGGAATATACTATATCTGATGGGACCGCGCGAAAAAGTTTTAGGCGTTTTGACAAAAACTTGAAAAAATTACTCAAGGTCGGAGGAAAAACAGGCAGTATTACGGGAGGTCTACCTTACGGAAAAAGAGATTGGTTTAGTGCTTTTGCTGTTCCCCATAAAAAGGATAAAGATAAGGGAATTTCAATAAGCGTTATGAATATTAATTTGGAAAAATGGTTTGTACGGTCAGCCGTTTTGGCGAAAAACATTATTGAGTATTATTACAAGGAAGTTAGGCCGATAGAGAAGTCCTATTTAAATGCAAAGAATAATAAAAGTTAAATTTATATTAAATGGAGTAAGTTGTGGAAGATTCTAAAAAGGAATATATAAAAAAAGAAGCGAAATCGATCTCATTAATTTTACTTGTTGTACTGGTGTTCCGTTCTGTTCTTTTTGAACCTTTCAAAATTCCATCTGGATCAATGATCCCTACTTTGATGATAGGGGACTTTATTTTAGTAAATAAATTTTCGTATGGTTTTAAAGTACCATTTACAGACATCAACCTTTTTGGTTTCAACTCAGATCCAGTATATTTTTTTGGTAAAGATAACCCAAAAAGAGGTGATGTTATTGTCTTTAAATATCCTAATGATAAAAGCATTAATTATATAAAACGAGTTGTTGGGTTACCAGGAGATAAAATAGAAATTAAAAACAAGATGGTTTATGTAAATGACAAAGCAATAAGCACAAAAAAAATAAATGGAAAGGAAATAATGGATGATATGGATGATAAGTTTAAAAATTATAATTTATTATTCTTTGAAAGTACGACAGGGCAGCATAAGCATGTGATCCAACAAAATGCAGATGATTACTTTAAGGCAGACTTTAATAAAAGGGTTATCCCTGAAAATAGATACTTTGTTATGGGAGATAATAGAGATTTCTCATCAGATTCAAGATTTTGGGGTTTTGTACCAAGAAAGAATATTAAAGGAAGAGCAATGTTTGTTTGGTTTTCAATGATTTTTCCATGGAATGATAACCCATCGAAGTTTAGGCCGTGGAGAATTGGGACAAAAATAGATTAGCGACTTTTTTTAAGCTTGGTAATGATGGTTATACCATCATTACCATCAAGAGGTTTCCACTCTAAATCACTAAAACTTCCTTTCAAATAATTTCGTAGCCAGTTTTTCAAAATACCCTCTCCATGTCCATGTATAATTTCCAAGTAGGGAATTTCGTTATCAAATAAACTATTTATAGCGTTTTCAATTTCTTTTTGAAATTGATCCAGCTGCATGCCTCTGCAGTCTAGGGTCGTTTCTGCATGAGAGGTTTTATTTACGTAAATATGGATATTTTTTTGAGAAGGTGAGGCAGGTTGGGAAAGAAGTGTATTTAAGGGAACCCACATTTTTACAGAATTGTTAGATATCAAACATTTTTTTTGCTTTGAGTTGATTGAGAGCGCTTTTACCTTTTTATTTAATAGCGTTGAAAAATAATAATGACCAATTACTAAATTGGAAATTTCAACAGGGGCCAAGTTATTAGAATAATTAGAGTTGTTGGTAGATTTTTTATTATTTTCCATCTCTAAAAGAGAAGCTTTAATAGAGTATGATTCATTGAAAATTTCATTTTTATTTTTGAAGCCTTTATTTTGGACTTTTTTTAATAATGTTTCAGACTTAAGGAGGATATTTTTAATTTTACTTTTATAACGTACCAATTCCTTTTCTTTTTCAAGAAAAAGGAGACCCTTCATAGAATCTTTTTGGTTAGATAGCTCAGTTTTTAAGATTTTGTTTTCTTGTATTAATAACTCTAAATTATTTTTTTCTTTGGAAAGCTTTTCCAGAAGGTTTTCATAAGTGATTTGTTTTTTATCAAGAAGACTTTGTGCCGTATCCATTATTGATGTATTGACATTATTTTCTTTGCAAATATTTTCAAAGATTTTAAGGGCCATGGAGTTGCCCGGAGAACCTATATGTAATTTATAATTTGGAGTATTATTTTCAAAATTAAATCCCATATGTGAGGATAAATAATTTTCATTAGAGTGTATAAACGTTTTAAAGAGTTGATGGTGGGTTGAAATTATTATTTTAGAATAAGATTTAAGGTGAATTTCATCAAGGAGACCAATGGCCAAACTAGATGCTTCTTCGGATGAAGTAGAGTTAAAAATTTCATCTATAAATATAAGATTTGAATCATTCTCTTGAACTTCTTCAAGAAGGGTTAAATAATTTAACGCTTCAGAAGAGAATGAACTCAGCCCTTTTTCTAAGTTTTGCTGGTCATTTGCAAAATAAAACAAACCATCAAAGGGGTAAAGAATTGCTTTTTTTGCAGGTACATAAAAACCAAGTTTAAACAAAATATGACAAAGGGCCAATGATTTTAATGTTACTGTCTTTCCTCCAGTATTTGGGCCAGAAATAATTAAGCCCAAATCCTTATCATGAAGAGAGATGTTGTTTTTTATAGGTTCATTAATAAGAGGATGGAAGAGCCCATCGATGTCAATAATTTTTTCAGAGGAGACCACTGGTTTTGATAAATTGAAATTTTGACAAAAAAGTGTTTTGGCAATTGTGAAATCGAGCTCGAAAAGAAGATTCTTAATGGTATGAAATAGACCATTATAAGATTGAATTTGCTGGCAATAAGTTTGAATGATTTTAATTATTTCATTTTCAAGCAATGAAAGATACTCAATACGAATATTATTATGTTTTTTAATCTCAATTGGTTCTATAAATAAGGTTTTTCCAGTAGAAGAACGCCCAATAATTGGACCAAGTTGATGATTATAGGAATCAGATCTTATTGGTATTACAAAGCGTTCATTTATCAAATCATATTCTTCAAATTGTAAATAAGGAATAAATTTATTGGATTTTAATAACTTATTAAGTTTTGATTTGATGAATACTTCTTCACTTTTTATTTTGGAATAAATCGGCCTTAATTTTGGATGCCTTTCGTAATATATAGTTCCATCTTCTTCAACAAAATTTCTAAAAGAATTATAAAATTTATTCTTTAGTTCTTTTTTATCAAGTTCTGGAATAGAAAATAAACTTATTTTTTCCCATAATTTTAGGTGGGGAAGAATTTTATCGTAAAAGTTGAATAAAAGGCACAGTTGATTAACTTCTATTAGACTTAGTATTTCGCCTTTTGAGTTCCTTTCTAATAATTTGGAAGGGTTAACGCTTGATTGAATATGGAACGTTGATTCTTTAAATCGTTCGATGAAATAGTTTAAATCTTGGTAAAAAAAGTTAATAGAATTAAATTCTACTTCAAGGACAATTTGATCTTTTAATCGGAAAAAGTTATCAACTTTTTGAATAGTATTATCAAACTGGAATAGCCCAACAAGATGTTTGATTAAAGGTTCCCAGTCAATTAAATTTAAATATGTATTGTTAAATTTTTTAAAGAGATTTAGTGACATGAGACAAAATTATTACGAAATTAATAGAAGCGTCAATGAATATAATGAAAAAATTGAAAAAGAGAATGTTACTTATGGTCAAATTCAAAAGATTTACAGTACCCCTCACCTTATCTGTTTAAGAGCTCGGTTTCCTGGCTTGAGTTATAATCTTTATTTAGGAAGGGGGAGTCATTATGAAGGTTTTTGGAGCTCAATTGATACACCTCCGCCTGAACTAAGAATAAAAGACCGTTTTTTGGAATATTTAAGAAAGGCCTTATTATCATCTAAGATAAGGTTAATAAAAATTGATGAAAGTGACAGGGTTTTGTATATTCCTTACTTTAAGTCAAAAAAAGTAAACTGCCTTTCTCTATTTTGGAAAGGGAGAGATCTTTATTTTCAAAATATATTCTTGGATGAAGGTGAGAAGTATAAATGTTTGAAGTCTTGGGTAGGAGTTACACAAGACTTGTTTTCGACTTCAGAAATGAATGAAGATGAAATAATTGAATTTTCAAAAAAAAATTTTGACGAATTAGGTAGAGGGAAATTTGATAACCCAAGGATCATAAAAAAGGACAATCCCGGAGAAAAAAAAGAGATTAAGAATTATTTCCAAAGTGATATTTTTATAAAGTCTAATAAAGAAGTAAAGAAAAGGATAAAATCTTTAAAGATAAAATTAAAAAAAATGGAAAAAGATTTAGAAAGAGTAAGAGAGTATAAAGATTTGGAAAAGAACTTAATTGAAGATAATTTGGACTTAGAAGGGGCTTCTTATTATTTAATTCTAAATAGAAAAATTATTTTTGATAATGATTGGTCAAGTTTTAAAAAGAAAGACATCTTGTTTAAGAGAGTAAAAAAGTTGAAGAAAGGGGAGCTTTTTTTAATGGAAAGGCTAAATTCCTGCAATCAGGAGATTTTAAATTTAGAAAATGATATAGGTTGCTATAAAAAAAGTGTAGAAGGGAAAAAAATTCTAGTACCTATTTGGAATAATAAATCCAATAAAAAGGAAAAGTTAATAAATGAATATGAAAGCCTAGGATATGAAGAATATATTCTAGATCGTAAATATAGGATAGCTTTTGGTAAAGATGCTAGAGGAAATGATAATTTAAGAAAAAATTTTGGAAATAAAGAAGACTATTGGTTCCATATAGAAAATTACAAATCGTCTCACTGTATTGTAAAAATAAAAAATATATCCGATTTCAAAAGTATTTATTTTGAAATAATAGCTTCCTTATTAAGAGATAAGTCTTCGTTAAATCTGAATAGGATACCATTGGTTTTTACTCAGGTAAAAAATTTAAAGGGAGTAAAAGGAAAAGCAGGTTCTGTAAAGGTTAAGAAGGAAAAGTATAGAACAGAATCTTATAATAAAGACTGGAAGGAAATAATTTCAAATATTTGAAAACATCAACAGCTTTGATAAAGTATATAAGGTTGATATTTTACTGTAGAGGCCTTACAAGATGTTGAAAAATAAACTCAAATTAAAAGTCTTATTATTTTTATTCCAGTTTACCGTAATATGTAATGCCCACTCGAACCCATATTCCAAATTATTTAATATTGAAGATTATGATATATTTGACCTAAAATTTGAAATAATAATAAAAGATTTGAAAAAACATTTAGTTAATTATTATCCATTGAAAAATTTAGATAACTTTAAAATAAATGTTTATTGGTTGAAGAATGGGAAGCTAGATATTGGCTTAGCTAACTTGCCATCAGGGAAAAAACAAATTGAAAATGAGATTAAAGTAAGGGTTTTGGATAAGATAAGGGTTTTCTTTCCAAAGGATGAAATAAAAAGCTTATCAAGTTTTTATAATATAAAAAAAGAAAACAAAAGAATCACAGCAACGAACCCTGAAAAACAATTAAGGAAAGTTGTCTTTGATCTAGATTCTAAAGGTTTAGTAAGTAAGATATCGACATACTACCCATTAAATAGAGTAACAAAAGAATTATTTTATACATTAGGTGAAGGTAATAAGTATAGAATAAATGAAACAAAAGAATATAATTCTAGTTATAAAAATAACTTTTTGAAAAGTGAATTATTCACTTATGAGAAAGTTTCAAAATACCTATTGCCTGTAAAAATAGAAACTATTGAAACAATAAAGATTAGTAATAATATACCTAATAAGCCTAAAGAAAAAAGGACATTTAAGTCGGAAGTTGTTTTCTTGAATTTTAAAATAAACGATGGGTTTTCCAGAAAATATTTTAACAACAAAAATGGTAAAAAACATGAGTGATGAAGATACGGAAACAAACGTTTTATCATTATTAAATGAAGTAAGAGAAAAAGCTCAATCTTTAGTCATAGGACAGGTTGAATTGGTCGATTCTATTTTGGCCGCGTTAGTCTGTGAAGGACATTTGTTAATAGAGGGTATGCCAGGTTTAGGAAAGACTTTAAGTTGCAAAGTACTTAGTCGGTTATGTGATTTGGCATTTAAAAGAATTCAATTTACACCAGACCTTCTACCAAGTGATTTAATTGGCACCTTAATCTATAGTCAAAAAAATGAAAATTTTTCTACAAAGTTTGGGCCTATATTTACCCAAATTCTTTTAGCAGATGAAATAAATCGATCACCAGCTAAAGTTCAAAGTGCCTTGTTAGAAGCAATGGGCGAATATCAAGTGACGATTGGTGAAGAGACTCATAAACTTCTTCACCCTTTCGTTGTTTTGGCCACTCAAAATCCAATTGATCACGAAGGAACTTATCCCCTTCCTGAAGCTCAAATGGATAGATTTATGATGAAAGTAAAAATTGGTTACCCAACTAAAGAGGATGAAGTAAAAATTTTGGATTTAAGCAGGGATGCTTTATTTGAAATGACTCCAAGTTTATCAACGGATGACTTATTGGAGGCCCAAGAAAAAAGTGAAGCAGTCTTTATAGATGATAAAATTAAAGATTTAATTGTAGAGATTTGTCAATCCACTCGTCCTGAGTCTAAGTATTTTGCTAAAGAATATAGAGGGGCCATTTATGCGGGTGTTTCTCCTCGTGCCTCTCTTTGGTTAAGTAAGCTATCTAAATATATGGCCTTTATTGATAATAAAGACTTTGTTAGTCCTGATCAATTATTAAAAGTAATTCCAAGCGTGATGGGACATAGAATGATTTTGACTTACGAAGCAAAAATGGATCGGATGGATCCGGGAGAAATGGCCCTTCGGATTGCCCAACGATTAGTTTAAAATGAAAAATTTAGTTAAAATAAAAGAATTAATCGGAAAGATAAAGAAAGGTCTTTTTAAAGAAGCAAATCGAGAATTAATAGGAAATTTAAAGTCAAATTTTAAAGGCCAAGGAATCCACTTCAAAGATCATAGAGTTTATAGTCATGGGGATGATTTAAGACAAATCGATTGGAAGATTTTGGCCAAAACACAAAACCCCTATATAAAAAACTTTGAAGAAGAAAGAAATGTTGAAATAACAATATTACTGGATTTAAATCTTTCTATGTTCTACGGCTTCAATGGTGTAACAAAAATAGATGCGGCCATAGACTTATGTTGCTTACTTTACTTGCTATGCGAGGAGACAATGGATGACTTAACGGTTTACATAATCGGTTCTGAAGTATTTAAAGTACCGAAAAGACGAGGTGAGCAAGGGATTTACGAACTTTTTATACAGCTTAACAAGATTGGTTCTTTTGATAATAGAGGATTTGTTAATTTAAATTATAGGCCTGATAAAGTTTTAACGAAAGAAACTAAAAGAAGAGAAGTTTTAAAGTACTTAAAAGGAAAAAAAGAAGTAATAATTTTTTCAGACTTTAATGAGTTTATTGATGAAGAAACGCTGATTTATTTGAACAATACCAAAAATATTCTTTTTTACCAAATATTGTCGCCGTTGGATGAATTAGGGTTAAAAAATGAGTTT
>JAOMEV010000056.1 GCA_028346125.1 Bacteriovoracales bacterium | reverse complement strand
TTTAATTCTTTTATATGGATCTTTTTTGGAAATATGGTGATTTCCTTATTCTTTATTTCTGTTAAATAAAGTTTTTGTAGATGTTTTGTTGAAAAAACCCCTTGTGATTTTTTTATAAGATTTAAAAATTGAACTTCTATTTTTTCCGGACAGGTAGATTTTTTTATTATTTTTTCCCAGTCTTTATTATGGCCGTCTTTTTGATAGTAAATTTTAGAATAACTTTCTATAAAGCAATTAGTTTTTTTTAACGAAATAGACCCAAAGGCATCTTTCAAAAATAAAAAGCCTATTAAGATACGAATAAATACTTGTGTGATAGTTGTTTTTTTCATCTAATATTATTAATTGTTTGTAGCATTTGGTCTGCTATACCCATAACTTTGGAGTTCATTTCATATGCCCTTTGCGCTTTAATCAAGTTTGTCATTTCGTTCATTATTTTAACATTTGAGGATTCTAGAGCTCCTTGCTCGATTGGACCTGAGTTTTGTTGGCCAGCGATATTTTGTATAGCCTGACCACTAGAAGTCGTGGCCCTAAAAAGGTTTCTCCCCATAGCCTTGAGTCCGACAGGATTAACAAATGTAAAAACAGGCATTTGACCTATATTTAGTGGTTCCACTTGACCTTCTAAATAAGCATCAACTTTTCCATCTGTTGAAACGTGAACGCTTTTTGTATTTGGTGGAAAAGTAAGGCCTGGAAATATTTTAAAACCTGTTTTATCAACTAGAGTACCTGTCTTATCAACATTGAAAGCACCGTCTCTTGTATATTGAACTTCACCAGAAGGCATTATTATCCCAAAAAAGCCTTGGCCTCTTATCATGAAGTCAAAAGGGTTGTTTGTAAGTTGAGGATCTCCCAAGGAGAATTCTTTTCTTACAGCTGTGACCTTTGCCCCTGTTCCTATTTGTAGGCCAACATTATATTCTGTCGTAGCACTTGATTTTGAACCTGCCTCAGTGATTGTTTCGTAAAGTAAGTCTTCAAACTCCGTTCGGCCTTTTTTAAACCCAACCGTATTTAAGTTTGCTATATTATTTGAAATGGCACTCACATTTTTTTCTTGTGCGCTCATACCTGTAGCAGCTGTGTTGAGAGCTCTGAACATTCCATTTGATATAAATGGCTGAATCAAAAAAAGAGTAAGGAAAATTTGTTTCATTTTAATTACACCCTATGTTTTAAAACCGTGCGATATCATTCACGGCCCTACCCCCAATATTGTCATATGTCTTAATGGCCCTTTGTAAGCTCTCAAAATGTCTATAAGCTTTAAGAAGTTCAGAAATCTCGCCAATTGGGTTTACGTTTGATTGCTCTAAAAAGCCTTGTAGAATCGAGCTTTGGCCTTGCGTTTTTTTAATATTTTTTATGTCTTTATTGATAAAAAGAGAGTCACCCTCCTTCCTTAAAGCATGAATATCATTGAACTCTACTAATGATATTTTTGTAATTAGTTTTTTATCTACGTGAACTTCACCCTCTGGAGTGATAACCGCTTTTCCCTTGGGTAGGGTTATTACTCTGTCTTGTGGTTTAGGAGCTTGAGGGTTCTCTTCTTGTATTTTTGAGAGAAGCATGTTTCCTGAATTCGTTGTTATTTGTCCCTTTTGGTCTGGGGAGAAGATGCCCTTCTTTGTGTATCTTATACCGTTCGGTGTTAATACCTCAAAGAAACCCTTCCCTTTAATTGCTAAGTCAAATGGGTTATTTGTGGGCATTAGGTTGCCTTGTTTAAAATCTGTAAAATTGCCAGCAACTTTTACTAGTGAGTTCTCAGCATCATAACTTCTGTAGAAATCTTCTGGGGCCCACTCTTTGTTAGGGAGATCTATATCTTGATAACCTTTTTCAAGAGCTGTTAAGTGCTCTTTAAAGGTTATATGGTCTTTTTTAAAACCTGGAGTATTAGCATTGGCGATATTATTGGCCAAAACATCTATTTTTCTTTGTTGTGAAATGGCACCTGAAAGAGGAACCCATAAATCTTTCATTTCCCATCCCCATTAATAGTTTTCATAAGTTAATGGTAAAAAAAGTGCCAAAAATTTTACATAGGGCAAAATAATCCTAGGCATAAAAGTTTCCTAAAGAAGCAAAAGGGCAACCTCTCTTTTGCCATTTGATTAGAATTTTACTACGATAGTTGTATTAGTGTGCGCGTCGCAATAATAGGTGAGCAAAGTTTAAGAGGCCTCCTTTTTTTTGAGATGTTCATTTTGTGACATGTCAAGACTTGAGGGGAGGAAAGTTATGGCTAATAAGACCAAGTCCTTGGCTTCAAAAGGGAAATCTTTGGAAGACTCATTGGGTGAGCTAGAAAAAGTCGTCTCTAGTTTGGAGTCAGGAGAGCTTTCTTTGGAAGAAAGTCTTGGTCAATTTGAAAAGGGGGTGACTTTATATAAAAGTTGTAAGACCTTTCTTTCAAAAGCTGAAGACCGTATTTCAATTCTCACTGAGAGTTTAAAAGAAGAAAAGTGGGATGAGGAGAATTAGGCTTTGGTCAAGTTGTATTTGATTGTAGTTTATTTATTGTTCTGTTCTTCCTGTTCTGGTTTAAAACAGAAAAAACGTCATGTGTTATTCAATGATATAGAAGTAGACAAGTCCTCTCTGATTTTAGGCTTGGAGTCTAAAATAAAACAGAAGCCGCGCCTTAATATAGCAGATTATGGACATGAAGATACCTTCGGTCCACAGGTGATCGGAGACCAACCAGAGAAAAAGACCAAAAAAAGTGGGCCTGTGGTTGGATTGATGTTAGGGCCTGGGCTTCATAGGATTATGGCCCACCTTTCTCTTATTAAAGAACTTAATAGAAAGAAAATTCCGATTCACGTAATTTCTGGAATGGGCCTGGGTGCTGTCGTTGCAGGACTAGTTTCTTTCGATTTAAATATAGATGAAATTGAATGGCACCTTTTCAATTTCTGGAGCAAGTCAAAATACATTGAGCCCTATACTGATGAATGGTATTCAATACTAGATGATGTTGTTTTAAAAAAGTTTAAAAATAAGGACATCCAGGATGGCATGCAAACAATTTTCTTTCCCATACTAGGAGAAAATGGAGAAACTCGTCTCATTAAAACTGGGAAAGTAAGGGATGTTTTTTCTAAAATATTAAATAATAAACCTGATATCCCAAACGTATTTGAGAAAGCATTTTATAAGAAAGAATATTTTTTAAGGCATGGTGTAGACATCACCATAGGTCTCAATGTCTTAGATTCAGAAACATTTTTTGCAAAGAAAAGTACAGACTTTAAAGATTCACTAAGAAAGTTCATTTCTTATAAAAATGATCAAATAAAAATGAAGGAGATGGATCTTTTTTTCGAGTTTTTAGAAAAAAAGGAAAATGTAACAGCCTCTCTTGAATCGATTGCATTTTTTGAGGAGAAAGCAAAGGCTTGGGCCAAAAGGTCTGTAAAAAAAATAGAAGGGCATATTGATAGATGGAATGAGCCTTCACAAAAGATGTCATATTTTTAAATGTAAAGGGATTATAAAAAATGGGAAAGTTAATTCTAAAAATTTTTTGGGGATCAATAACGGCTTTCTTTCTCGCGATTACTTCTATTGTTTCTGTAATCATTTATTTTTCTTTGAGCCTCCCTCAAATTTCAACATTAAGTGATTACAAGCCCCCTGTACCATCCCAAATATTGTCGAAAAGAGGCGTTGTTCTTGCTGAGATAGGCTTGGAAAAAAGAGATATTGCAAAAATGGAAGAAATTCCAAAGGTTTTAATAGATGCATTTTTATCTGCGGAGGACGATAGCTTTTATAAGCATAAAGGTGTTGATTATTTGGGAGTATTGAGAGCTCTTGTTGTTAATATTAAGGCCGGTCGAATTGTTCAAGGAGGGAGTACAATAACTCAACAGGTTGCCAAATCACTTTTACTTTCTAAAGAAAGATCTGTTTCAAGAAAAATTAAAGACTTTTTATTGGCCCAAAAAATTGAAAAGAGGTTTTCCAAGGAAGAAATACTTTTTCTCTATTTAAATCAAGTTTATTTAGGTGGAGGATTTTACGGTGTGAAATCGGCTTTTAGAGGATATTATGGCAAAGAGTTAGCTGAAGCCACTATCGCAGAGTCTGCAATGATAGCTGGTCTATTGGTCGCACCAGGAAAGTATTCACCCTACATTAGTCCAGAATATGCTAAAAAACGACAATCTTATGTTTTAAAGAGAATGTATGAAAATAAGAGAATTTCAATTGAGGAATATAAAAAAGCAAAAAATGAACGTCTGATGTTTAAAATTAGAAGAAAGAAAACCTTTAAGGCCGGTTACTTTACAGACTGGGTTCGTCAGCGGGTCATAAGTATTATTGGAGAAAAGAGGTTTTTAAGAGATGGGTTTCGTGTTCAAACAACGCTAGATTGGCCCTTGCAAAAGGTGGCTGAAAGAGAAGTTAGAAAGGGTGTTAAGGGGATTGATAAAAGACAGGGCTTTTTAGGGCCTTTGACAACATTTAATGATTTGCTTCAGGAAGAAGAGTTTGAAATCAATTTTAGAAAAGAAATGCTTAAAGGAGATTCACAATATTTTTATCTAACAGAGGATAACCAAAAAAAATATGAGTATGAATTTGATGAGGAGATTTTTTCGAAGGCCATAACTCACCAAGATGAGTGGATTAAAGAGATTGGCGAAAAGAATTTTTATCCAGGATATTTAAAGTCAGATCAATTTGTAAAACACCTTGAAGTCGGAAAGTCATATAAGGCCATTGTAAAAAAGGTAGATGACTACTCTCGTATGATTTACGTGAGTTTGGGGAAAGTAACAGGTGTGATACCTTATAACAATTTTAACTGGGCGCATGAAAGAGTTATAGATGAAAAAAGAAAATACTTTCAGCCTGTAACTCGACCATCAAAAATAGTTAAGAAAGGAGATGTCATTCTTGTTGAGGTAAAAAAAGCAAAAGTGCGGGCAACTTCTTATTTTCACAAACCATTTTTAAAGAGAATAAAAAAGCAAAAGGATATTTATTCAAAGTTACGTACAGAAAGATATGTTCTTTGCATGCTAGATCAGAATGCTGATGCTCAAGGGGCCCTTGTTTCAATAGCACCAAAAAATGGGGAAATCGTATCATTTGTAGGTGGAAAGGATTTTGAAATATCACAATTCAATAGAGCGATCCAGTCAAAGAGACAACCAGGCTCTTCTTTTAAACCTTTTCTCTTTGCTGCTGCTTTAGAAAATGGGTTTATTCCTTCCTCTATCATTATAGATTCTCCTGAAGCTTTAGGGGGTGTTAATGATGATCTAAACTGGAAACCTAGAAATTATGATGGAAAGTTTAAGGGGCCAATTACTTTTAGAAAAGCTTTAGAGCAAAGTAGAAATGTACCAACTATTAAAATCGCGAAAGAACTTGGGGTCTCTAAAATTACAAATTTTGTTAAGAGAATAGGTTTAGAGGTAAAGCTTGAAGAAGATTTAAGTTTGGCACTAGGATCTTTTGGTGTTTCTCTTGTTGATATTGTTTCGGCATATAGTATATTTCCGAATGGAGGCAAAAAAATTAAGCTTAAGTCAATTGTTTCTATAATCGATAGAAATGGTAACTATTATGACTTTAGTGAATATAAAGATTCAAAGCTAGCTGTAGAACCAGAACAGAAAGAAGAAGCTTTAGAGGAAGAGTTTGATAATGGAGAAAAGGTAAAAAAAGTTAATCCCTATCACCTAAGCCTTGGAGGAAACCAGGTTTATGATAGGAGGTTGTCTTATATAATGTCGAATCTCTTAAAAGGTGTTGTTCTTAATGGGACAGGTCGAAGAGCAAAAAGTTTAAGCCACTTTCTAGGGGGAAAAACCGGAACGACAAATAGTTATGTAGACGCTTGGTTTTTGGGTTTCTCTCATAATTTAGTCACTGGTGTTTGGACTGGTTTCGATGACAACCAAACTTTAGGCTGGGGCGAAACGGGATCTAAGTCAGCGTTACCAATTTGGAAAGGTTTCATGAATGCAGGGCTTAAAAAGTTTGGTGAACATGACTTTAAAATACCTCTTGGAATAATTAATGTATTAATTGACCCAAAGAAGGGGATTCTGGCCGATGAAAACACTCAAGAGACATTTATGGAAGCCTTTGTAGAAGGAACAGAGCCGGGTAATCAAGATAATTTGACTCTTTCAGAAAATAAAGATCAAGATAGTGGAGATATTTTGGCCGATGATGAATATTATAATAATCAATAATTTAAAAAAACTTTATTAATTCTATATAATTGTCGAAAGGGCAAGGAGAATAATACGCTCTTAGAATTACGGCTTTATGGAAAAAAGAAAAAAATCAACCAGCTATAAAATAACTTTTGCTTTTTTCTTGTCTTTAATTGCCAATTACTTTTTTATGTTTCTTCCTATTTCTGAGGTAAGCAAACGACCTTTGGCCTTTAAAAAAAAAACTAACAAAATAAAACTTCGCATTATTCCGGAAAAGAAAGTTAAAGAATCCAAAAAAAAACAAATAGTTAACACAGATGAAAGTTTGAGCAAAAAAGCTCCAAAGGATGCAAAGTTTCTAGGAAAATCCAAGCAGACTTTTAAAAAAGAGGTGAAGGCCAAAAAAGTAGGAGCTTTTAAAAAAGCCGGCCTGGGTTTGAATAAGGCCAAAAAATTAAAGAAAAAACAAAAAAGAAAATTAGTAAAAAAGAACATCGTCAAAGCTACAAAGAAAAAAATAAAGTTATCCGACCTTTCCCTAAAAAGGATTAGGGAGAAACCTTTGAAGAATAAGGTTTCAGATAAAACAACATTAGACTTTAGGAGGGGCCAAAAATTTGGTTCAGTTAAAGAGGTTGGGTCGGCCCAAAATAACGATTTTTTAGAAGATATTCCTTTGGGGGATATGACTAATTTAAATACAACCGAGTATAGATATTATGGTTTCTTCCAAAGAATTAGGAGAAAGCTTGAGCAATACTGGGGAAGGTCCCTAAAAGAAAAGGCAAAAATTCTTTTTAGGTCTGGGCGAAGACTGCATGCAAAAGAAAATAAAGTTACATCCTTGACGGTTACGATAAATAAAAAAGGAGAGATTATTGAAGTTTTTCTCAAAAGTAGGAGTGGCATAAAAGAGCTTGATGAAGCTGCCATAGAGTCTTTTAACAAAGCTGGGCCATTTCCTAATCCCCCAAAAGGTTTTGTCAAAAATGGTCAAGCAAAAATAGAGTGGGGTTTTGTCGTTAAGGGTTAACAGCTTAGTTTTTAAGGTTTTCTTTGATTTTTTCGATGCCTTCTATGAGAAGATAGTCGTTCCAGCTTGCTTCAAGTTCTTTTATCGTGTCGACAATAAGAATGGCCGCTTGGTCTCTAGAAATACTTAGCTCATTAGATAAATGTGTAATGGCCACACCTAGCGCTTCCATTGCGGGTGCCTGACAAGTATTTGCAAGTCTTTCTTCAAACTTACTATCAATTTTTTTTTCTTTATTTTTGATAATTGCAGTATTTAGTAACTGAATTGATTCTTGATTTTTTATTAACATTTCAATTTACCCAAAAAATTATTCAAGATTAGTTATAACGTAAAAGTAACTTTAAGAGTCCTTTTCACAGTGGGTTTGGTAAACATTCCAACTCAGAAGTTCATTTCTTTCTTCCGGTACTGAAAGCCTAACTTTTATCATCCATGAATCATAAGGTGCTTCATTGATGGATTCAGGGCTATCTTCTAGATTGTTGTTAACATCAACAATCTCACCTGAGAGGGGGGCGTAGAGGTCACTTACGGATTTGATCGATTCAACAACACCAAAGGAGTCTCCCTTTTTAATTACAGACCCTTTCTCAGGAAGTTCTACAAAAACGATATCTCCAAGTGCAGACTGGGCGAAGTCTGTAATGCCGATAGTTGCAATATCTGTTTCAATATTTGTCCACTCATGATCTTTAGTATAATTCAGATTTTCTGGGGTGATGTGTCCCATTATTTATGCCCTCCTTTATAAAAAGGTTTAGCTTGATAATTAGCTTCCAATACATTTTTTCTTATTTGGATAAAAAACTTTTTATCTTCTGGAAACTTGTCTTTTTCAACAAGCCCCAGTGAAACTCCCTTGTTTAACATAACAGATAGAGTTCCTGAAGTAACTTTTCCAATATTTTCATTTTTATCGTTTAGAATGGGATATCCCTCTCTTGGGATACCTTTGTCTAGGGAGAGTTTAATCAAACGATACTTTGGCTTGTAGGAGGATAAGACGCTTTTGCCAAGGAAGTTGTTTTTATCTAACTTTACAGTCCACTTCAGCGCAGAGTCTAATGGTGTGACTTCATCACTAAGTTCGTGGCCGTATAAGGGGTAACAAACTTCGAGTCTGAGAACATCTCTCGCTGCAAGGCCACATGGCATTGCCCCGTTTAGAGTAGATTCCTTCCATATTGATTGAGTAATTTCAGGGGAGGGTGAAAAAACTTCAAATCCATCTTCTCCTGTGTACCCAGTTCTTGCTAGGATCAGAGATGAATTGTTTTTTGTAATTTGTTTAATAGAGTAGTATGGAAAGAAGTCAGGGTTTAGTTCTTCTTTAGAAATTAGTCCCACTTTTTGAAGTAATTCAGCAGAGTTAGGCCCTTGAATGGCGAGAAGTGAGTAGCTTTTTGATTGATTGGATAATTCTAAATTAAAAGGCTTTGCTTGTTGAAAGATCCAGTTCCAATCTTTTTCTATATTAGCTGCGTTAACACAAATGAGTGCTTTTTCTGGGGAAAGTTTATAGGCAATTAAGTCGTCTATAATAGTGCCGTCTTCACGACATAAGGGCGAATAGACGGCTTTAAGGTTTTCTGCATTTAAAAAATCATTCGTGATAAGAAAGTCAACGAATTTGATGGCATCGGGCCCTTCAACAAAAAACTCCCCCATATGACTTACATCAAAAATTCCGACATCTTGTCGAACTGCCATAACCTCTTTTTTTACTGAAGAATACTGTATTGGCATTTCAAAACCAGCAAATTCAGCCATTTTAGCTTGGAGCGAAATGTGAATTTCATGGAGGGCAGTCTTTTCAAGAGACATTTAAAAGTCCTTACTAAAGTAAATATTTCCGATACTTATAAGCTTTTTTCAGCTGCTTGTAAAAGGTTTTGGGCTAGTGACAAAATAGTCATTGGTCCGACTCCTCCAGGAACTGGGGTAATACCAGCGACATTTTTCTGTATTTCCTCAAAGTCGATATCTCCACAGAGCTTGCCATCCGACGTTTTATTTATCCCAACATCAACTAAAATTTGGTTGCCACTTTTGTTAATGAATTTTTTTGTGAGAAACCTTGGTTTTCCAATAGCGGTAATAATCAGGTCTGCACGTTTGGTACATTCTTCAATATTTTCAGTTTTGGAGTGGCAGGTTGTTACTGTCGCGTTATAATTAGTAAGAAGGTTTGCCAAAGGTTTTCCAACTATAAGGCTTCTTCCTAAAATACAGACATTCTTTCCACTTATTGGAATGTCATAATATTGAAGTAAAGTAAGTATGCCTTTCGGCGTGCAAGGACAAAAGTACTTTCCAGGTTCCTTATTTTTTAACAGCTCACCAATGTTAGAACTATTGAGCCCATCTACGTCAAGGTTTGAATCAATTAAATTACCAACATCAATATGCGAAAGGTGGTTAGGCAGAGGAAGTTGTATAAGTAGGCCATGGAGACCTTTTTCCAAGCTGAGGCTTTCAATTAACTGTCTAAATTGAAGTTCTTTTATAGAGCTCTCTACTTTAATTATGTCGCACTTCCCGCCTATCTTTTCGATAAATTTTTTTTTATTTCTTGTGTATATATGGCTAGATGGGTCGTCGCCAACGAGAACCACTTTAAGCCAAGGTGTAATGTTTTTTCGTTTTAGGATTTTGATGCGACTTTTAAGATCAACAATGATCTTATCTCTCACAGGTTGGGCGTAAAGGATTTTTGTCATTTTTTTCCCTTGATTGGCCATATTTCGTGCATTCTAGATTAAAAAGTAAAAAAAGCGTATTGTTTTTAAAACTTTTTTTTTATGATGCCCTTCTTTGAATAGAAATTAAGTTAAAGGATGGAAAGGGTGAGTTTTTATTTAGGTTTAGTGATGCAAATGATTGGGTTTGCGGCGGTTGGTCTTTGCCTTTTTGCTGGGATGAGTAAAGGCGACTATGGAAAACTAGAGTTGATTCAGTTTTTAGGGGGAGCCTTTGTTTTTTATTTGGGTCATTTTATTAGATCGAGGGGAAACTTCTCTGCCTAGGGGGGCGAGATGCTAATTTTAGGAGTTGACCCAGGTTCAAGGAAAGCAGGCTTCAGCTTGATCCAGCTGCAAGGAAAAAAGGCCATTTATGTGGATTCTTTTACCGTGCATTATGATGTCAAGTTAAGCTTTTTGGATAGGTTAGGGAGGATTTACAATTCGTGCTCTCAAATCATAAATGACTTTTCTCCAAATGAAATTGCGATTGAGTCTTTGGTCTATGTTAAAAATGTTTCATCTTTAGCTAAGCTTGCTCAAGCAAGAGGAGCGATGATTGGAGCCTTTATGCAAACTCACGAAGGGAAAGTGTTTGAGTATTCACCTAACTTCGTGAAGGCTTCAGTTACAAGTTATGGGCATGCATCTAAAGAAGCAGTGCAAAGAATTTTAGATTCAATTTTTGGTGAAAAAGATTACGACTCTGATGATGAGAGTGATGCTCTGGCGATTGCTTTTTGCCATTCAATTTCAAGAAGTAGTCGACGACAAAAAAGTAGAAATGTTTTAGAGAAGCCCTTATACAACAAGGGTAGTAGTCTAAAAAGCTTTGCAAAGGCTTATAGGGGAAAAGTGTGATTGGATATTTAAAGGGTTCTGTGGTCTACAGTTCGGATCAGGATTTAATTTTAATGACAAATGGTGGTGTAGGCTATCAAGTTTTTTACTCAAAAGTTTTGCCTCTCGGAATCGATTATGAAATTTATGTTAAACATATTAAGAAAGAAAATAGTGAAGATTTGTATGGTTTTACAAGCTTCGGTGAAAAAAAAATGTTTGAGCTTTTGATTGGGGTGAAAGGAATAGGTCCTAAGTCAGCTTACAATTTAGTCTCACGCCTAGGGCTGAAAAGCCTTATAAGGGCGATCTCGTTTAAAGAAAAGAAGGTATTAACTTCTGTTCCAGGAATTGGGCCAAGAGCGGGTGCTCAAATTCTCCTTGATTTAACAGAAAAAGTAGCGAGCTTAAAAAAATCTTTTCCGTTATCAGGCCCAGACGATTGTTCTACAGAAGATAATTTGAGTTCAAAGTCTAATTCCAAAGTTTCCACAGAGGAGCTTTTTAGTAGTGGCGATATTTTAGATGATGCGATTAAAGCTTGTGAAGAGCTAGGCTTTTCAAGGGGAGATGTTGTACCGATAGTGCATCACGCAATGCTTGATAGCAAGGTTAAAAATGTAGGGGACATAGTTCGACTGGTGTTAAAGGAGCTTTAATGATTTCCAATGAAGGTGGAAATGTTTTGTCGCGTTTTGCCACAGAAGAAGAGACTTTGAAAGAAGTGAGCTTAAGGCCTCAAGGTTTTATGGAGTTTTTGGGGCAAGAAAACATAGTAAATAATATTCAGGTAATGGTCGAGTCCTCTAAGATAAGAGGTGAAGCAATGGGGCATGTCCTTTTTTCAGGACCCCCGGGCTTGGGAAAAACTTCCCTCTCGATGATTTTGGCCAAAGAGTTAAATAGTGACCTTCAGATAATTTCTGGGCCTGCAATAGAAAAAAAGGGTGACCTAGCTGCTATTCTTACAAATTTAGAATGTGGGGATGTCCTTTTTATAGATGAAATTCACCGATTACCCATTTCTGTTGAAGAAATTTTGTATTCTGCGATGGAAGACTTCAGGCTTGATATTTTAGTAGGCCAAGGGCCTTCAGCGAGAACTATTAAAATTGATATAGAGCCCTTTACTTTAATAGGGGCCACAACTAGGGCAGGGCTGTTATCAAAGCCTTTGAGGGATAGGTTTGTAGGACAATTTAACTTTGATTTTTATAATGTCTTATCCTTGCAAAAAATGATTTTAGCAAATGCACCTAAAATAAAGATGAAAATAGGATATGATGCTTCAAAGAAGCTTGCTGGTTGCTCGAGGGGAACTCCACGAGTCGCCAATAGAATTTTAAGCAGAGTTAGAGATTTTGGCTTGGTGCGCGGTGAGGATTTGATATCTTTAGGTCTGTTAGATCACGCTCTGAAGCTTATGGAAATTTCTGAGTTTGGCTTGGGTGTAATGGATCTAAAAATATTAAATTGTATCCAAGAAAATTATGGCGGAGGGCCTGTCGGTATAGAGGCCTTAAGTGCAACCTTATCTGAAGATAAGCAATCACTTGAGGATGTTTATGAGCCATTTCTTCTTAAAGAAGGATACCTTCTGAGAACTCCAAGGGGAAGAATGATCTCTGAAAAGTCAAAAACAGTAATTGAATCCATTAAGTGTAAAGAAAAGTTTTAAACTACCGAATTTTTAATGGCCCTGACTAACTTATAATTCTGGAGGGTAAAGTTTTCAACTAGATGAAAACAATTTAATATAGTATTAGAATGAACACATTCCCATTATTACGGTTTTTTGGGAAGAAAAAAAGATTAATAGGTTTTTAATAATGCTCCACCAAAGAACATTGGCTAAAAAAGTATCAGTTACTGGAATTGGGATTCATTCAGGGAAAAAGGTTACGCTAGACCTTTACCCTGCAGTTGCTGACTTTGGTATACAGTTTAAACGTATAGATATTGAAGAGGCATGCCCTATTAAGGCAACTGTAGAAACAGTTGGCGCAACAGAGAATAATACGACTCTTGGGGAGGGAGAAAACTCAGTTCATACCGTTGAACACCTCTTGTCTGTTCTTTATGGTCTTGGCATTGATAACGTTTATTGCGAAATAAATGGACCAGAAGTCCCAATAATGGATGGGTCTGGAGCCTCCTTTGTCTTTTTGTTTAGAGAAACTGGAATTGCCACATTAAGTGCATCTAAGAAGTTTTTTGTAATATTGGAGCCAGTTACAGTTCAAGTTGGAGATAAGTGGGCAGCTATTTGCCCCTCTTCAAAGCTTACAATTGAATCTACGATTGTTTTTTCACACCCAATGATACAGGAGCAGAAGATTAATTTCGACTTTACCTGTGAAAATTTCATAAATAATATCAGCCGTTCAAGAACCTTTGGGCTTTTAAGTGATGTTGACCGTCTTAAGAGAAGAGGTCTGGCCAAGGGAGGTTCACTTGACAATTGTATCGTTCTTGATGACTTTAAGGTCGTTAACCCAGAAGGGCTAAGGTTTCAGGACGAATTTATAAGACATAAAGTTTTGGATGTGATTGGAGATATTTCTCTTCTGGGCCACGATATTGCTGGAAAAGTAATAACGTACAAATCTGGTCATAATCTCCATAACTTACTTTGTAAAAAACTCCTTAGAACCCCTAGTGCATTCGAAATTGTGAGTGCTTCTTCCCTTGAAAAAGAAACTTTGGATACTCTAAGGCTCCCATCGGGCCTAGTTCCGGGCTTTATTTGATTTTTTTCGCTTTACCCCAAAAAATTGACCTTTTTACTAATCTGTGGGATTTATCGCTATATAACTAACATTAAGCAGTGATTGTAGATCGGGTTAATAATGGATAGAAGTAGTAATTTCGATGATTTAGTAATGGGACTTCATAGTATTGCTGAGGCAATAAACGGATCAAAAAGGTCATCTTACAAACTTTATGCCTCAGGCCAGGCATTTAAAGAAATTAGGAAAAAGGTTCAGAGTGAAAAGCTGGGTCAATTAGAGTCATCTCACGAAATTTTATCGTCTCACGCTGTACAGGAAAAGGCCAAAAGCTATTGTGAAAAGCTAGGGTTCAATTTTCAAAGGGTTCCCTCGCAAGCATTTTTGGTAACTTATGCCTTGGACGCTTTAAGTGTAGATATTTTTTACAAGCGTTTGTCGAAAGAAAAACAAGTAAAGTTAATTTGTTTAGACCAAGTTACTGATGTCCACAATGCTGCAGCTATAATGAGAACAGCGGCATTTTATGGAGTTGATTATATTGTAGCCTCTGTAAAGGGAAGCTTTGGAAAAGGTCCATCCTTTTCGAGAATCGCTTCAGGTGCAGTTGAGCATGTACAGGTTGTGCAATGTACATCTCTTCCAAAGTTTTTGGCCAATTTGGAAAAGAGAGGTGTGGATTGTATAGGCTTGTCAGAACACGCTGATAGTTCTTTGGGCGAAAAGGACTTCAAATCTCTAAGTGAAAAGGTTTGTCTTGTTTTTGGAGCGGAAGACAAAGGACTTTCGCATGCTGTGACAAGGGTTTTGAAAAGAAAAATGGCTTTAAAACCAAAGGGTCTAATTAAATCTTTAAATGTTTCAGTGGCTACAGCAATCACTATGGAAAAAATTTTTGGTTAAGCAAAAAAAAATCTTGCCTAAAAGAAGGGAAGCCTTTATAAAACCAAGACAATCTTCTGCATTGAGTGTGGGATGAAGGCTGGCTTAGCTCAGTTGGTAGAGCACCGGTTTTGTAAACCGGCGGTCGTAGGTTCAAATCCTATAGCCAGCTCCAGATTTTCTAAATGTAGAAAGAGGCGAGGTTCCCGAGTGGTCAAAGGGGGCAGACTGTAAATCTGTTGGCATTGCCTTCGATGGTTCGAACCCATCTCTCGCCACCATAATTAACGCGTGCGTAACTCAGTTGGTAGAGTGCAACCCTTCCAAGGTTGATGTCGCAGGTTCGACCCCTGTCGCACGCTCCATTCTATAAAACATTTGAGCCAATGATGGCTTGAGTGCCGTAATAATAAATAGTTAAAGAGTGCTCACGTGGCTCAGGGGTAGAGCACTCCCTTGGTAAGGGAGAGGTCACGAGTTCAAATCTCGTCGTGAGCTCCATTTCTTCTTGTCATATAAGAGAGTGTTCGGATACTGTTGACGAACTTTAGATATACGTATATAGCTGATAGGCTTGATTCTATGAGTGTTAAATAATTTTAAGGAGACCATATCATGGCAAAAGAAAAATTTGATAGATCAAAACCTCACGTAAATATTGGAACGATTGGTCACGTTGACCATGGTAAGACGACGCTAACAGCTGCAATTTCAATGACTTTGGCAGAAGCAAGTGGATTGGATGCTAAAAATTATGCGGATATCGATTCGGCTCCAGAAGAAAAGGCTAGAGGTATTACAATAAATACTGCTCACATTGAGTATGAAACAAGCTCAAGGCACTACGCTCACGTAGACTGTCCTGGTCACGCTGACTACGTAAAAAATATGATTACAGGTGCGGCACAAATGGACGGTGCAATTCTTGTTTGTTCCGCAGCTGATGGCCCAATGCCTCAAAC
>JAOMEV010000055.1 GCA_028346125.1 Bacteriovoracales bacterium | reverse complement strand
CATCACTCAACTTAACAAGATGCCCGATTTTTTCACCTTTATCTATGAGAGACTTATAGGTTTTAAAACGCTCAAGATCGACCCCGGAAAATCGATACTCACCTTTGGAATCTTTAAATTCACCACTAATTCCATATCTCTTTGTCCAAGTTCTTAAAGTTTCAACTTTAAGATCCACTATTTGAGCTATTTGCTGCAGATTATATTGGTTCTTCTCTTTAGCAAAACGCTCTTTATCAGTAATATCTTCGAAAGTCATCATGATGGTTTCAAGGATTTCACTATTCCAAAGAGGTGTGTAGGCTATTTTAAGAATTTTATCCTCTTGATCCAACACTTCGACATTTACTTTGTCTGGAAACTTAGCACTCTCTATCGCCCAGTTGATTTTTGAGCTTTCATAAACATCTGAAAACTTTTTTTTCAATACTTGAATTTCATTTTCCCTTAAGGATGCTTTACTAAAGACCAAATCGTAAATACTCTTTCCAGAAGGATTCTCACCAAAAATAACCTGGGAGTGATCTGAAACAGGAGCCATAATAAGACCATCCTTGTTCGTACAAAAGATCGCCTGATTGATATTATTGAGAAGGGCCGCTGTATCTCCAAAGTTCTTTAGTAAAACCTTTTCATATAGCCTCATTTTTATATGGTACGCAACCTTAATAAGAAATTCTTCCTGATCAAAAGGCTTTTGAATATAATCAGCACAACCAAGAGATAGGCCTTCCAATCGATTTTCCTTCGCCTGATCCGCCGTTAAAAAAATGACAGTAGCAAACTCCAGGGCCTCTAAACTTCTTAATCTTTTTAAAGTCTCTAGCCCATCCATGTCGACCATATTAAGATCTAAAAGAATTAAATCTGGACGGTATTCCATTGTGGCCTCTAGAGCCTTTTGACCACTTAAAGCGACATATAGACGAATCCAACTCAGACTTTTTAAAAGAGTACCAACGACTTGAATATTTTCTTGTTTATCATCAACGACTAGAACTTTGGCGTTACCACACCTTTCAATAAGCTCATCAAAAGAAAGTTTCGATCGTTGATCTTTGATTTCCATTTACATCCTCTTCTTTTATCTTTTCGGTTAATAATTTTAAAATTTTAACGAACCTTTCAAACAAATATTCAATTATGAAATACACTTATTTTGGTCGCAAAATGGAGACCTATTTAAAATAAAAGTAGGCCCCCTCTCCTTATCAAAGGTTCTCACTTGCTTGATATCATCCGATAAATCTAAATATAAAAAGGACTAAACACCCATTATTGATTGGCTTAAGAACATTTAAGTATAATTGGAAGATGATAGGATTACCCCTTCCACAATAAAAAAAATTGAGACCATCTACCTTAACAACCTCCTTTCTATTTTTATTGGGGGGCTTTTTAAGTTACTTAACCTTTTTTTACGTGAACATCTTTGGAAGGTTAATCGTCGGAACCAATCTTATCATTTTGGAGAATTTCTTTAAGTATTGTTCTCCTCCCAAAAAAAATACCATCGACGCTCCAAATTTCTATTCTTTTCCTATACTCCTCATTTTTCATTAATTCTTTTCGAAAACCTTCCATATTGTACCAAGGGATCCTTGGAAAAAGATGATGATCCATGTGATATCCAGACTTAATAGGATAGTAAAAAAAGTTCGTAATAGGATCAAAGTGATGAGTTAAGGTCTTTTCAAACTCACTTTCGGGATGACGTCCAGTATGTTCCCCATAGGCATGAACTTTAAGTAAAAAAGGCATAATAACAAAAAGAGGTATAAACCAAAAAATAAGAAAATGAAGCCAAAGCTGATAATAAACGGCCAGAAAAATAACAGGACCCCAAATATAAACATGTAAAAGCTTTTCTTTGGCCGTTGTAGGGCCAATTTTCCCTTCTTTTTGCATTTTTAAAGAGTATGATTTGACCCCCAAAAGAAAGGGTATCGTCGTTAAACCGCTTAAATCTTTTAAAAGAAGAACTATAAGTTCCTTAGTTGAATCAGTTCCATAATGATAATTAACTTTTTTATAGAGTGGTCTTTCTGGGTCAAGAATAGGGTCTCCTGTATTTTTATGATGATCGAGATGGAAAACCCTATAATCACGAAGTAATGAAAGAAGAGGGATCGCGCAAAAAACATCACTCACCAAATCGTTAGTTTTTCTGTCTGGATGGATTAAAAAATGGGCCCCTTCATGAAGAAGAATAGATAAATGGTTTTGTAGGCCTGCAATGATAAGAACTGAAAAGGGGGCAAAAAACCAACCACTTCCAGCGCTCCCCAACCAGGCAAGTCCTATACAAAAGATGTAAATCACCACACAAAGAAGCGGTGACTTCCATGGTGAAAGTTCCGAATATTTTTTTAATAATTCATTAGATGCAACAGACCTGTCCTTGAACATTCTTACCTCACACCTCGATTATAGCCCAGTATCGTCTTAAATATAATTCAATTAATTTTATTGATTGTTAAACTTTCCCTTCAAAAAAACCGAAAAAAGGAGGGAACCAGAAGATCATGAGGTAAAAAATGTTTAATCGTTTTAAAATTTACTTTAAGGAGATGTTTCCAATCGCCAATTTTTTGGGAGGCCTTCTTCTTGCTATTTCTTTTCTTCTTTTACTCCATAAATTTCATGGTAAAACGTTTCATTTTGATCAAGTAACGATTTTATGTGCCCTTTCGACAATGTTTTTTATTCTTCTCATCCGTCTTATGGATGAATTTAAAGATTATGAGGATGATCTTGTTAACTACCCGGATAGACCACTTCCTTCAGGACGAGTTAAATTAGAAGACATAAGGGTTTTATACTATATCGTTATTGCCATTTTGATAGGACTCCACATAACAGTCCCAAAGTTGGCCATTGCCGGACTCGTTGTTTTTATTTTTTCCCTATTAATGCTGAAGTGGTTTTTTATGGAAAAGGCCATCAGGGCAAGCCTTCCCTTAGCACTTTTATCTCATCACCCTATAGTTTACTTATATATTGGTTACATTTACGTGGCCTACACGATGATTGATCCTGGCCATAATATAAATTCTCTTTTGTACGGAATTCCCCTGGCCTTTACATACACATCTTGGGAAATTTCTAGGAAAATTCGAAAACCAGAACATGAGGATTCTTATACTACATACTCTATGGTTTGGGGTTCAAAAAGAGCTCCAGGTATTGCAGTTCTTTGCCACTACGTTACAGCAGTTGGTTTTGCTCATTACTACTACACTATGAAATTTCCTCTTTGGTGGACGATTGGTTACCTCCTGGGACATATTATTATTTCAATACCTTATTTTCAATTTATCAAATCCTTTAAAATTTCTCCGAATGCCGATATTAAAAGGCCCTTAAGGGTTTACTCTGAGTACAGCATGCTTTGGGCAAAGGCAGCTCTTATTATAAGCTATTTTCTTTAGTGGTAATTATGGCAAGAAAATGGATTAACGATTATATAAAGTCTGAACAAGATGTAAAATACATTGGAGGAAAGGCCTTACACCTTTTTAAACTTCAAAATTGGGGTCTCAGTGTACCTCCCTTTGGAGTTCTCTCTACGGAATCCTTTAAAGATTGGAAAAAAAATGGACAACTTTCAGAGGAAACTCTTCAATCTATAGAAAAAACAATTGGAAAATGGAACTCCCCCTATTTTGCTGTAAGAAGTAGCATGTCTGGAGAAGATAGTGCTGATGCAAGTTATGCAGGAATGATGGATACATTTCTTTTTGTTCCTCCGGAAAATCTGGAAGAATGTATCATAAAATGCTTTCAATCAATAGAAGGCGATAGAGTTAAACTTTACGAGGGTAAAAAGTCTATTGGTCAGGAGCAACTTGCTGCGGTTGTTATTCAAAAAATGCTCTCTCCTGAAACTAGTGGAGTGGCATTTGGTCGTGCCCCAGTAGGTAATTCATCATTTACTTATATCGAGTCTTGCTTTGGGCTTGGGGAAGGTCTCGTTTCAGGACTTGTAGAAGTTGATTGTTTTTGGGCCGACCGTTTTGACCATATAAAAAAGAGAAGAATTGAAGACAAAAAAAAATATGTGGGAATGGTGCCTAATAGAAAAGAAGGTGACTTCACAAAAATAATGGACCTTCCTCCCGAAAAGGAGAAAGTTTCAACTCTTTCTGATCAGCAAGTTGTTAATATTAATCAAAAGCTCATAGAAATTGAAGAAAAGCTTGAAGTGCCGGCAGATATTGAATGGGCCTATGAAAACAACGAGCTATTTTTACTTCAAGTTAGACCTATAACACAAAAATTTCCGCCCTTAGAATACTTTATTGATACCAATTTAAGTGAAAGTTATCCTGGACTTACATCCCCCTTAAGTGGTGGTTTTGTTAAATGGGCCTATTACAACGCTTTTTTAGAAATGTTTGAATATCTTTCCTTTTCTCAAGGAGAAATAACAAGAGTCCTTCCCTTTTTAAAGAATTTAGTCACGAGAGTTAGTGGCCATATGTATTACGTCTTAGATAGTTATTATGCAGTTTTAAAAATTCTACCTGGAGGGGAAAAAAATATCGAGAACTGGCATCGAATGATAGGCGGGCGTCCTGTTAAAAGCCTACTTCAGACCCAGGGATTACAAAATATTTCTCAAGTAGATACGGTGGAAAAATTTAAAATTGTACTTTCCCTGTTAAAAATGGGTCTGTTTCATGGACCTCTTTTTAGAGACTTTTGCAAAAAGGTTCAATTTTTTATTGATGAAATTAATAAAAGAACAAAGTCTGCAAAAACTTCTATTGAAATGTCTAGGATTCTTCCCTATGCCCTCAAAAATGTCAGAGGTTTTGGGCTTACGGTTATTAATGATTTTCTAATCATGGGCTCCATCAAAGGGCTTGTTAAGATTTTGGATAAATATGGATACGGAGAAGAACATCTTCCGGCCCTAATTAAGACGGATGAAGGCGTAGAATCGCTGCTACCTCTTCAACATTTAACTGAACTCTGCTGGCATCTTAAAGAAGCCCCACAGGTCATTAAAGTTTTTGAAAATACACTTATAGAAAACAAAAACCTTAATGAACGCGAACTTTATGAATTAATTGAAATAAATCTAAAAGAAGAAAATTTAGAAGGGTCCTGGAATCTTATCAACCAATATCTTCAAAGGTTTGGAGAAAGGTCATTTGAAGAGCTAAAAATTGAGTGCCTTACCTTTGACCAATCTCCTTCCCTTTTTTTAGAATTTTTAAAATGGAAAATTTCTACATTAGAAGACAAACAACCAGAAAAAAAGAATTCAGGTTCATCTCTCCCTCAAGTTGATTTTACAAAGTTTTCACTCTTGGATCGAATTATTATTGGTCAATGCATAAAATTTGCCCACAAAACGATTTCAATGAGAGAAAAAACAAGACTTCTTAGAGGTAAGGTCTATGGTCTCATGAGGAGGGTCATTCTAGAATTTTTTTACGCCCTAAAAAAAGAAGAAAAGAGTTTTTGCCATTACCCTACACAAGCCGTTTTTGGGCTTTCTATGGAAAATATTTTAGATTACGCTAAAGGAAAAGTTAAAGTTAATAACCTTAAAAATATCTTAGAAAAAAATAAAGACTGGATGAAAGAATCTTGGGAATACCCTGAGTTTCTTTGTATGGTCGAAGATACATCTCCTTTTTTTCAAGAAGACAATAGTGATCAAAATTCAATAGAGGAAAAACCAGGAGAAATGTGCGGGCAAGTTGCCTCACCAGGAGACCTCGAAGGAGTACCTCTCGTTCTTATTAATCCAAGAGAGGCAATGAAATATACTGATTTGAAAGAGCGAATCCTCGTAACAAAAACAACTGACCCCTCTTGGGTTTTTATCATGGGCCAATGTAAAGGTTTGATTTCAGAAAAAGGAAGCCTTTTAAGCCATACTGCCATCATAGGAAGAGAATTAGGAATTCCCACGATCGTTGGAGTAAAGGGTGCTGTGGAAAAGTTAAAACATGCTAAAAAAATATCTATTGATGGCAAGTCGGGAAAAATTACTATCATAAGTTAAAGAGCATTCTTCCGAATTCCCAATTTAAACAAAATAAAGTTTATTAACAAATGGAGAATCACCCCCAGGACATAGGTAAATAAAAGAGTAGCAGGAGAGGCCTTCAAAATAAAATAATAACAAATAAGAACACCCAAGGCAGAATCATTTTGATCTAAGAAAATAAAAAACAATCGCCCTTGCTTAGGTGTTTTTCCTGGAGACACCCCCATTCTCCTTTTGATAAAAGAATTAGGGAGTTCAAATAAAACGTAAACAAACCCGACCAGTAATCCAAAGGCCCAAGGGATCTGCGCTCCAAGATTAATGCCAGAGACCCCTATTACCTTTTCTAACCAAACGGCCAAATACATTGGAGGTATAGAAAGGAGAGGAACCACCAAAAACCCTCTCCATGTCTTGTTTTCACCAAACCCTTTTTGATAAACCGGAACCCTCGCCCAAGAAAACCAATCAAGTTTTATAATAACCATATGAGATATCAAAGAGAAGAAAAGGGGAAGTAAAAGAAGTGAGCCTTGTTCTAAATAAGTAACCATATCTTAGATATCCTTCCCAAACAAGGTATATGCCCTAAGCCCATCTTCATAATCACGGAAGAACTGTAACTCTTCCACACAAAGGGCCATGATCGCCTTTTTAAAAGGACTTTTTAACATGACATTATAAACTTGATTAAGAAGGTATTGGAAGACTCCTTTTGAAAGATAATCTTTTTGGGCGCCAATGGTGTGAAAAACGAAGTTTTCCGGCCGTTCAAAAGGAGTTCCCTCCAACTTTTGAAGGTCACCCCAAGCTTTTTGTAAACTTTTATGGAAGTCCCAATAATAATAAGCTACACCTATCATTAAACCGTTTTTATTTCTACATTTAAGAAACTGTTCTGGGGTCATAAATTTTTTCATTGAACCATAAGACTGAATATATTCCGTGTCTCCAATCTCTGTATAGGAATAATTATCAGAAAATATCTCCAAGCAAATTGGTCTCAAAGTTGCCATTTCTTTTTCAAAGTTTTCAAAATCAGCGGGGTCATGGGTAATTTTTTCATCAGGAAATTTTAACTGTTTTTTTTGAATCATCCCGCTGACTTTGGAGTTCAAATCCTTCATTTCTTCTGGGTCCATCTCGTATGACTTCCATACCCTTACAGGATCTAGTCCTAAATTAATAATAAGTTTCTCATAATAAGAATGATTTCTAACCTCTCCCATAAATGGCGTTGTTTCATAACCTTTTGTTTGAATGCGATAGCTATTATAAATATTAAAATTCATCGGACCTTCTATTCGTGTTTTTTTTTGATTCTTAAGCCAACGTACGACTTCTTTAAGAAGTAAAGTGGCAACCTCCAAATCATCAACACAATCAAAATAACCGAAGTGACCTATCCTTTTTGAAGGAAGAAGATCATCTACAGAGGCGCTGACTCTTCCGACGGTTTTTCCATTTCGTTTGCATAAAAAAAGTTGGGCCCGCCCATGAGTAAAAAAAGCATTGGCCTTAGAGAGTTCAAAATATTGGCCAACTTTCATTGGAGGTATCCAAAAATCATTGTTTTTATATAACGAAAAAGGAAACTCAACGAAATCCTGCACCAAAAGGGAAGGTTTCCTTGGGTCATCAGAAATAGAAAAAGAAAAACACTTTAAGTCCCCTTCAACAAAGCTCATTTAAACACCCCTTCTTATAATCGTTAGATCATAACACATCATTAAACGGCACCCAATTATCATAAAAAAAACAGATAAAAAAATAAACTTATATAGTCTAAATAAAATACTATTTATTTTATTTTTTTCTCAAGTTTTTTTTAAAAAATCAAGATAAGCACTATAATAGAGATCCAGTCTTAATTTAAAACAGGGCCAGATTGTATGGGTATAAATGATAAGAAGTCATCTATTGCAACAAAGATGGTCATATTTATTATTTTTTTTACAGTCCTTGTGGCTTCTATAGCGTCTGCAATCATCCTTATTCAAGACTATGAAAAAGAAATGAAAAGTGTTGAAGAAAAAATGGTAGTTATTAAAAAAAGTTTGATGACTCCATTGGCCCAGGCTTTATATACTGAAGATGAAGAACAAATACCCAAAGCTCTAAAAGGAATTTTAAACATAGAAGGGATTACCGAAATTAGAGTTCGACTCGAAGATGAAGAGAAGGACTCATATAATTTAATCAATGATAAATTAAAAAAGATGACTGTTAAAGATCGGAGAGCGCTTGGTCCTGACAAAAAAATTAAAATCATTTATTTAGAGGAGGAAGGAGAAGAAGGAGAAGAAGGAGCTGAAGGAGAATTCCTTGGTGATCTATATGTTTACTCTACCCTAGAGTTAGCAAAACAAAAAATCAGAAACCAAATGATTAAGTTTGGAATTGTTCAACTTTCTCAAGTTTTTGTCCTCGCCATTGCAATTTTTCTTATTTTCCGGTCTTTGATTGCAAGACACTTAAAAAGTATGGCCACATATGCACAAAACCTTGACCTCGACGATCTCTCTGGCCCAGATCTTTCTCTTCAAAGAAAAAAATCACAAAATAATGATGAACTACAAGACCTAACAGATTCTTTCAATAATATGAAGGGTAATTTAAAAAGTGCACACGCAAAATTAAAAGACTACGCTGATAATCTTGAATCAATCGTTGATGAGCGAACGCAAGAACTTAACCAAGAAAAAAACAATGTGACCAAACTTCTTCATAATATGTCTCAAGCAGTTTTCAAGGTGAATGAAGATGAAATAATCATAGGACCTGTTTCCGAATTTACCAAAGACGTTTTTGGAGCTGATATATTAGGAAAAAGCATAATGGAAGTTCTTTATAAGGACATCGACCCCAAAAGCATCTTATTTAGTGAAATTAACTCTGTTTTTAATGTAAGCTTTGGTGAAGATGAAATTCAATGGTATGCTGTCGGGCATACCCTACCAGAAGTTCTTGGGGTTAAAATAGGTGAGGACAAAAGAATACTCCACTCAGTCCACGACCCTATTTACAATGATGATGAAGAGTTAGAATTTATTCTGTATGTTGTTGAGGATATCACAGAAAAAGTACGTCAAGAAGAAGAGCTCTCCAAAAAAGATGAGCAATTAAAAATAATGAAAGAGGCCCTTGATTTTGGATCCAGGAAAGATTTAACAAAGGTCATGAATAAAAACTTTTCTCTCACTATCGATTCCATGAACTCATTAGAAAAAATGTGGAAACTAAAGAAAGAAAATGAATATCAGCCTATAATTATAGATATTTTTCGAAACCTTCATACAATAAAAGGAAGCTCCAGAACGCTTAAGGTCGTTCGTGACATAGTTCATAATGTCGAAGATGATGTAGAAAAGGTAATGAAAAAGAAGAAAAACTTTAATCATAACTTTCTTTCAAAGCTTGATAGAGATCTCCACAAAATCCACGGTACTCTTTTTAAATATGTAAGAGTCATTAACGAACAATTGAGAATGGGTATAAATGTTGACAGTGAAATATTAGAAGGTATTAAAGACAAACATAAACACCTTGAAAAGTTTGAAGAGAGAGAGGGTTGGCTAAATTATATAAACTTTTTAGAACATGAGTTTGTTAATTTTTCCAAACTTTGTCTAGCTGTTAACGAGAATGAAGTCTTTAATAAAATTGATACAATGCTTTCAAAAATTAAAGAAAATAAAATTGCAGGAGTTTTAGAAAAACCCGATGTCAAGGTAAGTATCAAGAACTCAACTCTTGAAATAAAAACTGAGCTAAATTCAATCCTTCATAATATAAAAAACTATAGTGAGAAGTTAAGTACTTCTATGGAGGATGGTATACCTATAGAAAATGTTGATTGGGTAAAAAAGGAAATTTGGAATCTTCAAGAAAAAGGCGACTTTAATAAAAATAACTTTGAGGACGTTTTTAAAAAAATAAATAATGAATCCTTATTTGGATTGATGAAGTCTTTTGATAAAAGTATAAAAGAAATGTCAACCGATTTAGGTAAAAAGGTTTCATTAAAAATAAAAGGTGATGACTTTTTAATAGAATCTAAAAAAGCACAGGAACTTAAAGGCGTTCTTGTTCATATTGTAAGAAACTCAGTAGACCATGGGATCGAATTACCTGATGAAAGAAAGAAAAAGGGTAAAAATGAGTCAGGTCAACTAATTATGACATGCGCCAAATCAAAAGATAATTCGTCCACTTTAAAGATTAACATAGAAGATGATGGTAATGGTATAGACGCTAAAAAATTATATGAAAGGGCCATAAAGGAAGGGATCATTGATGACAAAGAAATGAAAGAAAGTGAAAAAATAAATTTAATCTTTCTCCCTTCTTTAAGCACAAAAGAAGAAGTCACAGATGTTAGTGGACGTGGCATTGGTATGGATGCTGTAAAAGATATGATAAATAAAATGGGTGGTGAAATCAAAGTTCACTCTACCATCTCGAAAGGTACAAAGTTTGAAATAAGTATACCTGAATAGGACAACTACCGCTTGGAGCTCAAAATGGGAAAAAAAGTTTTACTCGTAGAAGATACAGTTGAATACAAAGATAAGCTAACTGAAGATCTCAAAGAGGGAGGTTACGATGTCCTAACCGCAGAGAATGGTGTAGAAGGATTAGAAGTCGTTAAAAAAGAGGGTCAAGTCATTGACCTTATTATATCTGACCTCCACATGCCCGAGTTAAATGGCCTTGATATGGCAAAAAAAATTTTTGAAGACAATATGACAAAAGCTCCCATTATGATTCTTACAACTGATGCAAGTAAAGAAATGAAAAAAAAAGGTAAAGCCGCTGGTATTAAAACCTGGATTTTAAAGCCTATAAAAAAGGAGACCTTTTTAGGTACAGTTAATTTATTGGTCGAAAAATTTAGTAGCAATTAAATCTAAAAAAATCATTACCCATTTTTAAAAAAGTTAATTACATTCTTGAAAGTGCTTCCTAGTGCCTTGCCCTCTTTTCCTAAATCGAAAATTTTCTTTTCGGTATTCTCAATAGGTTTATTGAAATGGGAATGAGTGTAAATATGAAAGATTTGGTCTTCCTTCATAATAAAGACTTCTAACTCTATTTTTGTTTCAGGGTCTACATAGCTTCTCGAACGATCAATTCCCGGGTTTGTAAGCTCCAAGGTCTCCCATCTTTTAAAAAGTTTATCATGCTCAAAATCTTTAATTTTTTTCTCAATGATGGTCAAAATACTAAAGTCTACTAGTCTGTCACTTTGGGCCACTATAAATTCAAAGGAGTTTTCACCTGAGGAATCTGAGATTTCTTTTATGAAAGCATTAATAAAAGATTTAACAAGATCAATATGTTCGTAATCTTTTTTTTTCCAGTTATAAGTAACATTTGGTTCCATAAAAACTCCGTAAGTTATCGACCTTCCAAAATTAACCATCGGCATACTACCAAAATAGTCTAATAGTGTTTTAGTTGAGTAAATTCAAAAAATAGATCAAGTATTAACGAGTTTAATTTATCAAACCATTTTTGCCAGAAAATGAGCTGTCATAGAGTAGTAAACATAATCAGTCAAACGAATCACATTCGGTTTGGCAGAACCATTCATAAGGCCCTCTCGCATTTTGAATTGAGAGTTAAGAACTTGCTTCATATACCTAAAACCAGAAACGCCAGGGATATCAACGCAGGGTAAACCTTTTGATTTGAGATATTCTTTAAACTCTTGTCCAAATACCTTACTAGCCTCCTCCTCATTAAGATAACAAAAGCTAGTATCTTTCAAACTACCCAGCGTCTTATTTAGAATCTCAGAAATATCTTTGGCTTCCAACACATCATCATCTTTTGGAATAATATCTTCCAAAATATCTTTAACCCATTCTTCCGTAAAGCTTTCAAGATCTTTGTTATCCATAATGGCTTCTTTACTCCTATAAGTGTTTACTCTGATTTTACGCCTAGTTTATCATAATTTTATAGCGGTAATCGTTACCTATTTTTAAAAATTTCTTTTAAAAACAAACCTGTTGGACCTTTTTTAGACTTAGTTATTTTATTAGGCGCTCCCTGGGCAACAATCACTCCTCCTTTGTAACCACCTTCAGGTCCCATTTCAATACACCAATCAGCGCACTTAATAACATCTAGATTATGTTCAATAACAATCATCGTATTCCCTCCATCAACCAGACGCTGTAATACACTCAACAGTTTTTGAATATCTTGGAAGTGAAGTCCCGTTGTTGGTTCATCTAGGATATACAGAGTTTTTCCTGTATCTCTTTTTGAAAGTTCCTTTGCAAGTTTTATCCGTTGTGCCTCTCCACCTGACAGAGTTGTCGCTGGTTGACCAAGTTTTATATAACCTAAACCAACATCCATGAGTGTTGTTAATATTTTTTTGATTTTAGGTTGATTAGTAAAAAGCTCCATGGCCTCAGAAACAGAAAGTTCTAAAACGTCTGCAATAGAGTGCCCCTTAAACTTAACCTCTAATGTTGCTTCATTAAAACGTCTGGTCTTACAAACTTCACAAGGAACCAAAACATCGGCCAAAAAGTGCATCTCAACCGTTATATAACCATCTCCTTCGCATTTTTCACAACGTCCACCTTTAACATTAAAAGAAAAGCGTCCTTTTTTATAACCACGAGCTTTCGCCTCTGGAATCATTTCAAATAGGTCCCTGACATGGTCAAAAAGTTTTGTATAAGTTGCAGGATTTGAGCGAGGAGTTTTTCCAATGGGTTTTTGATCAATATTTATCACTTTATCAATATTATCAAGCCCTTCAATTTTTTTGTACTTTCCGACTTCAATATCTGAATCATGAAGCGTTCTACTAAGGGCAGGGTAAAGAATTTGGTTAATCAAAGTTGATTTTCCTGCTCCACTAACTCCAGTTACGCAGGTAAAAAGGCCGACAGGAATCTCCGCATCTATATTTTTTAAATTATTTTCATTGGCCCCAATAATTTTCAACCAACGCTCATCTGGTTTCCTGACTTCTTCGGGAATGGGAATACTCTCCTTGCCGCTCAAATATCTTCCCGTCATGGAAACCTTGCTTCGTTTAATTTGGGCAGGCGTGCCTTCAGCGATTATTTGTCCCCCGAGATTTCCGGCCTCTGGCCCCATGTCAATAATCCAATCAGAAGACTCCATGGTTTCTTGGTCGTGCTCAACAACAATAAGGCTATTCCCGATATCCCTAAGCCTTTTTAAAGTGTTGATTAGCTTTATATTATCTCTTTGATGAAGTCCTATGGAAGGCTCATCTAAAATATAAAGAACACCAGTTAACTCACTCCCTATTTGAGAGGCCAGTCTAATTCTTTGGGCCTCCCCGCCAGATAATGTGGGGCCATGTCTATCGAGAGAGAGGTAATTTAGACCGACATTAACCAAGAAGCTTAAACGATCTTTTATTTCCTTTAAAACCTCTTCACCTATGAGCCTTTGATTACCCTTAAATTTTAGATCTTGAAAAAACCCTAGGGCCTCTTGAATAGATAAGGCCGTTACGTCACTAATAGACTTTTGTTTTATTAAAATATTTTGAACTTCATTTTTAAGTCTTTTCCCCTCACAAGACTGACAGTTCATAGTCGAAATATACTTTGAAATCCAGGACCTTCGCCCATCATTTTTATGTTTGAGGTAAAGCCTCATTAAACGAGGAATAAGGCCTTCATAATCTGAGTTCCATTGTCCCTCTCCAGAGTCACCTGCCCATTGCATGGTTAGCTGGTATCGAGGATCATCACAGCCATTAATAATTCGTTCTTTTATTTTTTTTGGTAGTTTATTCCAAGGAGTGGTTAAATCCAATCCCCACGCCTCTTCCATGGCCTCTATGCGAACGAGTCCCCACGATAGTTCCCTTTTAGAGCCGTCAGTTTCGAAGTAGTTCTCCCAAGGTCTTACCGCTCCCTCACAAATAGATTGATTTTCATCAGGGATGACTTTTTCAATATCAATATTAATAACACTCCCTAAACCATGGCATTCACCGCACATGCCTGTTGGTGAGTTAAATGAAAAAAGCTGGGGGATTAATTCTGGAAAAGCATGGCCGCAACAAGAGCGCTCTTCACTCATTTTTAAATCTTCTCGTCCTTCCACATGAACAATAATTTGTCCTTTACCTAGCTTAAGCGACAATTCAACTGAATCTGTTAATCTCTTTTTAAATGAGCTTCCACTTTTAATTTTCAAACGATCAACAACAACTTCGATATTATGCTTTTTGTTTTTAGCTAAGGTTTGAACATCATCAATATCTCTAACGATCCCATCGATTCGGACTCTAACAAAGCCCTCTCTTTTGAGATTATCTAAAATATCTCGATGCTCTCCTTTTCTATTTTCTATAACAGGTGCAAGGATTAAAATTTTAGTTGCTTCAGGAATTTTGGTTATCTGATTGACCATACCTGTAGCATCACCTCTGCCAACTTCTTTTCCACACTGGTGACAAAATTGAGTTCCAACACGGGCAAATAGGACTCTTAAATAATCGTAAACTTCAGTAATCGTCCCCACTGTAGACCTGGGGTTTTTACTGGCAGCTTTTTGCTCAATAGCAATCGTCGGTGAAAGGCCCCGAATCGAATCAAACTTAGGCTTCTCCATTTGTCCTAAAAACTGCCTCGCATAACTTGAAAGAGATTCTACATACCTCCTTTGACCCTCAGCATAAATAGTATCAAAGGCCAAGGAAGACTTCCCAGAGCCAGAAACCCCGGTGATAATGACCAGCTTTTTCTTAGGTATTTTAATGTCGACATTTTTTAAATTATGTTCTTTGGCACCCAAAACAACAATATGGTTTAGTTCTTTTACTTTGCTCTCGAAATTATCTGTCTTAGAGTCGACTTTGCTCTTTAGGCCCATTTTTTCTTTCATATTTTTTTCCATTTTTTGCTGGGACTATACAAGAACTCTTACCGAATTGTAACAACACTATCTATAATCAAAGGCCAGACAAGGTGGAACCTTTTTGCGCTAAGCAGGAAAGGCTTAGTCTAAAGCCCACCGGAATATACGTACCTCTGACTCTCTCAACTTCTGCCTTTGTGAAAAAACCAGGGAGTAAGATCATGTCAATGAGGCCTGAATCTTTGGTTTTGTCGTGAGAGAGTTGAGAGTTTAGTAAATAAAAAGCGCCCTTTTGTTCTTATTTCCCCTAATCATGAGACCGCGTTTTTGTAAGGTTCAATTAAGTGGTTGATCAAGGCCGCTTCCGTTAACTTATCCTTTGAAGGCATCTGTCTGAGTAGTTCAGATAACTCCATATAGCTGTCCGATTTTTTTGTTTTTCCGGACACCTTGAGGAGAAAGGCGATAAGCCTTGAGCGATTCATGACAAGGGAAATAATATCATCAAACTGAGCGTAAAGACGTGCTTTCTTGGGAGCATTTGAAATTTTTCCTTCGTCCAAGTCCTCCACGTTTCTGACTAAAAAGATATATTCTAAAAGATTAACCATAATCCGTTCTAGGTCCCCTATTTTTTCATCAATCGAATTCTCGAATCCTTCTGGCAAGGCATAGCTTACACCAGGTCCGATTCCATTCTTGTGAAGTGTATTGAGCGCCTCTGCGTACCTCATTAGATAAAGCAATATGTTGGACACCTTTTCTACAGACCACACCAAGAGTCTTCTCATGTCTTGGTCTTTGATATATTGAGTTTCATCTTGTGTGTTCAAAATTATTCTATTCAGATCGCCTAATTTGGAACACGCCCCACTATTGAATTCATTTACCAAGGTTGAAATCGCTTTAGTTATGTCCTCTCTTTGAAGTTCTTCTGAGCCAGTACTCGTCATTTTTTCTAGGGATGAGATGGATTTTTCTATGACCCTAGAAAGGGAGCCTCCAAGAGCATCCTTGTCTTCGAAGGGTAACACTTCCATAAAAGCAATGTGATCAAGACTTGATTCTTTGTTTTTTTGGTA
>JAOMEV010000054.1 GCA_028346125.1 Bacteriovoracales bacterium | reverse complement strand
AATGGCCCCCCATTTTAAAGATGTCTCAGGGCTAATCTTTACAAAAGGATCTCCAAGTTGCGGCCATGACCCTGTCGAATATCAAAATGAAGCTGGAGGGCCTGGAATTACGAAAGGCCTTTGGGCCGACCACTTAGAAAAATGTTACCCCTCAATTCCAAAAATTGATAGCGGCCGCCTTAATAATGACCACTTAAAAGAAACCTTTCTATCCCAAGTCCTTTGCTATTTTAACTTTGGCCTTTTAGAAAAAAGGCCAAAGTTCCTTATTAAATTTCATGAGCAACATAAATTTTACATTTTACAATATGGGTCCTCACACTTGAAAGCGCTTGGGCAAACCTGCGCAGGGATCACGCCCAAAAACTTTAAACAGAAATACCTTGATTATAGTGAAGTGCTCTTTAAAAAAACTTTCAAAGGCACAATAACAATAAAAAAAAGGATAAACGTCCTCGAACATATGGCCGGTTTTTTTAAAAAAGAAATCTCACAAAAAGACAAAAAAGATCTACAAAAAAGTATCTTGGCCTTTAAAAACAAAAAAATAAGTTTTGCAAAAGTTTTAATTCTCCTCTGGAGTCTAACTAAATCTTGTGGGCAACCCTATTTAAAAAATCAAAAGATATTTAGTTATTATTTAAAAAACTGATTTTTATTTGGCCTCACTAACCTTTTTAATCAAGTATGCCGACTATCTGTATGAAATGAAATACTTAAAATTGGCGCTCATTTATTTTATTTTTACAATCTCGGTTTGTTTATCACAAACAAGGGGACCGGTTTTTGATTTAGAAACTTGGAATCCCGAAGGGCAAGACCCTTACTCTCTAAACGGTGAATGGTACTTTACTTGGAATAAGTTTATTGACCCTTCAAGTATCATATCTAAAAAAGACATCCCTTCTGAGTCGCAAAAAGTCAAAGTTCCAAAAAGGTGGATCGAATTAAAAAAGAAATACCCAAGCATGGGTAAGGCCACCTATATTGCGGTCCTTGAAAATATTCCCAGCGAACGACCCCTTATTTTTAAAATAAAACAACCTTACCTCGCTTTTAAAGCTTACTTCGTCCAAGACGGAAAAATTAAAGGAGTTTGGAATAATGGACAAATAAAAACCAAATCCAAGGATGAAGTTCCAGGTTACTATTTATCTTTTAAAACAATCCAATTTTCTAAAGGAAGAGTCTTTCTTATCATTCATTTAACCAATCAATTACTCCATACTGGAGGCATTTTAAGAGGTGTTGAAGTTGGCACTGAACATAATATTTTTGAAGAAACAAATACCAGAAACTTCGTTTCTATCTGTGTCTTTGGAATACTCTTGATAATGGGATTATACCATTTTATTTTTTATGGGGTCCGAAGAAAAGATAATGGTCTTCTTTGGTTTGGTCTTTTTTGTACATTGGCGGCCTTAAGAACAATGTGTATAGATAATTACTTTGAATGGGTTACCCCTCCAAACGTAGATATTTATACATGGAACCGAAGAATTATTTTCTTAACAATGTATTTATTATTTCCTATTTTTGTTAATTTTCTAAAAACGATTCTAAATGATGAAATTCCCGATCTTTTTAAAAAGATTGCCTGGTATATTTCATCTTTTTATATGTTTACTTTACTTATGCCTCCAAATTATTTTTCAAACCTCGTTCTAACAAGAGTTTACCAATTTATACTTATATCCCTTGCCCTTTACCTCATTTTTTTAATAGCGAAAGCATATTACAAAAAAGTGCCCTTTGCCGGGATTATTTTCTGGTCCCTTTTTGTTGTCATTTTTACAGTCGTTTATGACATCTTTGCTAATATTTTTCACTTGCCCATTAAAGATATCACGACATGGGGCCTCATTCTTTTTGTTATGATTCAAAGTTATGTTCTGGCCAATAAATTTGCAAAAGCATATGAAACTGCAGAAAACCTTAAAGCAAAACTTGAAGTTGATGTAAGAAACAGAACAATGGATTTAGAGCTGAAGACCATTGAGCTGGAAGACCTTATGGAAAAAATCTATTATCAAAAAAAGGCCCGAGAGGACCTTATATCTCATATAGGGGATGCTTATATGGTTTTTGATAAGAGAGGAATCATCCAGGATGGCTCTAATCAAAAGTCAGAGAAAATGTTCGAAGTGAACCTCTTTGAATCTGAAGCAAAAAAGGTTAAAATTTGGGAAATTCTAAAATTAGACAAATCTCAGAAGGAAGTTTTCCTAAAATGGATGAATAATGTTTTCAAAGGAGTCATCCCATTTAAAGACCTACTTCCCTTTGCTCCAAGCCGCTTTAACAAAAATGAATTTGTAGAACTTCAATTTCGCCCCATTTACATCAATGAGAAACAAAATCGTATCGGAAAAATTATTTGTATAGGCGTAGACAAAACTAAAGAACGTATCCTTGAAGAAAAAATGGAAAATGATAGGCAAAAGGTTGACTTTGTTACCAATTGCCTAAAAAGACCCGTTGAATTTATAGACCTTATGGATGATACCTACAATCTTCTCCAAAAATGGGAACTTCTTGATAAAACAGACCTTGAAAAAATATTTAGAATTTTTCATACACTTAAGGCCCGTTATTCTCTTTTTGGACTAAAAAATGCCGCTAAAGTAATTCATGATATAGAGACCCATGTTTCAGAAAAAGACCTTACTAAAATTGAACATAAAGTTGAAGAGTTTCATGAAGAAGTTAATTACATATTAAGGGAAAATAAACTTGTTGTTGAAGCGGCGAAGAAGTTTCTTGTCGGAGAAGGGCATGCTATCACAATTCCACTTCTAAGAGATAAGATTAAAGAGCTAAAGACTTTAAATGAACTAGAACAATTTATAAACCAAAACTTTGTGTTAGGAGACTTTAAAGAAAAGTTTCAAAAATATCATTCTCTAATTAAAGAAGTCTCAGAGCAACTTGGTAAAAAGGTTAGGTTTGATTTATTTGGCCCCGAAATTTTAGTAGATACAAGTAGGTATGAAAGCTTCGTCAATGCTTCCGTTCATATTATTCGAAACATGATTGATCATGGAATTGAAGGCCAAGAAGATCGACTCAATCAAAAGAAGGCCAAAGAAGGGATTTTAAAAATTCAATTTTCTATCATTGACGATATCATTGAAATTATATTCGAAGATGATGGGATGGGGATAGACCCTAAACTCATTAAAACAAAAATAATTGAAAAAGGCATAGCGGATGAAAAGGACTTGGCCGAAAAAAATATAAAAGATCTTTTTGAATTTCTTTTCCATTCGGAATTTTCAACAAGAGAGAATGTCACAGAGCTATCCGGAAGAGGTATGGGTCTTGATATCGTCAAAAATGAGATCGATCTCCTTGAAGGAAGAATCGAGGTTGAAAGTGAAATGGGCGTTGGAACAAGGTTTATTATAGAGCTTCCCCTATATAATTAATTTATTTCATTCTTTTAAACAAAATCAAATTCTTATAATGTTTTTTTTCCTCGATAAAAAAATCATTATAAGAGAAAATATCCTAACCCTAAAATTAGGAGCAACAATGAAAATCATTTACTTAGTTCTTTTTTCAATGTTGTGTTCTCCAATGACTTCTTTTTCAGATGTAAAAATAGGAACTAAAAAAACAATAAGAACAGTCAAAAAACTTCTTAAGAACGGAAAAATTGACCCTAAAAGAACTTGTCTTGATGAGTACATTGCAAGAAACAGGCAGCTTTGGAAGAAGATGGGAATGGGCCCTTTCACAACTTTGGGAACCGCGACAGGAGCAGGAGTCGTGGTGGGAATGACCGCAGGAGGAACAGGCTCAGCAATTAGCGCAGGAGCGGTCGGAGGACAAGCGATTGGAGGCGCCTTAGCAAGCGGTCTTATAGGTGGATGGATTGGTCTTGCCATAGCAGGCCCGGCCTTCATTGCCTATGAAGGAACTCAAATTTCCAGATTTGTAAAAATTAACAGGACGATTAGAGTTATATCAAATGCTAGAGATGGGGTTGAAGCGGAACATATTATGAAATTTACCCAAAAGTACCTCAAAAAATATCCTAAAGATAAAAAATATATTAACCCCAAAAAAATGATCCATATTATAGCAGAAGCAGATGAAAATAAACTCTTATGTAATGGAAAACTTGTAAGAAAAAGAGGGGTCAGAAAACTAATCAAAAAAATGAAAAAAAAGAACCCCTCAAAACTGTCTGATTTTTTGGCAAGCAGAAAAGAAATTTTTCATTACATTCATGACATGGTTGAGAAATCAAAATAGGGATTGGAGGAAATCATGATAAAATATATTGTTCTTTTATTATCCCTTGGTCTCTTCAATTTTACTGCTCAGGGAGATATAAGGATTGGAAATAAAAAGGTTGTAAAAAGCGTAAAAAAAATACTGAAAGCTGGCAAAATAGATATCGATAGGACTTGCCTTGATGAATACGTCGCAAGAAATCGTCAACTTTGGAAAAAAATGGGAATGGGCCCCATCACAGTCCTTGGAGGAAGTACAGGGTCAGGTATAGCTGTTGGCACAGGAGTTGGGGCGATAGCAGGTTCCACTGCGGCCACACAAGCTGGCAATGCAACATTTGGGGCCCTTATTGGAGGGGCCGCCGGCGGTTGGATTGGACTTGGTATCGGCGGAGTGGCCTTCATTGCTTATGAAGGAACCCAAATTGCACGTTTTGTAAAAAACAATCAGATCATTAGATTAATTGCCAATTCAAGAGATAACCTTTTTAAAAGTGACAACATAAAAAAGTTTATGAAAAAATATCTTAAAAAACACCCCAAAGACAAAAGGTACCTAAACGAAAAAAAATTTGGACACCTTGTAGTTGAGCTCGATGAAACAGGTGCTCTCTGCGATGGCAGTCTTGTCAAAGCAAGAGGTTTCAGAAAGTTAATGAAGAAAAAAAAGAGAGATCCAAATAAACTTGCTGACTTTTTAGCAAACCGGAAAGAAATTATAAATCATATCCATGGTATCGTGGAAAAATCAAGATAGGTTAAAGATATGATTAAAAAATATTGCACCCTTTTATTAATACTATTATCCATATCCCAAGGCCATACTAATGATTTAAGTATTTGGATGGGGTCCATGAATATTGAGAACCAGCACTTCACCGGCCAGGTTCTGGCCAAACTTCTACGGCCTTCTCTTTTAAAATTACCAGGGAAAAAAAATATTAAAAGGGAATATGAAGTTTGGCAAAACGCCAAACTTCTCCCTGACGTTTTAGTGTTTGCTTGCCAGGAATGTAAACCAAATAAAGAGTTTCGCTTTGCCAATTCTATTCTCAGTCAAAAATTGATACTAGGAAAAATATACAAAGAGCTTGATTCAAATAAAACAACTGGTGTCACTAAAATAAATCAAGGCATTAGTCATATTTACGTAGGTGTCATGGTAAAAAGAAGAAAATATAAATATTTTAGTAAGGTAAAAGATTATGCCTCTAGAAGAAATCCCGCCAAATTGAAGGGGGCCGTCTTTGTTCAATTTAAGTATAAAGGAATAAAATATTCCTTTGGCTCCGCCCACCTCGATGCCTCGTCCGAAAAGGCCAGGAATGCCGACATTGCTATGATTCATAAAACTCTTTCTAAAAACTCTCCCGATGTTGTCGCCTTAATGGGAGATTTTAATTATAGGATTACTAAAGATTTATCAGACAAAAAGAAAAACTCTCCTGATTACTTAATTGAAAAACTTCAAGCAGCATCAAATATTCATGAAGGGCTTAAACACAGAGATTCCCTTTTTATTCAACTAAGTAGTAACAGTTTAACGGGTTTCAAAAAATGGGGCTTTGATATACCTGAATATACTTTTTCAACCCTTCCGACCTATAAAAAATCTTACAAAACCGAGAAAGATAACCGCAATTGTATGACCTTAGCGTTCAGGAAAAGTTCTAAAAGTTCTTGGAATGGCTGCTATTTTAGAAAGGGTTCACCCAAAGAAAAATCCTGCCTAGGGACTAAATGCATAGATTTTGGATGGCTTGATAGATTGGCCACAAGGGGAGTTTTTGCAAAAACACTTCTAGCTGGAAAATTATCACACGGTAAAAAATATCTTAGATTAGTCAAATATGGAGATGCTCCCCTTGTAACTTTAGGAGATCATTCCGCTATTTGGGCCCAATTCGAATCAATTTCAAAGTAGAAAACTTCACAAATTTATCGAAGTACTCAATGTATATAGTTTAAAGGAGTTTTATAAAAAATACCCTTTTCAATCAATTCATGCTTTAATTATACCCCTTGATAAAAAAGGTCTTTTTATGCTTGAACTAAAAAAAATTGAATTGGGAACACAGGACCTAACTCCATTTTTTGAAGTTCCCTTTGCCCTTGATCCTGAAAATCACTCCAAAGAGAAAGAAAAACTTGAGAAAAATCAACTTTCCCCAAAAAACCTCTTTTTTGAACATGCCGAAGGATGTGCTTTTGTTTCTTTTAAAGATGGAAAATTTAAAGGAAGAATATTTGCGAGCTTAGATCACAACCTTGTGCAGAAAGAAGGTCAGAAAATTGGCCACATAGGTTACGTCTGCTTTTCTCACGGCCCAGAATACCGTCAACTCGTTCTCGAAGCCGAAAATTGGCTTAAAGAAAAAGAGGCCACTCATGTCCACGGACCCATGAACCTCAACATCATTAACGGTTATAGATTACAGGTAAGTGGTTTTAAAACAAAACCTTTTCCTGGGGAGCCAAGAAACCCCTCCCAATATAAAGACCTCTTTAGGAGTTTAGGATATAATGTCCTCAATACATGGAACAGCTGGGATCTCCCCCCTGACTTTATTAAGCTTTCAACTGATTACGCTAAACAAATTTGCCAAAATAAATCCCTGAAAGGCATCAAAATTCGCCCTCTTAACATAGAGAATTTTGAAGAAGAGCTCGCAGCTATTTACGAGTGCGCTTTGGAGTCTTTTGCCTTAAAATACGGGATTTCCAAAATTTCAAGAGAAGAGTTTGTTCAATCTTTACTCCATCTCAAACCTCTTATGACCGATGAGTTTTTTCATATACTTGAAGAAGAGGATAAAAAAATCAGCGGCTTTATTATGGGTTATAAAGACTCTCCCACTGACCCTTCAAGAATTATTTTTCACACGATTGCGATAAAACAACAGTGGCAAAAAACCCATGCCCCTTATTTGATTTCTATACCACTGGGAGATGCTGTGACCCAAACTGGTCACCCAGGAATAGGGGCCCTTGCTGAAGAGGGAAAAAGTACTTATGACCGCTTAGGTCTCCCTACCAGAAGCTATAGTATGTTTGCTAAACGCCTTTAATCAAATTATTTTTTAAATAAAGGCCTTCGCGGCCAAAGAAGAAAAAAAGAGGAAAACATAAACGCCAATTCCACGAATCGCAATCCACCACCAATTTGATAACTTAAAAGCAGCATAACAAGTCAAAGAAGCGTGAAGAATGAGGCCTACCCCAGAAGTCAGAGTTCCTGCTTTTATCAACTTAATAAAAAGAGGATTTTTAATATTGAATGCAATCTGTTCTGGCAAAAAAGCTTTATATTTTAGCATAATCTCATAAAGGAGAGGCCTTCCAACACTGTAAGAAATAATAAGCGCTAGCCCCAAGATTCCTCCCAACAAAACAGGTTGAAGTTTTATAAATAATGGGGACTCCTTCTTAAAAGAAATGTAGGCCATAATTGCAATAAGAATAAGGCCACTTCCCGTCACAATATCTATTTCGCCTATCCAGAAAAAAGTAAAAACGGCCTCTGCCAATGCCAAAACAAGAGCGCAAATGGCCGCAGCTTTAACCCCAGCGAAGGCATCAATGATAACGAAAACCAGGAGAGGTAAAATTCCGGCCAAAATAGAGTAAGAATTCATATTAACCCTCTTTTTAATTACTTGAGTTTTTATATCATAGACATACCAATTTAGGGGCCTTTTTTTACCAAAAAAGACATCAACCTTCTCTTATTTTAAAATAGACATCAGTAACGATTAAAGGAGAACCTCGATGCACACTTACCTTTTCAAACATATTTTTATTTTAAGTATGGCCTTTTCTTTTTCAACATACGCTATTAACGTTCAACAAAAAAAAGAAAATAAATGGAAAGGTATTACCGACAAACACTTAAGTAAATCGGATACATCTTTTTGTTCAAAGGACCATTATAAAATAAAGCCCCCAAGATTAAGTTCCTTGATGAAAAAGCTCTTAAAAGATATATCCCCATACGTAAAAAAAGGGACTGTTGATTCTTTCAGGTTTTTTTCTGGCATTAATTATGCTTCGAGGAGGGTTTATAGAACAAATGACGAAATATTTGATCTTACCAAAGGCCTCATTGAAAATGCTCAGCATGAAGTTCTCCTTCAAACCTATCTTTACCAGAAAAACTCCAAAAGTGTCGTTAAATTAAGAGAAGGAATAGAAAATCTCGAAAAAAGACTCAAGCAAGAAGAAAAAAGAGGAAAGAAAATTAAACCTGTCGTCGTTAAAATACTCATTGATAATCAAAGTGGTCTTGTCGGAAAAATAATTGCCAAACAAGGATGGCTCTTTAAAGGACTTGATTTCAAAAATCCCGATGGGCCAGATGTTTATGGGCTTGGTTTTGCAAAGCCGGTAGACAAAAAATACGTTCGACTTGAAGTTCAACTCTACAACCATACACTTCTTGGTGCCAACCACTCAAAATCTGTCGTTGTTGATAGAAGTATGGGAATTGTCATGGGTGCAAATCTCATGAAGTACCATGATAAGTTCAAAAAATGGGGAAACATTTCACCAGAAACAGACCATGGTTTCTTTGTTATGGGGAGCATTGGAAAAGGACTGGCCCAAGACTTTTACTTTGCCTGGGAAAAAGGGGATAAATACGTCACCAATGACCCTGCCAACATGGTTCCAAGATCACCCTTCGAACAAATTGAAGGCATGAAAAGGTTTAAAATCCCAAAACTAGTTAAGCAATGGACAACCAAAAGAATTCTTGAAAATAACGTCCCCATGGTTCTTCTCACCAAAAAAGCCGTCAATAAGCCTTGGAAAAGAAAAGGTGATAACCCCCAAGACAAAGGTCTTTTATCCCTATTTAAAAATGCCAAACATAATATCAACTTTGTAACTCCCAATCTTAATGCCCGCCCCATTATAGATGGCCTGCTTAATGCAATTAAAAGAGGAGTCGATATTAATATCGTTCTTAGCAAAAATTATCAAGACTCCATAGGAGTTATCCCAGGTGTCGGTGGGACAAACTTAAAAAATGTCAAAAAAATCCTTAAAAAAATAAAAAAGTTTAGAAAAAAGAATCCAAGAAAAAAAGTCGGAAAATTTAACATTCGCTGGTTTGTTGATAGAAAAGGAAGACTCAGTCGGGAATATGGCACAGATAAAGATAAGCTCTCTAAATGGACTTCCCACACTAAATATATGTCTATAGATAACCAAGTTACAATTGTCGGATCAACGAATATGGACAACCAAAGCTATTATTACTCGAGAGAGTTGAACATTGCTATAGATCATTATGAAATAACCCGTAAGTGGTGTAACCTTGTTTTTAGAACAGACTTCTTAAGAGCAAAGCCCTTTGATCCCAATGAAAAATAAAATTTAGAATTTACCAAATTCTATTTTATCGTGGGAACAAAATAAAACGTCATCAGGGCCAAGCTCTTTATTTAAGTCTTTTAAAGTTGCAAGACTCTTCTTAAATTCAGATTTATTCCACTGAAAAAAGTTATTGTATAAAAAAAGAGGAATATTAAACGAGGAATCGCTCGTTAATTGGTGATTATAAAAATAAGCGTCACCTGCAAAAACAAGTGTCTTTTCTCCTGTTTCAACAACAACACCACAATGCCCTCGAGTATGCCCTGGTAATAAAATAAAAAATATCTCAGGAGCGATTCCTTTAAGAGGCCTTATACAAGGTAGCCCCCTCCAGTATTCAGTCGGCCTGTCATAAAAAACCCATAAAGGATTATGATCCCAAAATTTTTTATAATAACGACCTGGGGCCAAAGCAGCATAATCAAACTCTGGTCGATAAAGGTGAACTTGAGCTTTTGGAAAGTCAGGAAGACCACCGACATGATCAAAGTCCAAGTGAGTGGCCAAAATATGCTTTACATCTTTTGGGGAGTAACCGAGTTTTTTTATTTGGTAAAAGGCCGTCTCAGAAATACTCAACCTTTTCTGATCAAAAAAAGTGAAAAAGGCTCCTGGATAAGATTGGGCGGCCCATTCTATATTTTTTAGGCCAAGCCCTGTATCAACCAAAATCAAGTAATCACTCATTTCAATAAGAAGGCAATGACAAACAAAGGAATGACCCTTGTTTTCTAAAGGACCCTTTTTTTTGTTAAGAAAACTATTATAGAGCTCTCTAAGGCCGAAGGGACATAAACTCCCACAATTAAGATGAAAAACTTTCATTTAGCACACAAAACCGTGAAAAGGTTAGAGATTATTCTAGCCTACTTCCATTTATATTAAAAGCTGGCCTTCTTTTTTAGATACAATTCACTAATTATTTTTAAAAATAGAGAGGGGTATTTATCAACGGGTATAAGTTATGAGCGATGAAATTAACGTAATAGATCGGGAAAACTCAAAAGAGATCACCGAAAAAGTCTACGGGCAGTGGTTTCTTAGTTGGCTTTATAATTCATTTCCTGGAAAGATGTTCGCCCCATTCTTTACAAATAAAATATTTAGTAGAATTTATGGTTCCTTACAAGACCTCCCTCTTTCCCAAAATAAATATGAAAGTTTTATTAAAAGTTTTGACATTAAAATGGAAGAGTATATTCTCGATCACCCCGATGAAAAAGTCCCTTATAAGACCTTCAATGATTTTTTTATAAGACAATTTAAAGATAATTCAAGGCCATTTCCAAAACAAGACAAAGATTTTCCAGCCTTTAGCGAAGGCCGATATCTTATCTATGAAGAAATAAATGATAAAGTTGTGTTCCCCATAAAAGGGCATTACTTAGGTGTTCAACAAATTTTAGAAAATAAGGAACTTGCAGAAAAGTTTGAAGGTGGGCCACTCATTGTTTCTAGACTTTGTCCCGTAGACTACCACCGGTTTCATTTTCCAGATAATGGAAAAATCGTTAAAAGTTATAGAACTTCTGGAAAACTAAACTCCGTTAACCCCATTGCTCTTAAGCATAACCCAAAGCTTTATTTGGAAAATGAAAGACATATTACAATTATGGAAACGAATAACTTTGGAACCCTTGCTTACATTGAAGTCGGGGCCATTTGTGTAGGAAAGATTATCCAAAACTATAAAGGAAATGATTTTAGTAAAGGCCAAGAAAAAGGTTATTTTCTCTTTGGTGGGTCCACAGTTTTGCTTTTTGCCCAAAAAGGAAAATTATCTTTAGATCAAGACATTTTAGATAATACAAAGAATCACAAGGAAACCTTCATTAAATTAGGTGCCCGCATTGGCCAAAGCTCGACTGTTTAAGATAAAATTTGGAAAACCTTGGGGGGCTTTTCATGGAGAAAGAAAAACTCAAAAAATTGTCTGAAGTTCGTTTACTACCAAATTGGAAGATCTTCCTATTCTATGCAATCTGGATTCTATGTTGCGTAATTGCATGGCACACACCAAACATATGGATTAAAATAATCTGCTTTGGCATTGCAGGTTACTTTCAAATGGGTATTGTGACCTTCATGCATGAATGCACTCACAACACCCTTTTCAAAAAAAAGTGGCAAAATTTTTATGCAGGAATCTTTATGATGATTCCATTTGTCATTTCCTTTATATCTTTTAAAGATGATCACCTAAGACACCATCGTTACAACCGAACCGAAAAAGACCCCGATGCTGCTTTTATGGGGAATAGAAATGTAGGTGATTTCCTCGTCTATTATGGCTATATTTTCTTCGGAATCTTTCTATCGGTTATACAGTTTACATTTATATATCCCTTTCAATACTTTAGAGGTAAAAAACTCTTTATTCACATTGGAGAAAATATCCTCCATTTCTCCTGTTATTACTTTATCTATCAATGGGCGGTCCTCCATGGTGTAGAGAACAAACTCTTCGAAATTTTTTGGGGACCATTAATTTCTTTTAGCCTTTTAAATTCTATTCGTTTTGTAACTGAACACCATGGAACGCCGTGGGATAAAGGACAACTTGCAGGATCTCGGACAATCACAAGCAACCCTGTTCACAGTTTTTGCTGGAATAATATTAATTGGCACATCGGGCATCACGTTTACCCCACTGTCCCATGGTATAACCTTCAACTTCTTCATAAAGAAATTCTTCCAGATATTGAAGAGCAAGGCGCGGAAGTGAGAAAAAGCACATTCGCTGTCTTTTGGGAAGCATTCAAGCACGGGCCGGAAAGCATTGAAAGTAATAAACTCAGGTTATTGAAAAGAAATGGCCAATCACAAGAGCTCACTGATCTTCAGGAAAATGAAGGACTCGTCTAAGCTTTATTTAAAGCCCCAAGGAATATACGAAGCTAAAGAGGATAGAAATGAAATTTGTAACTTTACTCCTTTTCCCCCTATTTCTGTTTGCCCATGAAGGCGATATTGACTGGAAGGGTGCAGAACCTAGTATTATATCAAATTACCGTCTACAACCTTCACGTACGATTTACAAAAACCTACGTTCTGGAAATATCGGGGCCTCTTTTTTCATTGAAAAAAATCAAAAGATTAGCCTCGTTCCTTCCATAGAAATTTATTTGAAAGACCAAAAAGTTACCATTACTGCCAATAATAAAGGACAGACACTTGAATTTTGTCAAAGAAGACCTAATGGCCTAGTCAAAGGTGTCTTTAAGCTTAAGAACAAATACTTCAATATAAAGCAAAGAAAGACCTACCAAGTGCCTGTTAATTTAGAGTGTGGCAGAATGACCTCCTTCATTTTTAATCATGATCAATTTTCTGGACAGGCCCTGGGAATTTATGATGTGGCCATGACGGCGGTTAAAAAATTTAAAAAATTGGCCATTTTAGACTTTTGGAGAAAGAAAATTGATATTGTTTTTCCTGGAAGAGGTGACTACTACTCGTGGGGAACCATAAACATTACAAAGGGCCACTTTTGGGATGTTGTTGGGCATGAGTTAGGCCATGCTCTCTATGACCAAGCTAAAATTGGAACACTCGAAGGTGGAAGTCATAAAATTGATAAATGTTATTCAAAAGGTTTGGCCCTCAGTGAGGGGTGGGCTAGTTTTTTTGCTGCTTGGCTAAAAGTTAAACTCAACGACCCAGATGCCAAATTTGAATTTATGGTGGCCCGAAGGGCCCCCATTGAGTTTGAAAATATTCCTTCGGATGTTTGCCCTGGAGAAAATAACGAGTGGAGAGTCACTGGCTTTCTGTGGGATCTCATTGATATCCACGAAGACCTAGAGGACTCTGTAAAAATGCCCTTTAAAGACTTTTGGAAATTTACCCTCAACAAGAATTTCCGAAAAACATCGGACATTGCAAAAGGGCTCATCAAGAATGACTTTGACCCTATCCTCATGCAGATTATATGGAGACAGAATTTTCTAAAGGATTTAATCTAACTCTTAAGCGGTATCGATATATTAAAGGTTGTGCCTTCACCTAAAGTGGATTGTATTTGAACTGAACCTTCTAATGTTCCAATATTTGTTTTGACAACATCCATTCCGACCCCTCTTCCAGAAAATTCGGTTGCGACATCTTTTGTAGAAAAGCCTGGAAGGAAAATCAATTGCAGCTTATCTTCGGGTTGAAGCTCTCCAGAAGTTCCTGCTTTTATAAGGCCCTTTTCAACTGATTTCTGATAAATGACCTCTGCATCAATCCCTGCGCCATCATCAGAAACAGAAATATTCATTTTCCCATCAACCTCTTTTAATACAACTTTTATGACTCCCTCTTTCTGAATTCCATGATCTGCAGAGTTTTGAATAATATGCATAAGAGAGTCTTTAATCATTGAAGCAGTGGTCATATCTAAATAAATATCATCACCTTCGATTTTAAGTTCAATATTTTTACTTAAAGACAAAGAAATACTATCAACAGTTTTATGCAAGATTCCAAGATACTTTTTAAACTCTTCTCGTTCTAATTTAACTAAAATTTTTGATATTTTTTCACTTCCAATTTCATTACTTATTTCTTTTAATTCTTCAAGGCTAGACATAAATAAAGACTTTGAAATGATCATATCATCAAGGTCAATTTCCGAAGAAGAGCCATCAATATCTTCACCAAAAATTTCTTTGCATAATTGAAGATATTCCTCGACCGACACTTTTAACCTTTCATAAATAGTATTAAGGGCCTCTTTTTCTACATTTTTTCCATCAGGTGATTTTCTTAAATTATCTATATCATTTTCAATAACATGAACCTCAGAAGATAAACCCCTAAGATTATGAATTCTTGAGTTCCCTTTTACCGTGTGGGCCGCTCTAAATAAGCGGTCAAGGTCTTTTTCCTCAACAGACTCTTTAGCATACTGTAAATTTAGGTTCGCTTCCTTTGTAAAGAGTTGTATTCCCTTTTTATCATTTGAAACAATCTCTTGGAGCCTCGTTATTTTTTTCGCTGATTGTTCTTTACTTTCCTGGGCCTTTCTTTCTAAATTTTCTAATTCGGTAACATCTTCTACGACCATCATAATTTTTGTAACCATATCCTCTTGATCGGTAATTGGTGAATAATTAATTTTCAAAGACTTTTCTTCTTCATTATCGCCCTTCATATATATTTTTCCAGGAAGTCCCCCTCCAATGGCATCATATTGATACAAATCCTCGTTTACAGAAACTCCTATAACGAACTGGGCCTGAGCAAAAAGTTCACCCTCTTTATCCAAATCTTTGTAAAGGGTTTCAAAGACACTTTCCTTTACAATAGGCTTTCCAAATAACTCCAAACTATATTCTGAAACAGGAGGAATAATGGTCCCCTCATTATCAACACTAAAAACGGATTGTCTCATATTATGGAGAAGCCCTGAAACCTCTTTTTCTGAGGACTCTGCTCTTTCTTTTTCCATCACAACCTGTTTCGTTTTTTCTGTAACTTCTTTTTCAAGCTCCTTCGCATAGTTTTCTTGAAGCTTTTTTGCCTCTTCTTGAATAAGGTTAAATCTATCAGCAAGACCCATGGACAGGAAGATGAGCTGAAGCGCGGTTCCAAATATTATTGACTGCCTAAAGAACGCCAAATTCGGCAAAATATTAGCTACGGCCATATTAGTGATCATGCTCCCTATAATCATAAAGGAAAAGGCAAGGGTAAAATATCTCGCCGGCCTATAGCCCTTAATCCACTTATAAATTGCTGTTCCATAAGCGAGAAAAGAAATAACGGCGGCATTTAGAAAAAAGAGTTTTACATTCACTGCATAGGGATTAATGAGTGAAGACAAAATAACAATTAGCCCACCAAAAACACTTATTTTAAAGAAAAAGAATAGTTTTTTGTTTTTTGACCCAATATTCAAATAAGATATCGTAAATAAAGTTAGTGATAGTTCAGATAACCCCATAGTAAAACTAAGGCCATTATTACTAAACCAGGGAAGGTTATAAAACAAATATTTCTGGGTAAAGCCCTGATAACCGGCCAGGAAAAGGCCGTAAAAAAACACATACATTACATAAAAAAAGTAACTATAACTTTTTGTTGAGAAAAGAATAAAAACGTTATATAGAACCATTGAAATAATGATTCCAAAAAATATTCCATATACCTGGTTATCCTCACCTTCTTTAAATAGCATTTGCTTTTGAGAAACAAGCGTTAAATTTATTTGGTTAAGACCACCATTAATTTTGACAAAATAGACTTGCTCCTTTTCGGTATTTACCTGGAATACAAAAGGCCTTATTTTAATTTTTCTTTCAGAAAACTTTCTTTCATCCCCCATATCTTCAGAAATCCAGACACCATTCTCTTTTTTATAAAAAGA
>JAOMEV010000053.1 GCA_028346125.1 Bacteriovoracales bacterium | reverse complement strand
TGTTGAGCTTTCCAATTTAATGACAGATCGAGGTCTTACTATAAAAGCGGGAAGTGTTATCTTGGCAGGCGCTGCTACGGCCGCTGTTATGCTTAGGCCAGGGATGGATTGCCGTTTGGTAGTTCAGGACCTTGGAGAAGTCAGAGTGAAAGTACAAAATGAGGAGAGTTAATGAATTTCTCAGCTAATGATCAATCTCTTGAGTTCGCTCAAAAAAAAGATAGTGATGATCCCCTAAGAAATTTTAGAGAAAGCTTTTGTTTTCCCCAAAGTGAGAGCTCAGAGGGCCCTATATTATATTTTGCGGGGCATTCATTGGGACTCATGCCTAAAAAGGCTCCGGAATATATCCAGGAGGAGTGTGAAGCTTGGGCAAAATTTGGTGTGGAAGGACATTTCAAAAGTAGGCACCCTTGGGTTTCTTACCATGAAACTCTAACCGAACAGATGGCCAATTTAGTAGGGGCCAAAAACTCTGAAGTTGTGGTTATGAACACCCTTACTGTCAATCTTCACCTCATGATGGTTTCTTTTTATAGGCCAACTGCCAAGCGCTTTAAAATTCTGATAGAACCAAATAGCTTTCCTTCGGATCAGTATGCTGTTGATTCTCAGGCAAAGTTTCACGGTTTTGACCCCAAAGAGGCCATTGTTGAATTGGCTCCTCGTCAGGGTGAGGAATGCATGAGGGAAAGCGATATTCTTGATAAAATTGATGAGCTTGGTGATGAGCTTGCTTTAGTTATGTTGGGAAATGTTAATTATCTGACAGGTCAACGATATAACTTTAAGTCAATTAGTGAAAAGGCCCATGAAAAAGGGGCCATGGCGGGGTTTAACCTCGCCCATGGAGCGGGAAACTTACTTTTAGAGCTTCATGACTGGGAAGTGGATTTTGCTGTTTGGTGTTCTTATAAATACCTGAACTCAGGGCCAGGAGGTTTAGCAGGGTGCTTTGTTCATGAAAGACATCATAAGGATCCGAATATACCCCGGTTTGAGGGATGGTGGGGCCACGATAAAAAAAGAAGATTTCTCATGGAACGAGAGTTTAAGTCCATTGGTAACGCAGAAGCATGGCAGTTGAGTAATCCACCTATTTTTCAATTGGCATCATTGAGGGCCTCGATGGACCTTTTTGAAAAGGCAACGATGAAGGCCTTAAGGAAAAAAGGTGATGAGCTCACATCTTACCTTCAGTTTTTGCTAAAAGAGAAATGCCACGTTGTTACTCCCGACGATAGGGGAAGCATGCTTTGCCTAAAAATCGAGGAAGGCTCAAAAAAATTACTAGAAAGCTTGAAGTCGAAGGGAGTGATATTTGATTTTAGAGAGCCAGATATTTTTAGGGTGACTCCTGCACCTATTTATAACAGCTTTCAAGATGTTTATCATTTGGCCCAAATTTTTGAGGAAGTCCTATGACGGTCAAAGAAGAAAAATATGCCATTATAGGAGGAGGACTTGTTGGAAGTTTGATGGCCATTTTTTTAAAAAGAAAAGGGATTGATGTCGTTGTTTTTGAGAGAAGAGAAGATTTACGCAAAAGTGATAAAGATCATGGCAGGTCTATAAATTTGATTGCAACTTCGCGGGGAATTCATGCATTAAAAAAGCTAAGTCTTTGGGAGGAAATTAAAAAAATTACGGTACCTGTATTTGGAAGAATGATTCATTCCATAGAAGAGGATTTGACCTTTCAGCCCTATGGGAAAGATAAAAATGAATGCAATTATTCTGTCTCTAGGTCAAAGCTGAATGAAAAGCTCATTTCATTGGCCGAAAAAGAAGGGGTTAAATTCCTCTTTAACTCTAGTCTAACCAAATGCGATTTTAGCGAAAGGAAATATTTTTTTATTAACGCTAAGGGAGATGAAGAGTGTTATAAATTAGGACTAGTTTTTGCAGCGGATGGAGCAGGTTCTCAGTGTAGAAAAATTTTGATGGACCACCTTCGGGTTAACTATGCGGAAAAGTTTGAAAAAAATGAATTTTACGAAGATATAGATCCCCTTGAATCTGGCTATAAAGAATTTTTTATGCCTTCGGATGAGTCTGGAAATTACTGTCTGGATAAGGACTCTCTCCATATTTGGCCACGGGGAAGTTATATGTTTATGACTCTGGCCAATTTAAAGGGAAGCTTTACAGGAACTCTCTATATGCCTCATAAGTCTGAAGGTGGGGTTCCTAATTTTGGAGATATAAATAATAAGAAAGAGGCAAGAAAATTATTTAAGACAAAATTTCCAGATGCTGAAAGGCTATTACCTCATTTGGAAGAAGAATTTATGGAAAATCCTACAGGAAAACTTGGGACGGTTAAGTGCTATCCTTGGTATCTTGAGGATAAAATGATTCTTTTAGGTGATGCTGCCCATGCAATTGTTCCCTTTTTTGGACAGGGGATGAATTGTGGCTTTGAAGACTGTGCGGTTTTAGATGACCTTATGTCTGACAATGAAAAAAACTGGGATTCCTTATTTGGACAATTTATAAAAAACAGAAAAGAAAATGCAGATGCAATAGCAGATATGGCCCTAGAGAACTTTTTTGAAATGAAAAATAAAGTAGGGGACTCAAGTTTTTTATTGAAGAAGCAAATTGAAAACCTATTGGAGAAGACATTTCCCTCTCTGTATCGCTCTCGTTATGCTATTGTTACTTATGGATTAATCGATTATAAGCATGCTTTTGAATTAGGTAAAATTCAAAAGGAGCTCATCGACGAATTAAGCGAAGGTCTAGATTCTAAGGAACAGCTCAATTTACCTAGGGCCAAAAAGCTAATTGAAGAAAAAATTACTCCTTACACAAAAAAGCATCATTTAAGTTTTGATTTTTGAGTTCTCCGAAAAATAAAAATTGAGTTCTCTTTTTATTGATTCTGGCAGAACTGGTAACTTTGATCTGGGTATGATGAAGGAAGATAGGTTGAACAAATCTAAAAAGACTCTATTTTTGTCGGCCGCTTTTTTAAGGTAATCATGTCCAGAGGAGCCTCCTGTACCAATTTTAGTTCCTAACATCCGTTGGGCCATAAGAGCATGTCGTTGCCTCCATGCAATAAAGTTTTCGTCAATATCCATAAGTGAATTTAAAACTTTATAAGGAAGGTAAAGGAGAGGTTCGTCTCTGTAGAGCATTACGAAAAGGGCACCCAGTGTTGCTTTTTGGGATAGAGTTTTTTTGCCTTCTGCAATAAGGGTGTTGTATTTCTCAGGGTCAAAAAGAGAAAAGAACGTCTCTTTTGTTACTTCTAGACTTTCAAGTTGAATATTTTTTTGCTCTTCGGGAATTGAGGTGTTTTTCTCGATAATTTCTCGGTCAGATTTTAACATTTCATTAACTGACTTTTGGAATTCTTTCCAAAAATCGAACTTACCGTCTTGTATAAAGGGGACTCTCTCTAACCACTTTTCTATAAGTTCGAGGAGGGACTTATCCTCTTCAATATTCAAGAGGAGATCTCTATCCTCCTGAGCAAGCCTTCCAAGGATAAACCCTTCAAATTCGGTATTTCTTTTTTTAAGACCTAGCCCTAATTTAATTTCAATCATTCTAAATTGGACACTTTGAAAACCAGAAGCAGGAATAAGGAGGTCTCTAAATTCAAGAAAGTCCATGGGTGTCATCGTTTCTAAAATAACAAGGTGTTCAACAAGGACCTTTTGGATATGAATAATTCGTTCAAGTCTTGCACTTATAAGAGACATTTGAGAATCAGGTATTGATTCTTTGGCAAAGATAGGAAGGATAGAGTCCAATTCATGAATGATTTGTTTGAACCAGAGTTCATAGGCCTGGTGAACAATAATAAACAATGTTTCATCATGACACTCATTCCCGACCTCTTTGCTTTTACAGCTTTGTGAGTCGAGAAGTTTATTGAGCTGAAGATAATCCTTGTAATAGACCGGTTTATTTTGTTTTTCCATCTTTTGTCTCCAAAGGAAGTTTTATTTGAGATATACAAAAAAGACTCTTTTTTGAAAGGCCTTTTTTAATAAATTATACAAGATGCATATTGTCTTTAGAACAAAACTTTACTAAGGAAGGGGATGGATTGAATTTCTTATTAGTTTGGGTTTTTCTTGAACAAATAATTAAAATAAAGATGGTCATGTTGGGCACTGCTCGATATGCTTTTTCTTGCTGAGAGTTATGTGGAGCATTTAAGTTTGAAGTCTATGGAAGAAAATTTACCGGTGAGAAGTTTCTTGCAGTTATTTTCTAATTACTTGGAATTAACTAAACCAAAACTTTCGGGACTTGTAATGTCCACTTCCCTTGTTGGGGTGGTACTGGCCTCTAAAGATTTAAATTCAATGACTCCTATTATATCTTTGCTTTTTATTGCTCTTGTTGTCGGGGGAGCTTGTGCCCTCAATTGTTATATCGAAATAGATGTAGACTCTAAAATGGAGAGGACTAAAGAGAGGGTTCTGCCTTCAGGAAAATTGGGCCCAGGGCAAGCCCTGATATTTGGTTGTATGTTGCTATGTGTCGGGCTTGGCGGTTTGTTTTTTTTCGCTAATTGGATAACAGGTTTTCTTGCTTTTATAGCGACCGTTCTCTACCTCTTTAGTTACACCCCTATGAAACAAAAAAGTGAGTATGCTGTTTATGTTGGTGCAGTGCCTGGTGCTATTCCACCAATAATGGGTTGGACCTCTGTGACTGGAGAGTTAGGCCCTTTTGCCTACTGTCTTTTTGGCATTCTTTTAGTATGGCAACTCCCTCATTTTTGGGCCATTTCAATATACCATGCTCAAGATTACAACACGGCTAATATAAAAATTTATCCCAGCCAGAAAGGGTTGGACGCCACAACAAGGAATATTTTTTCTTTTACAATTGTTCTTGCTTTTGTTTCTCTGTTGCCGGTCATTTTAGGAGAAACCCTTCCTTCTTTTTCTTGGGTCTGTTTAGGACTCAATGCACCTTTTATATATCTTAGCTCTTTAGGCATCTTCAAAAAGAAAGATGAGTTATCAGTAAAGTCTTGGGCAAAAAATTATTTTTATGCTTCAATTATTTACCTGCCTCTCCTTTTGGGGGGCATGATATTTTTTAAATAGAAAAAATAGCCATTTAATTATAAAATAAAGTCTGGTAGTTTGCTTTAAAATCTAAAAATATAAGAGTATTACAACTCAGTAAGGGCGTGTTTTTATGAGTGGAATATTTGGAGTTTTAAGTTTTTTCGGTTCAGTGGTGGAGAGCTTATTTTCTTCTATTGGATTGGATGGCCTTAGTGTGAATCAGAGTACCGATTATTGGGATATAACAGTCCCCCCTGAAGATATTTCTGTTCACGGACACCTTATTGATTGGCTCTTTAATTACACAACTTACATGAATATCTTTTTCTTTGTTCTTGTTTGTATTGGCCTCTTTGGTTTTACTTTCATTTACCACCACAAAAAAAATAAAACGCCACATTTTACTTATGGAAATAAAAAAGCTCATATTTGGACCGTTACGATAATCGGAATTGCTGTTTTCATTGGTATCGATGCAACGATTTCAACAATTTCAAACAATGATCTTAAGGACGTTTTTCTAAATTGGCCTAAGGACAAAGAAAAGCCAGTTAAGATTGAAGTTATGGCCCAACAATGGGCATGGAAGTTTCGTTATGCTGGTGCTGATGGTGTTTTTAATACACAAGATGATGTCGTAACGACTAATGATTTAAGGTTACCAATAAACAGAAAGGTACTTTTTCAAATAACTTCCAAAGATGTAATTCATTCTTTTTTTATTCCAAATGCAAGAAGAAAGGTTGATGCCATGCCGGGTAGGATTTCCAGGCTTTGGTTCGAGCTTACTAAAGCTGGTAAATACCCTATTGTTTGTGCAGAAATGTGTGGAACTCACCATTACCTTATGGGGGCAAAGCTCATAACCTATACTCCAGAAGATTATGAAAGTTGGCTAGGTCAAGCACAAAAATTAGCCGTGCAGACTAATGACCCAGAAGACTTAAATCTTTACTGGGGATGGAAGTGGGAGTGATTTTGTTGTCTCGCATTGTAAAGAGTGTGGAAATAAATAAAAAATTTAGTTAAAGGGAGATAGTTCGTATGGCCTTCTATGAGCAGCATGCGCATCCAGCACCGAAAACATTTTTAAGTAAATATATTTTTTCATATGACCATAAGGTGATTGCCAAGCAATTCTTATGGTCAGGTATTTTCTTTTTAGGAATTGGCGGGATTATGGCCATGCTGATCCGCTGGACATTGGCCTATCCGGGTCAGTCTTTTCCAATTTTAGGTCAGCTTCTGTTTCCTCACACGGGCGGGGTTGTTCCCCCGGATACATACGCTATGCTTTTCACTGAGCACGGTACTATTATGATTTTTTATGCAATTACTCCGATATTAATTGGAGGTTTTGGAAACTTCTGTATCCCTCTTATGATTGGCTGCAGGGACATGGCTTTTCCTCTCCTTAATATGCTTTCGTATTGGTTTTTCTTTATTTCTTCTGTCGTGCTTCTTTCCGCGTTATTTACTCCGCTTGGGGCTGCTGCAGGGGGATGGACATCTTATCCAACACTGGCCTTAACTTTTGGAAGTCCAGGTATTGGACAAACGCTCTGGTATTTGGCCATTTTTATTGTAGGGGCTTCTTCAATACTCGGTGCTATCAACTATATTACAACTGTCATTACCCTAAGGGCCCCAGGTATGGGCTATTTTGATATGCCTCTCACTATTTGGGGTATCTGGATGACGGCCATTTTAAACGCAATCTTCCTACCTGTTCTTGGTGCGGGTTGCCTTTTGGTGATTTTTGATAGGGTTTTTGGGACGACCTTCTTTCTTGCTGGGGCAGCTGCGACGACGGGTTCTGGCGATCCTATATTGTATCAGCATGTTTTTTGGATATTCGGTCACCCTGAAGTTTATATTCTTATTCTTCCTGCTTGGGGGGTTGTTTCTGATTTACTTTCATTCTTTGCTAGGAAGCCGGCTTTTGCTGCTAAAGCGACGGCACTTTCGATGGTGGCCATTTCCGTATTGTCCATACTTGTTTATGGGCACCATATGTTTACAACTCAAATGAGTCCACTTTTAACGCAATCATTTATGACTCTCACTATGACGATATCTATACCTTCGGCCATTTTCTTTGGGAACTGGTTAGGAACGATTTGGAAAGGTTCAATTAGATTGGACTCGCCCATGCTTTTTGCTTTGGGTGTTGTCTTTGTTTTTGGTTTGGGTGGTCTTACAGGACTTTATCTCGGAACAACAACTACAGATTTTTACCTACATGACACATATTTTGTAGTCGGTCATTTTCACTACACAATGGCGGCGTCGGTTCTTCTCGGAGGCTTTGGCGGTATCTATTTTTGGATGCCAAAAATGTTTGGTGTCATGATGAGTGAGTTCTGGGCCAAGGTGCATTTTTGGATCAGTATGATGGGAATAAATGGCGTTTTCATGGGGATGATTTTTGTTGGTTATGGCGGGATGCATAGAAGAATCTATAATCCTTTTTTCTACGAAGAGCTCAGAAGACTTATTCCCATGAATGAATTTGTCACAGTATCGGCTTTAATCCTGGGTGCAGCGCAATTTATTTTCCTTATCAATTTTATTCACGCCCTTGTTAAAGGAAAACCTGCTTCAGATAACCCATGGAAAGTTGGAACTTTGGAATGGACTATTCCATCACCGGCACCTCACTATAATTTTAAAGAAATACCTGTTGTAAAATGTGGCCCTCATGAACTAGGGAACCCAAACTTAAAAGACGGTAAGGATTTTCAATATCAGACTGAAGAGCTTGTAAAAGTTTAATTGGATGAAGTGAAGATGAGTTCAGCGGGTAGTTTAGCAGAGAGTCAGATAGAAGGTAAGAATTTTGCAAATTCAATTGCAATGATGATTTCCCTTATTTCTTTTACAATGCTTTTTGCCGTTCTATTTCTTGGATACGCAGTTTTTCGATTTAATGCTTTGGAATGGCCTCCAATGGGTATGGAAAGAGTTGACCTTTTCATACCTTCGATGAGCACTTTGGTTATAATGTTAAGTAGCCTTACGTTTTGGGGAGTAGGGAGTTTCATATCGAGTGCTCAGAAAAAAAAAGCAGAATTAATGGGAACTTTATCTCTTCTGCTTGGGGTCCTCTTTGTTGGAACACAGTTTATTTTGTGGGAAACTCTAAGAAGTAAAGGTATTTACCAGGGAACTGGAATTTATGCCTCTTTGATTTATGGCTTTACCTGGACTCATGTAGGCCATATGGTACTCGCCATTGCTTTAAAAACTTGGCTGATATTAATGGTTTTTAGGGCCAAAGAAGTTAGAGATATTGGTCAAAATTTGGTTAGAAATGTTAGTATGTTCTGGCATTTTTTGGGAATTGTGTGGATTTTGATTTACGTGGTCCTTTTCGTTTTATGAAGTAAACTCAAGAGGAAATTTATGAGGAAGATTCATTCTTATTTATTGGTAATCCTTTTATCGACAATGTTCTTTTCTTGTAAGGAAAGTACTTTTCATGAGGGTAGGTTTTTTGCAGGAGGAGTCTATGCGACTGCAGATCAACTCAATGATGGGAAGATCGTCTACCTGGAGTATTGTGTAAGTTGCCATGGTTTCGAAGGTGATGGCAATGGTGTCTCTGCGAAAGGGCTCTTTCCTCCGCCAAGAAACTTTAAACTGGGTATCTATAAATTTGGTAACGTTGTCGCCGGGGAGTTGCCCCATGATAAGACACTCCATAAAATAATCCGTCATGGTTTAAATGGAACCCCAATGCTTCAATGGGATATGAGTAAAGAGCAGGTTTATAATGTTATCCAATACATTAAAACTTTTGCTCCAAAAGCATGGGAAGGCAAAGGTAAAAAACTTGGTGAAGAATTAGTTGTTTCCAAGGATCCTTATGGACCATCGCACAAGAGTCTCGCTGTTCAAAAAGGAAAGGAAGTCTATCACCTTATTGCTCAATGCCAGTCATGCCATAGGGCCTATGCTTCTAAAAAAGAGTTGAATCAAATCTCTCTAAAAGTAAATAATGAAGAGATGACCGAGTTTGATGAGGATATGTACAAGATAAAACTGCAAGAAAGTGAACATGGTTATAAAGTCCTTCCACCAGATTTCACCTTTCATAGCCTAAGATCTGTCGGAACAATGAAGGAAAAACCAGGAATTAAGGACCCAGAAAGAATTGCTCTTAATGATCTTTACTTGAGACTTTTGGCAGGAGCTGGTGGAGCAGCAATGCCTAGTTGGAAAGATGTACTTCAAGACAATGAAATTTGGGCCGTGGCCTATTATGTGAGATACCTTCAAACTTTTACTAAGGACCAGGGCAAAAGAAAAAAATTCTTGGATTCAATTGAAAAAAACTAATTGAAGGAAATGATTATTTTTATGGAAACGTTCAGTAGTAGAAAATTTATAAGGGAAAATAATAGCTTAGAGAAACTTGTGAGTAAGAGGTCCTTTTGGCTATTGTTTGCTTCATTTTTGTTTATATTTCCTTTGGCAAGGTCTTTTAAAAGAGAATTACCCCCACCCTTGCCAAAGCTTTATAAAGTACCTTCTTTCGAGCTAACTAATAGCTTCGGTAAATCTTTTGGAACAAAGGAACTTAGAGGTAAGGTTTATATTGCCAACTTTATGTTCACGTCATGTCCGACGATTTGTCCCAAACATATGAAAAAAGTCCAGGTAATTCAAAAAAAATTAAGAGGACTTGGAAAAAAGGTAGGAATTGTAAGCTTTACCGTACACCCTGAATTCGATACTCCAAAGAAGCTTTATAAGTACGCAAGGAATCTACAGGCCAATCCATATATATGGTCGTTCTTAACAGGCGAAAAGAAAAAGGTTGAGGATTTATTGATTAAAGGATTTAAGACACCTGTTGAGGCCCAAAGTGGCAATGCCGGAGAGGACCTTTCTGTTTTTGACTTTGTTCATAGCCAAAAACTGGTACTAGTCGATGGCAATGGGTGGATTAGAGGATACTATTCAACCAACACATTAAGCACAAATGAATTAATGGTAGATATAGGTTTATTAGCAAATAGAAGCTAAGATCCTAGAGAATGGAAAAAGGGCGAGGTAATAATGGGTGATAATACAGGAGAATACAAAGGGCACACAAAAGAATATATGTGGGTCTTTTTTGCTTTGGGTGTCCTTACTGTTGTTGAGCTTTGGGTTCCAAATATGGATTCATTAGAAAAGTTTGGTAAAGGTGTTGCCCTTACTGCTTTGGCCGTGATTAAGGCTTTTGCAGTAGCCTATTATTACATGCATCTTAAAGAAGAGAGGGCCTGGCTAAAGTTTATTGCCTTAATTCCATTGAGCGCAGGCGCTTATGCTTTCTTTCTTGTTCTAGAAGGACTCTATAGGTAAATTAAATAAAGCAAATTAGTTAAAAAAGAGGAAAAATGAGCAAACAATATAAATCTTCTGTCGTTTACGATGATGTAGAAAGGCCAAAAAAAGAACAATTTAAAATGAGCAATTTTGGTATAGATGGAATCTTCTGGGTTTTAATAGTTGCTTTAATCATTCTAAAAACTTTTATTTATATCAAAGACGAAAAAAGAGACGGCAAATAACTTTAACTTGGGTCTTTCTTTAAAATGAATTTGGGTTGAAGGTAAAAGAAGTTATTATATCCCCTTCAACGATCTTGCTTAGAACATCTAATCCACTTGTGACCTGTCCAATAACAGTATATTTCTTATCAAGATGAGGAAGAGTGGAAAGCGCTATATAAAACTGAGAATCAGCACTGTCAATTCCCTTACCTCTAGCAAGGGCCAATGTTCCTTTGACATGGGGTATGTTATTAAACTCTTGTTTCAGCTTTATGCCACTGCCACCATTGCCTAATTTGGTGGGGTCTCCGGCTTGGATAATGAAGTTCTTAATGACTCTGTGGAATGCTAACCCATCGTAGAAGCCACTATTTATTAAATGCAAAATCCTTTTTATGCTATTCGGGGCTTTTTGGGGGAAAAACCTAACTTTCATAGGCCCATGTATTGTTTTTAAGACGGCATACGATAATGTAAGGCCACTTTTATCAGTTAGAAGGCTAGACCCTTCAAACTGTAGATCTCTCTGTTTTTCATGGTCACTACCGGTAAAGTTCGGTTTACATGAGTGGAATAGGAGAAAAGTAAGCAAAATAGTAATTAATTTCATTTATAAGCCTTATCTATATATCTAATTGAATTTTTAAAAAAAAAACTTAAGAAAACAAGGATTAAAAAAAAAAGAAATTATTTTTAAATAAATGTTGACAGTGAAGAAGGTTAAGATTAAATTCCTTTCACACTTGAAACGAGAGCAAAAAAAGCAGAGAAGAAAGTGTACGTTTGGGGGTGTAGCTCAACTGGGAGAGCGTCACATTTGCACTGTGAAGGTAGTAGGTTCGAGTCCTATCATCTCCACCAAACAAAGAGTTCTTTTAAAATTTAATATCAAAAAGCCCTTTAGTTAGGGCAAGACGAGAAGAAGCCATATGAAGTATAGTTCGATGTAACTAGGTGGTTTTGGTGGTTGATGTTGATAACGTTGAAGTTGTTGCCATTGCCAAGTCGAGCGCTGCGAGATTAACGTCTCATCAGTACCTAGATTTTTAATTCCTATTAAATTAAATCCAATTTTTTTTAATATGTAGCTTGGAGAGTTTGATCCTGGCTCAGAACGAACGCTGGCGGCATGCTTAACACATGCAAGTCGAACGAGAAAGCTCTTTCGGGAGTGAGTACAGTGGCGCACGGGTGAGTAACACGTAGGTGATCTACCTTTAGGTGGGGGATAACTAGAAGAAATTTTAGCTAATACCGCATAATAACAACAAATTTGAAAGTAGTTGTTTAAAGAGTGCCTCTATACTATGCACTTGCCAAAAGATGAGCCTGCGGGGCATTAGCTTGATGGTGAGGTAACGGCTCACCATGGCGACGATGTCTAGCCGGGTTGAGAGATCGACCGGCCACACTGGAACTGAGACACGGTCCAGACTCCTACGGGAGGCAGCAGTGGGGAATATTGCGCAATGGGCGAAAGCCTGACGCAGCAATGCCGCGTGAGTGAGGAAGGTTTTCGGATTGTAAAGCTCTGTCAGGATGGAAAAACGGCTTAGAGTCTAATAGGCTTTAAGTTTGATGGTACATCCAGAGGAAGCACCGGCTAACTTCGTGCCAGCAGCCGCGGTAATACGAAGGGTGCAAGCGTTGTTCGGATTTATTGGGCGTAAAGCGTACGCAGGCGGATAGGTAAGTCAGATGTGAAATCCCAGAGCTCAACTTTGGAACTGCGTCTGAAACTGTTTATCTAGAGTCTTAGAGGGGGAAGGGGAATTTCGCATGTAGGGGTAAAATCCGTAGAGATGCGAAGGAACACCTGGAGTGAAGACGCCTTCCTGGAAAAGTACTGACGCTGAGGTACGAAAGCGTGGGGAGCAAACAGGATTAGATACCCTGGTAGTCCACGCCGTAAACGATGAGAACTAGACGTTGTGGGAGTTGACCCCTGCAGCGTCGCAGCTAACGCGTTAAGTTCTCCGCCTGGGAAGTACGGTCGCAAGACTAAAACTCAAAGGAATTGACGGGGGCCCGCACAAGCGGTGGATTATGTGGTTTAATTCGAAGCAACGCGCAGAACCTTACCTAGGTTTGAAATCCTGAGAATCCGCCCGAAAAGGTGGAGTGCCCTTCGGGGAATTCAGTGACAGGCGCTGCATGGCTGTCGTCAGCTCGTGTCGTGAGATGTTGGGTTAAGTCTCGCAACGAGCGCAACCCCCATTTTTAGTTGCCAGCATTAAGTTGGGCACTCTAAAGAAACTGCCTGGGTTAACCAGGAGGAAGGTGGGGATGACGTCAAGTCCTCATGGCCCTTATACCTAGGGCTACACACGTAATACAATGGCCAGTACAGGGGGAAGCGAACTCGCGAGGGCAAGCAAATCTCTAAAAGCTGGTCTCAGTCCGGATTGGAGTCTGCAACTCGACTCCATGAAGTTGGAATCGCTAGTAATCGTGGATCAGCACGCCACGGTGAATACGTTCCCGGGCCTTGTACACACCGCCCGTCACACCACGGGAGTTGGTTTTACCTGAAGTCGTGGCCCTAACTGCTTGCAGAGGGGAGCGCCTACGGTCGAACCGATGACTGGGGTGAAGTCGTAACAAGGTAGCCGTAGGGGAACCTGCGGCTGGATCACCTCCTTTTAAAGGATGAAGCGAAGCTTTTAATTAAGCATCGCCATTCTGGTCAAACCACTTAAACAGTTTTTTCTCTTTTTATTCTTTATTCTTTGGAAGCTGGGACAGTAGCTCAGCTGGTTAGAGTACATCCCTGATAAGGATGGGGTCGGAGGTTCGAGTCCTCCCTGTCCCACCAGAGAATAATTGATCTTTGAAAATCACATAACAGGATCAGATAGAAGACGAGAACCCGCATCCAAGATTTAATAATCTTTAATAAAATAAAAAGCTATTAAGGGTATATGGTGGATATCTTGGCAGTAAGAGGCGATGAAGGACGTTTGCTAGGTAGCGATAAGCCACGACGAGTGACCAAGTATGCTTTGACTCGTGGATTTCCCAATGGGGCAACCCGGCCAGTAGAGATACTGGATCACTGCATGGTGAGTAAAGTAGCCATGACAGAGCTAACGAGGGGAACTGAAACATCTAAGTACCCTCAGGAAAATAAATCAATTGAGATTCCGTAAGTAGCGGCGAGCGAACATGGAAGAGCCCAAACCAGTAAGTTTACTTACTGGGGTTGTAGGACCTACATAAGATTCAATAACGATAGATGAACTGTTTGGGAAGGCAGGCCAAAGAGGGTGAAAGCCCCGTAATCGAAATTGTTAGAGAATTGGTGGGTATCCTGAGTAGGACGGGACACGTGAAATCTTGTCTGAATCTGGGGAGACCACTCTCCAAGGCTAAATACTCCTTACTGACCGATAGTGAACAAGTACCGTGAGGGAAAGATGAAAAGAACCCCGATAAGGGGAGTGAAATAGAATTTGAAACCATATACTTACAAACAGTGAGAGAGCTATTGTAAAGCTTGATCACGTACCTTTTGCATTATGATTCAGCGAGTTACGATGTGTAGCAAGGTTAAGCCGTTGCAGGTGTAGCCGTAGGGAAACCGAGTCTGAATAGGGCGAATCAGTTGCATGTCGTAGACCCGAAACGGGATGAGCTATCCATGAGCAGGTTGAAGCGGGGGTAAAACCTCGTGGAGGACCGAACCCATATAGGTTGAAAACTGTTGGGATGACTTGTGGATAGGGGTGAAAGGCCAATCAAATTCCGTGATAGCTGGTTCTCTCCGAAATGCATTTAGGTGCAGCCTTTAGTTGACACTGTCGGGGGTATAGCACTGAATTGGCTAGGGGGCTTACCGGCTTACCAAACCATATCAAACTCAGAATACCGATAAGTGATGCTAAGGAGTGAGACTATGGGTGCTAAGGTCCATAGTCGAAAGGGAAAGAGCCCAGACCATCAGCTAAGGTCCCAAAATAATCGCTAAGTGGGAAAGGTTGTGGGATTACTTTGACATCCAGGAGGTTGGCTTAGAAGCAGCCACCCTTTAAAGAAAGCGTAATAGCTCACTGGACTAGTGATCCTGCGCCTAAAATTCAACGGGGCTTAAGTGATTTACCGAAGCTATGGATTGGGATTTATTCCAATGGTAGGAGAGCATTGTGTATGCCGATGAAGACGTACCGTAAGGAGCGTTGGAGGTATCACAAGAGCTGATGCTGAAATGAGTAACGATAAGGAACGTGAGAATCGTTCCCGCCGAAAATCTAAGGGTTCCTGGGCCAGGTGACTCCGCCCAGGGTTAGTCGGATCCTAACGCGAGGCCGAAAGGCGTAGTGGATGGATAACAGGTTAATATTCCTGTACTTAGTAGTTATCGTTTGACTTAGTGGAGTGACGGAGAAAGGTAGTGAAGCCACACTTTGGTTAGTGGTTTAAGCATGTAGGTGGGAGACTTAGGCAAATCCGGGTTTCTATTAACACTGAGATGTGATGACGAGGGCCTAGCCCGAAGTTCATGATCCTATGCTTCCTAGAAAAGCTTCGTAAGGAGATGTCTATTAATCCGTACCGTAAACCGACACAGGTAGATGGGATGAGAATTCTAAGGCGCTTGGGTGAACTCCAGTTAAGGAACTCTGCAAATTGGTGCTGTAACTTTGGGATAAGGCACGCCTTTTTTGGTGATAGAACTTGCTTCTTGAGCTAAAGAGGGCCGCAGTGAAAAGGGGGTAGCGACTGTTTATCAAAAACATAGGTCTATGCAAACTCGCAAGAGGAAGTATATGGACTGACGCCTGCCCGGTGCTCGAAGGTTAAGAGGAGAGGTTAGAGTAATCGAAGCTTTGAATCGAAGCCCGAGTAAACGGCGGCCGTAACTATAACGGTCCTAAGGTAGCGAAATTCCTAGTCGGGTAAGTTCCGACCTGCACGAATGGCGTAACGACTTCCCCACTGTCTCAACTGGAGACCCAGTGAAATTGGAGTGCGCGTGAAGATACGCGCTACCCGCGGAAGGACGAAAAGACCCCGTGAACCTTCACTGTAGCTTGGCATTGGTTTTCGAGACACATTGCGTAGGATAGGTGGGAGTTTTTGATCCGTGCATTCCGGTGTACGGGGAGACAACCTTGAAATACCACCCTTTGTGTCTTGGAATCCTAACCTACGATCGTTATCCGGTCGGGGGACAATGTCTGGTAGGCAGTTTGACTGGGGCGGTCGCCTCCTAAAGAGTAACGGAGGCGCACAAAGGTTCCCTCAGGCCGAATGGAAACCGGCTGTAGAGTGTAAACGCATAAGGGAGCTTGACTGCGAGGCAAACAAGCCGAGCAGGTAGGAAACTAGGTGTTAGTGATCCGGTGGTTCCGAGTGGAAGGGCCATCGCTCAACGGATAAAAGGTACTCCGGGGATAACAGGCTGATCGCGTCCAAGAGTTCACATCGACGACGCGGTTTGGCACCTCGATGTCGGCTCATCGCATCCTGGGGCTGGAGCAGGTCCCAAGGGTTTGACTGTTCGTCAATTAAAGCGGTACGCGAGCTGGGTTCAGAACGTCGTGAGACAGTTCGGTCTCTATCCTCCGTGGGCGTAAGAAATTTGAGAAGAGCTGACCTTAGTACGAGAGGACCGGGTTGGACAAACCTATGGTGTACCGGTTGTGACGCCAGTTGCATTGCCGGGTAGCTAAGTTTGGAAGGGATAACCGCTGAAAGCATCTAAGTGGGAAGCCTACTTCGAGATAAGATTTCTATTAAGACAGCATGCAGATTACATGCTTGATAGGCCAGATGTGTAAGTTCAGTAATGGATTGAGCTGACTGGTACTAAATTGTCGTTTTGCTTTTTATTATTGCGGGTTCTTATTTTATTTGATTCTGTTATGTGATTTTTAAAGATATACAGTTTGGGTATGTCG
>JAOMEV010000052.1 GCA_028346125.1 Bacteriovoracales bacterium | reverse complement strand
GAAGAGACTTTCTTATTTATTTTTTGCTCATAAGACCTTGGTCTTGGACCAAAAGTCGTTCCACCACCGACTAGCAAGGGTGATCGACTTGATCCTTGCCTCGCACGGCCTGTTCCCTTTTGCTTAAAAGGCTTAGCGCCACCGCCTCTAATTTCGCCTCGCTCTTTTGTTTTTGCATTACCTTGCCTTCTTCCAGCCAAAGTTGCCTTTACCACTTGATGAACCACAGGAACATTTATTTGATCGCTACCTAAATCTAATTTAACATCTAGCTTTTCTTGTTCTTCAAAGTTCTTATTTAAAACTGTTAATTCAGCCATCTTTTATTCCTTCCCTATTTTTTTACAGCCTTAGATACCTTAACGAAACCGTCTTTCGGGCCAGGTACTGATCCATTTATTAAGATATAACCTTTTTCTAAATTGACTTCGTGGATTGTTAGATTTTGAACTGTTTGAAGCTTCCCACCCATTCTTCCAGGCATTTTTTTACCCTTAAAAACTCTTCCAGGTGTTGCTCTATTCCCAATAGATCCTGTGCCTCTATGAAAATGAGACCCATGAGCTGCAGGCCCACCAGAGAAACCAAACTTTTTAATAACCCCTTGGAACCCCTTACCTTTTGTTACTGAGGTAACATCGATAAAAGAACCTTCGGCAAAATTTGTTAAAGCTAGCTCTTTTCCAAGATTATCCTTGCTTAATTCATCATCGCCTTTTTTCAGCTCTGAAAAATTATTAAGGTTAATTTCAATGTTTGCTTTCTTAACATGACCTTTTATCGGCTTAGAGACCAACTTTTCTTTTTTGGACCCGTAACCAATTTGGTATGATTCATAGCCATCTTTTTCAATGGTTTTTACTTGTGTAATGTAATTTGGGATTAGCTTAACTACTGTTACTGGAATATGATTTCCATTCGAGTCGAATACCCTTGTCATTCCTGCCTTCTGGCAAAAGAATGTATTAAGACCTACCTTATCTGTGCTAGGTGACTTAGTTTTTTCTGTCATCTGTCCTCCACAGCATCACCCCGCACTTGGGGATGCTTTCATGGTTTTTATTTTTTTGAAGTTGCCCTGCCTCTATATACTAGTATTTAATTTCTACGTCAACACCAGAAGAGAGATCTAATTTCATTAAACTGTCAATTGTTTGCTGAGTCGGCTCCAAAATATCAATCATTCGCTTGTGAGTTCTCATTTCAAACTGTTCTCTGGACTTCTTATCCTTGTGTGGCGACCGAAGTACAGTAAATTTATTTATAGCTGTTGGTAATGGGATAGGACCAGCGACCCTTGCTCCCGTATCTTTAGCTGTTTGAACTATTTCGTTTACCGAGTTATCCAATAAACTATGGTCGTAAGCTCTCAATTTAATACGTAACCTTGTAGCCTTCATTTCACTTTCCTTATACTTTCTAATTGAATGATGTATTTATTTTTTATGAGTCTCTTTGTCAAGCAGTATCTTTTTAGCTTATTAATTTTGACTTGAAATTAATGAAATACCCCTACTTTCTAGAAACTTTTTCTCTAGCTCACTTTGTAATGGCAAATACTTCTCAAAATACATTGAAAAGCTACCTCGTCCTTGGGTTTTAGAACGCAATGCTGTGCTATAACCGAACAATTCTGCCAACGGTACTTCTCCGTCTATTAAGTCTTTATTATTCTTGGAACCAATATTTAGAACCTTGCCTCTTTTTCCGTTTATATCCGAAATCACATCACCAGTGAAATCTAGCGGTGTAGAAACCTCTAACTTCATTATTGGTTCTAGGATTGTAACTTTTGCATTTAAGCATGCCTTCCTCAAACAACTTGCTGCCGCAATTTTATATGCAACCTCTGAAGCTTCATCCTCATTAAAATTAGCCGCAATTAATGTAATTTTTAAATTTGTTAAGGGGTAACCCGCAACAATTCCTCCAGGAATTGATTCTAAAACGCCCTCTTTAATTGCTTCAATTAAATTTATTGGTAGGTTCCGCTTATTCAGCTCGCTTTCGAAAACAACACCATTCTTTTTATCTATTTTTTCTACTCTAAGTTTACAATGCCCTGATTGTTTTTTTCCACCGACTTCTACCTCATGTGAGGCTTCACTTTCTCCAAAGCCCAATATGCCTTCTCTATATGAGACTTGGGGCTTTCCTACTCTAATTCCAACAGAAAAGTTCCTTATTATTCTATCAACGATGATATCCAAATGGAGCTCACCCATACCATAAATTAATAGCTGCCCTGTTTCTTTATTTTCTTTGAAAGCAAAAGAGGGATCCTCTAGCTTCAATTGAGAAAGGGTCGAGTGTAACTTTTTCTCATCTGTAGACGTTTTCGCTTCAATGGCCAATGATATCACAGTCTCTGGAAACTCCATCAAATCAAATATAATCGTACTATTTTCTGAGCACAGTGTTTGCCCTGTCGTTGTGTCCTTCAACCCTGTAAGCGCAACAATTTCGCCAGGGCCAACCTTTTGAATTTCCTCTCTTTTATTTGCATGCATAACCAAAATCTTTCCTATTCTCTCCCTCTTTTTAGAAAGGGGGTTAAAAACATTTTGGCCAACAGAGAGCTCTCCCGAATAAACTCTAAAGTAGGTAAGAGTACCAACAAAAGGATCGAAAGCTATTTTAAAAGCGAGACCACTAAAACCCTCCGAAGAGGAAGGCTTACGGACAATTTCTTTTTCTACATTTTTACCACTTACGCCACCTACGACTCCCCTATCAATTGGAGAGGGTAAGTAGTCGACGACTGCATCTAAAAGAGGTTGAATTCCTTTATTTTTAAAAGCGCTTCCACAAAGGACAGGAACAAAATCATTTTTTATGACCAATTTCCTTATCACACTTTTAATCATATCTTCTTGAATTTCTTCTCCATCCAAATAAAGTTCAGCCAAATCATTATCAAAGTCAGCAAGACATTCAATAAGATTATCCCTGGCCGCCTCAAACTTTTCTTCATACTCATTTGGAATATCTGCAATTTTTTGGGTGGACCCTTGGTCCTCATCTTCCCAGTAAAATGCCTTCTTTTTAATGAGGTCGATAACCCCGGAAAACTCAGATTCATTACCTATTGGTAATTGAATAGCACAGGCTTTTTTATTCAACTTCTCATTAATTTCCTTAATGCAATTAAAGAAGTCACAGCCCATTCTATCCATTTTATTTACAAAAGCTAATCTAGGTACAGAATACTTGTCGGCTTGATGCCAAACAGTTTCAGATTGTGGCTCGACACCACCAACAGCATCAAAAACACCTATGGCGCCATCTAAAACTCTAAGGGCCCTTTCGACCTCAATTGTAAAATCTACGTGCCCAGGAGTATCAATAATATTGATCTTATGTGAATTCCATAAGCAAGCAGTTGCAGCAGAGGTAATGGTTATACCTCTTTCCTGCTCTTGGACCATCCAGTCCATAGTAGCGGCCCCGTCATGGACCTCACCAATTTTGTGAGTTTTACCTGTATAGTAAAGGATCCGTTCCGTAGTCGTTGTCTTACCCGCATCTATATGGGCCATTATCCCTATATTACGGATCCTTTTAATATCTGAATTGATCATTTGAAAAAGACTTTACCACTTAAGGTGTGCGAATGCTTTGTTAGCTTCTGCCATTTTGTAAACATCTTCTCTTTTCTTAACAGCTCCACCTCTATTTCCTGAAGCATCAAGAACTTCATCAGAAAGCTTTTCCATCATTGTCTTTCCACTTCTTGACTCTGAGTAATCCCTCAACCATCTCAATGCCAATGATTGTCTTCTTACTGGCCTAACCTCAACAGGAATCTGATATGTGGCGCCACCAATTCGTCTTGATTTTACCTCTACAGCTGGTTTGATATTAGACAAAGCCTTTTTAAAAACTTTAAGAGGTTCCTCGCCTGTTTTCTTTTCAATAAGCTCCATTGCTCCATAAAAAATCTTCTCTGCGATTGATTTCTTACCTTCTTTCATTAAGCAATTAATGAACTTTGTAACCACAACATCTTGATATCTTGGGTCAGGCAGCACTTCTCTAACTACAGCTCTATTTTTTCTACTCATTATTTCCCTCTTATACTTCAGTAATTTTTGTAAAAAAGCTCAATTCAAAAGAATTTTATTTTTTAGGCTTCTTTGCTCCATATTTAGAACGTGCCTGGTTTCTCTTATCGACACCTGTTGCATCCAAAGCACCTCTAATTGTGTGATAACGAACCCCTGGTAAATCTTTTACTCTACCACCTCTAATCAGGACAATGCTATGCTCTTGAAGGTTATGCCCTTCCCCGCCTATATAAGAAGTTACTTCAAAACCACTCGTTAACTTAACCCTGCAAACCTTTCTCATCGCCGAGTTAGGTTTTTTAGGTGTTGTTGTATAAACTCTTACACATACGCCTCGCCTTTGAGGACATGACTTTAGTGCTGGGGACTTTGTTTTAACGTATTTGTCCTCTCTCCCTTTTCTAATCAACTGATTGATTGTAGGCATTTTCTTTTATCTCCTTAAATAACTCTAATATAAGACACGCTATGGTTAGCACGACACTTTGCCTAAGACAAGTATTAATACTTAAATTGTCAAAGTCACACTGTCAGCAAGCACGTCATTTCTTAATTCTTCCTCTACTACTGCTTCATACTCTCTATATCTTGAAATCCCGGTACCTGCAGGAATCAATCTTCCCATAATGACATTTTCCTTCAGTCCTCTTAGGATATCTTTCTTCCCTTCAAGGGAGGCTTGCGTCAAAACCTTCGTTGTCTCCTGGAACGACGCAGCTGATATAAATGACTCGGTGGTCAATGATGCTTTCGTTATACCAAGAAGCAAAGGTGCCCCAACAGCTGGTTGCTCTCCATTTTCTATTAGCTTCTTATTAACTTCATTAAACTCAGTTTTGGTTTTAGAGTCACCAATAATGAAATTGGAGTCTCCTGCATCTAAGATTTCAACCTTTTTAAGCATTTGACTTACAATAACCTCAATATGCTTATCATCAATTTTAACACCCTGAAGCCTATATACTTCTTGAATTTCATCTACAATATATGATGCAAGGGCTTTGATTCCCATAACCCTCAAAATATCATGAGGATTACTTGGGCCATCCATTATTGGCTCCCCTGCCCTAATATAATCGCCTTCATTAACAATTACATATCTACCTTTCGGGACTGTATAAGTAACCGTGTCTGACCCATCTTCAGGACGAACAACAATTCTTCTATTTCCTCTCAGCTCCGAACCAAACTCTATAACACCAGAAACATCAGAGATTTGGGCTGCATTAGCAGGTTTTCTTGCCTCAAATAATTCAGCTACCCTTGGAAGGCCACCAGTAATATCTTTTGTTTTTGTTGTTTCTCTTTGAACCTTACAAATTGGATTACCTGCTTCAATTTCTTCCCCATCATTAACAATAATGTTAGCACCGACTGGAAGAACATATGAAGCAAGCCTTTTGGTTCCAGGTATTTGTACTAATTCTCCATTCGGATCAAGAATTTCTATCCTGGACCTGAGACCAGTATCTTTGGACTCCAGGACAACCTTATGTGTCAACCCTGTTACCACATCCACCTGTTCACTTACAGTATTACCTACAATAAGATCCTTAAATTTTATAACACCACTCACTTCTGCAAGTAGAGGTATTGCAAAGGGATCCCATTCAATAATAGCCTCTCCTGGCTCTACTTCTTCACCTTCTTTTTTAAGACTTTTGGCACCATAAATCGCTGGGATTCTCTCTTTCTCAACACCGAGGTTGTTTTTTACTACAATCTCACCAACCTTATTCATGATAATTACAGTACCATCCTGAAGAGTCGCTGTTTTAACGTTTTCAAAAGCTATTTTACCAGCAGTCTTAGACTCTGACTTATTGACTTGAGCACCTGCGGTAGCAGTTCCACCAACGTGGAAAGTTCTCATCGTAAGCTGCGTTCCTGGCTCACCAATAGACTGTGCGGCAATTACACCTACAGTTTCTCCTATACTAACCAGGGTTCCTCTAGCAAGGTCTCGACCAAAGCACATACCACAAAAACCATGTGCTTCATTACAAGTTAAAACCGACCTTACTTTAATCTGGTCTACTTTCTTTTCCATAAGGAAAGCTCTATCATTTTCTGTTATCAAATGATTTTTAGGTAAAACTTCTTCACCGTCATATCCAGTAACAGCTTGAGCAGTTACTCTCCCCATTACCCTTTCTGTAACATGTTCAACGATTTCCCCAGCATCAATTCTTGATTCTAAAATAATCCCATCTGTTGTTCCACAGTCGTAGTTCCTTATAATTCCATCTTGAGCAACATCAACAAGCCTTCTCGTTAAATAACCAGAGTTGGCTGTTTTAAGTGCTGTATCAGCAAGACCCTTTCGAGCACCGTGTGTAGAAGCAAAATATTGAAGAACAGACAACCCTTCTCTAAAGTTAGAAGTAATAGGAGTCTCAATAATTTCACCGGATGGCTTGGCCATAAGACCCCTCATTCCGGCAAGCTGTTTCATCTGAGCAGTCGAACCCCTTGCACCTGAGTCTGCCATCATAAACAATGAGTTAAAAGACGGAGCTGTAACACTCTCACCATTATTTCCAGTAAATGTATCCTCTGATAAACCAGTAAGCATAACTTTTGTTAGCTTCTCACCGGTCTGTGCCCAAACATCAACTATCTTATTATACCTTTCCCCATTAGTGATTGAGCCGTCATTATACTCTTCAGTGATTTTATCAACCTCACTGTAAGCGGACCCTAAAATATCTACTTTTTCTTTTGGTATTGTCATGTCATGGACATTAATGGATATTCCTGCTTTTGTTGCATTTTCGTAACCTAGTCTCATGAGAGCATCAGCAAGAAGAACCGTCTCTTTTTCTGTACCTTTTCTATAAGCAAGGTCGATTAAATTAGCTAATGCTTTTTTATTTAAAATTTTATTTATATCATCATATTTCAGGCAGCCCGGTAGTATATCAAATATGAAAGTTCTACCAACAGTCGTCTCCACTTGCTCATCATTAATCCTGACCTTTATAGGACTTTGTAAATGGAGGTTTCCTGAATGATAAGCAAATTGAGCTTCTTCTTTAGAAGCAAAAATTTTCCCATACCCTCTTGCAAAAGGCCTTATCCTAGACATGTAATAAAGACCAAGAACAATATCTTGAGTAGGAACGATAATCGGTGTTCCATCTTTTGGAGAAAGAATATTATTAGTAGACATCGCCAATACTCGACACTCAACTTGTGCCTCCAATGACAATGGAACATGTACTGCCATCTGATCACCATCGAAGTCCGCATTAAAAGCAGTACATACTAATGGATGAAGTTGAATGGCCTTACCTTCTATCAAAATTGGCTCGAATGCCTGAATTCCTAGTCTGTGCAGAGTTGGCGCTCTGTTAAGGAGGACTGGATGCTCTTTAACAACCGCTTCTAAAATATCCCAAACTTCTTGCTTTTGCTGATCAACCATTCTTTTTGCGACTTTTATTGTCGTACAGTGCCCGTTTTCTATAAGCTTATTAAAAATAAATGGCTTAAAAAGCTCTAAAGCCATCAATTTTGGAATACCACACTGGTGAAGCCTTAAACTAGGTCCAACAACAATTACAGATCTACCTGAGTAATCTACCCTTTTACCCAAAAGGTTTTGTCTAAAACGCCCCTGCTTTCCTTTCAACATATCAGATAAGGACCTGAGAGGTCTTTTATTAGCGCCAGTAAAGACTTTTCCTCTTCTCCCATTATCAAAAAGAGCGTCTACTGCCTCTTGAAGCATTCTTTTCTCATTACGAATAATGATTTCTGGTGCATGCAGTTCTTTAAGTCTCTTTAAACGGTTATTTCTGTTGATAACCCTTCGATAAAGATCGTTTAAATCAGAAGTTGCAAAGCGCCCAGCTTCCAAAGGAACAAGAGGTCTTAAGTCAGGAGGAAGAACTGGAACTACATCCATCATAAACCACTCGGGCTTATTATCAGAGTGAATAAGAGATTCAATAACCTTTAATCTTTTAACAATTTTAGCCCTGGCCATTTCTGTTGTTACAGTTTTCAGACCTCTTCTCAATTCTTTATTTTCTATATCAAGATCAATTTTTCTTAGCAGATCCTTAATGATATCGCCGCCCATGCCAGCGCTGAAGTCAATCCCAGAGTCTTTCAATTCATGGTATTGCTGCTCAGTTAAAACTGTACCTATTTCTAGTCCTCCATCAGCTCCATGAGTACCAGAGTCTGTTACGATGTATGCTTCATAGTAAAGGACTTTCTCAAGTTCCTTCAAAGTCAAATTCAGCATAGCCCCTAATCTAGAAGGTAAAGACCTTAAAAACCAAATATGAGCAACAGGAGCTGCTAACTCAATATGCCCACATCTTTCTCTTCTTACTTTTGAAAGAGTGACCTCAACACCACACTTTTCACATACGACACCTCTATGCTTCATCCTTTTATATTTGCCACAAATACATTCATAGTCCTTTACTGGACCAAAAATCTTTGCGCAAAATAACCCATCTCTTTCTGGTTTAAAAGTTCGGTAATTTATCGTTTCCGGTTTACGGACCTCTCCAAAGGACCACTCCCTAATAACATCTGGAGAAGCCATCTTCACAGAAACTGCTTCAACACTTATGGGATCTTTTGGTTTATCAAAAAAGTTTAAGAGGTCTTTCATTTTTACCTTTCCTTTTTTTGGGTATGGTCTATTTCCTAGTCCCGATGCCTTTAAAAATCTTTCTAGTTGAAAGTTTCTTCTTCTATATTTTCTTCAAGTTTTACATCCAGACATAAAGCCTGAAGCTCTCTAACCAAAACATTAAATGATTCTGGCAATCCTGGCTCCAATACCTGCTCACCCTTTACGATAGATTCGTACATTCTCGTACGACCAATAACGTCGTCAGATTTAACAGTCAAAAATTCCTGCAACGTATAAGCAGCTCCGTAAGCCTCTAAGGCCCAAACTTCCATCTCTCCAAGTCTCTGTCCACCAAACTGCGCCTTACCACCCAGTGGTTGCTGAGTGACAAGAGAGTAAGGTCCCGTTGACCTAGCATGAAGTTTTTCATCCACAAGGTGATGTAGCTTCAATACATACATTGTTCCAACAGTAACATCTTCCGAAAATGCCTCACCAGTTAACCCATCAAAAAGAGTTGTCTTTCCACTTGGGTCTAGGTCGGCTAACTCTAGCATTTCCTCTATTTTCTTTTCTCCAGCGCCATCAAAAACACTCGTTGAAAACCTTACTCCGGTTGAGAGCTCTTTTGCGACGGTTTTAACTTGTTCATCAGAAGCCTTTTGAAGCCATTCTTTAACTTTTTCGGTTTTATATATTTTATAAATAAAGTCCTTAATCTCGAAGAGTTCACGCTCCTCTTCCTGCATAGCAAGAATCTTTTCACCTAAACCTCTACCGGCCCAACCAAGGTGCAATTCTAAAAGTTGCCCAATATTCATCCTAGATGGAACCCCTAGAGGGTTTAGCACGATATCAATTGGTGTACCTTCAGCTAAATAAGGCATATCTTCTTGAGGAAGAACATTTGAAATAACACCCTTATTACCATGCCTCCCTGCCATTTTATCACCTGGCTGAAGTTTTCTTTTTATAGCAACAAAAACGATGACCTTTTTTATAACTCCTGGAGGTAACTCATCCCCTCTATGAAGCTTAGCAATTTCATCATTGGCCTTATTTCTCACTCTATTAATTCTATTTCTAACATCTGCAAAATATTCACCAAGCTCTTCTTCCAAAGCCGGTGCAAGAGGGAGATAACCAATCAGTTCAAATGGTATTTTTGAAAGAACATCAAATGTTACATCCGTGCCTTTTCCTAAAAGGTCTGTCGAACCATCTTCAGAAATTAGCTTATCAGTTGTTTGGTGGCCTTTAAGCATATCTACAATCTTATTAATCGAAGAAGTTTGAATAGACTTAACCTCTATTCTTTCATCCCTTCGAATAAGTGTCGTTTCGTATTCAATGATTTCTTTGGACCTTGAATCTAGCTCGACGCCTTCACGGGTGTAAACTTTCGCATCAATAACAGTACCACGTACTGATGAAGGCAATCTTAAAGATGTATCTTTTATATCCCCGGCCTTATCACCAAAAATAGCTTTCAAAAGCTTTTCTTCTGGGGAAAGTTGAGTTTCGCCCTTTGGAGTAATCTTTCCACAAAGAATATCTCCTGGCTTAACAATAGATCCAACTCGGATAATCCCAGCTTCATCAAGGTGAGCTAGAGCCTCTTCACTTACGTTAGGAATATCTCTTGTTATTTCTTCCTTACCTAGTTTTGTATCCCTAGCTTCAATTTCAAAGGACTCTATATGAACAGAGGTAAAGACATCCTTAGATAGTAATCCCTCATTAATAAGAATTGAATCTTCATAGTTATAACCACCCCAAGGCATAAAAGCGACAAGGACATTTTGGCCAAGTGCCAAGTCACCGTTATGAGTCGCAGGCCCGTCGGCTATAACCATGCCTGGATGGACTCTATCACCCTCTTTAACAAGAGCTTTTTGGTTATTACAGGTATTCTGGTTGGTCCTTTGATATTTAACCAACTTGTAGATATCAACACCAGATTCGTCATCCTCAAACTTATCTCTTTGGATAACAATCCGATTAGAATCAACAAAAATAACTGTCCCATAATCCTTTGCTAAAAGAATCGCTTCCGAATCTCTCGCAATCGTTTTTTCAATCCCAGTTCCAACCAGTGGAGCATCTGTTCTGACTACAGGAACAGCTTGCCTCATCATATTCGAACCCATCAATGCACGGTTTGCATCATCATGCTCTAAGAATGGAATCAACGACGTTGCGACAGAAATCATTTGCGTAGGGGCTACATCCATGAGCTCGACTTCTCTTGCATCAACAAGAGTAAATTCGCCAGCTCTACGCGCTGGAATATGTGAACCAACAACTTTATTATCTTTCACATGGTCATTGTGAAGCTGAGCGATAACTTTGCCTTCTTCTTCAAAAGCTGAAAAATAGCGGACATCGCCCTCAATTTCTTGGTTGTCTTTAACAACCTGATAAGGTGTTTCAATAAATCCATACTCTGAGACCTTTGCAAAGGTCGCCAAAGAAGTAATTAGTCCAATGTTTGGTCCTTCAGGTGTCTCAACTGGACACATCCTGCCATAATGAGTCCCGTGAACATCTCGAACCTCAAAACCGGCACGCTCCCTTGTCAATCCACCAGGACCAAGAGCAGATAGCCTTCTCTTATGAGTTACTTCTGAAAGTGGGTTAGTTTGGTCCATAAACTGTGAAAGCTGCGACGACCCAAAAAATTCTTTGATGGCAGCAGCAACTGGTTTTTGATTAACCAGATCATAAGGCATCATAGTTTCTATTTCCTGGATGGCCATTCTCTCTTTTACGGCCCTTTCCATACGGACAAGCCCAACTCGAAACTGATTTTCGAGAAGCTCGCCTACCGCACGTACCCTTCTATTTCCAAGGTGGTCAATATCATCGACCTTCCCTTTTCCATTATTTAGCTCTACAAGATATTTAACAGTCGTAATAATATCGTCCTTCGTAAGAACGGTATTTTCGACAGGAATATTCATATTGAATTTATAGTTTATTTTCATTCTCCCAACTTTGGAGAGATCATATTTATCTTTATCAAAAAATAAACTATTAAGAAGTTGAGATGCCGCCTCTTCTGTCGGTGGCTCCCCCGGTCTTAACCTTTCAAATATTCTAATTAAAGCCTCTTCACTTGTATCAGTCTTATCAAGTAGAAGAGTATTTCTCATTTGATCGCCGTAATTAATCATATCGATATAAAGAACTTTCAAACTCTTTATTCCAGCGGCGTATAACTCTTGAATTTTAGCTTCAGTCAGGGATTCATTAGCAAGGGATAAAACCTCTCCAGTCTTTTCATCAAAGATGTCTTCCGCAACAACTTTCCCAACTAGCTCCTCAAGCTCTAAAGGAATTGACTCTAAATCTGCTTCCTTCATTTTCTTTATAGAAACTTTGGTATACTTTTTCCCTTTTTTCACCAAAATTTTGCCGGTTTTTGGGTCTAAAATATCACTAAAGGCCCTTGTTCCAATCAACAGTGAAAAATCTAAAGTTCTGGAGTACGCTCCTTCACTTAAGAAGTTGACGTGTTCCATTTCGTAAAAAATATCAAGAATTTCTGTAGTGGTATAACCAATAGCTTTTAATACAACTGTGCCATGTAGTTTTCTTTTTCTATCTATTCTGGCAAAAAGGACATTTTTATGATCAAACTCAAAGTCTAACCAAGAGCCCCTATGTGGAATAATTCTCGCAGAGTAAAGCAACTTACCACTAGAGTGTTTTTTACCTCCATCATGCTCAAAAATAATCCCTGGAGATCTATGCAACTGAGATACAATAACTCTTTCCGTACCGTTGTAAACAAATGAGCCGTTAGACGCCATTAACGGGATATTCCCCAAATAGACCTCTTGCTCTTTGATAGAAGAAACTGTTCTCTGCTCTTCTCCATCTTTATCAACAGCAAGGTCATAAAAAACTAACCTTACAATCACTTTCAAAGGCGCCTCGTAAGAAAGTCCCCTCTCACGACATTCCTTAACAGTATACTTAGAGTCTTCTAGTGAGTAGCTCACAAACTCCAAAGAAACCGTTTTATTAAAATCAGATATAGGAAAGACTGAGCTAAAGACGGCTTGAAGCCCTATGCTCCTTCTACTAGATGGTGACACATCTTTTTGCAAAAACTCTTCATAAGATCTGGTTTGCAACCTCATCAAAGGCGGTGTTTCCAGAACTGAAGGGCTTTGAGAAAAATTTTTGCGATACCACTCGTTTGGTGCAAAAACTTGAGTCATCATCAATCTCCTATAACAATAGTTAATATCAATTTTAAACACAAAAAAGTATGGATCCCAACCACTGGGTCCATACTTTATTTTAAGTCACTAAAATTTTAGAAACATCACTACTTAAGTTCAGCTTTAGCGCCTGCTGCCTCAAGTTTCTTTTTAATTTCTTCAGCTTCAGCTTTTTCAATGCCTTCTTTTACAGCTTTAGGTGCTCCTTCAACAAGCGCTTTTGCTTCCTTCAGACCTAAACCAGTAATTGCTCTAATTTCTTTAATAACATTAATTTTCTTAGCTCCAACATCAGTCAACATTATTGTAAACTCTGTCTGCTCAGCAGCTGCATCACCAGCAACAGCTCCACCAGCAACAGCAACGGGAGCTGCAGAAACACCAAACTTCTCTTCTAATTCTTTTACAAGTTTCGCTACCTCTAAAACAGACATTGAAGAAATATGTTCTATTAATTGTTCATTTGTAATACTCATCTTTTACTCCTTTCAACCTTAGATCAAATTTTAATTATCATTATATTTTTATTTATTTTACTCTGCTTTTTCTTCTATTCCTGATTCGCCTTTTTTCTCTCCAACTGAATGAAGAACTCTCGCCAAGGCAGATACAGGAGCCATAAAAGTGGCCAATAATGTTCCTAGCATTTCATCACGTGATGGTAGGTCAGCTAATTCGTTCACTTCTTCGACACTAAGGACTTTATCCCCTAAAACGCCTCCTTTCAGTGAAACTTCCTCTAAGCTCTTGCCCGACTCCTTCAATGCTTTTGCAACCGCTGCCGCGTCATCAAAAGCAAAAGCTACAGCCGTAGGACCCTTCAAATTTGTCAATAAACCAGAACACTTTGTATCTTTTCCAGCTATTTCGAAAAGAGTATTCCTCGTTACAACAACTTTACCACCAACATCTCTAACTTTTTTCCTAATCGCAACTGCGTCATTAGACTGAATCCCAATAAGATTTGTCAAGAACACAGCATTTGCTTTATCAATGTCCCCTTTCAGGCCACTGACTAACTCGTCCTTTTTGCTTCTTGTTAACACGATTTACCCCCTTATAATTCACTGGAGGGAGATTTCAGGCAGGACTTATAGTGGTTTTTTCAAGCCGACCTTCTTCAACCCCAAACAAATCCTAGCCTATGCTTATCACTTCATTAGTATCTATTTTTATTCCTGGTCCCATAGTTGTGCTTATAGTCAGAGACTTCAAATAAGTTCCTTTCGCACTTGCAGGCTTAGCCTTCATGATGGCACCAACAATTGACTTTAAGTTTTCTCTTAATTTACTTAAATCAAAAGACTTCTTTCCGATTAAAACATGAACGATTCCATTCTTATCAGTTCTATATTCAACCTTACCTGCCTTTTGCTCCTTAACTGCCTTGGCAACATCTGGAGTTACAGTTCCAAGCTTTGGATTAGGCATAAGTCCTCTTGGACCTAAAACTCGACCGATTCGACCCAGCTTACCCATCATATCTGGAGAAGCAATGACTCTGTCAAAGTCAAGCCAGCCGCCTTGAATTTTCTGAACCATATCATCTCCACCAACAAAGTCTGCGCCTGCATCTTCTGCTAGCTTAATTTTGTCTCCGGATGTAATGACACATATCCTAACCTCTTTCCCAGTCCCTTCAGGCAACGCAATCGCGCCACGGATCATTTGGTCCGCATGCCTTGGGTCAACACCCAAACGAAAGGCTAGGTCGACACTTTCATCAAACTTTGCGAAAGCAGTTTCCTTAGCCAAATTAATAGCCTCATCAATTGAGTAGTTTCTTTGCGAACTTAATTTCTTCGACACTTCTAGATAGTTTTTCGATCTTTTCTTCATGATCAACTCCTCGGTTCATTCGACTTTCGTCTCCCGTTATTTGAGTTTTAATTAAATTTTTTAGTAATCTAGCTTAAGCCCCATGGCCCTCACAGATCCTTCAATTGTTCTCATTCCAGCTTCTAAAGTAGCAGCTGTTATATCAGGTTTCTTGTCTTCATATATTTCTTTAACAACTTTTGAACTTACGGTTCCAGCAACATCGTGACCAGGCTTGGATGAGCCTTTTTTTAACTTTAATTTTTCTCTCAAAAGATAAGAAGCCGGGGGTGTTTTTGTAATAAAAGAGAATGATCTATCGGAGTAAACAGTTATAATTGTTGGAAGTTGAACCCCCATCTGCTTGTTTGTCTTTGCATTAAAAGCCTTGCAAAACTCCATTATGTTGACACCTTTTTGACCTAAGGCAGGCCCAATCGGAGGAGATGGATTCGCCTTACCACCAGATATTTGCAACTTAATAAATCCAACTACTTTTTTAGCCATTATATCCTCTCTATCTTTATCTTATTTTAACAACTTTACCTTATGATACTTTCTCTACCTGGGTATAATCTAACTCTACAGGCGTCGGCCTACCAAAAATTGATACATTGACCTTTATTTTACCTTTGTCACTCACCGTCTCTACAGTTCCAACAAAAGAGGCAAATGGACCTTCTACAACCTTAACTGTTTCACCTTCAACAAAATCAACCGTTGTTCTTTGCTTCCTTATGCCATCTTCGGACTGATCTGTTATATATGCAGCCTCTTCATCACTAATTGGTGCTGGCTTATCCAGAGTACCACCAATAAAGCCAGTTATTTTATCTGTGTCTTTGACAAGGTGCCAAGTTCTATCATTCATTATCATCTTTATCAAGACATAACCTGGGAAAAACTTCTTCTTAATCGTCCTTTTTTTGCCCTTTGAAGATGATGTCACACTTTCTTCGGGGGTTATTATCTCAAGGAAGTATTCCGTTAGATTGTGATTAACAACCCTCTCTTTCAAGGCTCTTGTTACCTTATTTTCCTGGCCCGTCATGGTTTTTGCGATATACCACTTAAATTCACCAAGGTCACTCTTGCCCTCTTCATTCTTATTTTCTTGAGTTGAATCTACATTTTCCAAATTCTCACTCCCACTAGGTTGATCGCTCTTACCCATAGTTCATCACCATTCTTTTAACAGATTGTTTTTAATATTTTTTAGTAAAGGAAACCTAGAATCGTTCGACATGCATAATCTACACCCAGCAAGATTAAACTTACAAAAGTCAAACCAATCACTATACCAATGGTAACCTTTAAAACTGAATCCTTTTCCGGCCAAACGACTTTAACAAGCTCACTATAAACCTCATTCAAGTGCGTATAAGCCGTTTTACTCTTCTGAATAAAAAGAAAAGCTAGAACACCTACCGCTACACCGAAGAGAGAAGCCAAAAGATCGTAATTCGGAATTTGAGCCTCTAAATCGAACCAATCCTTAATTTGCTGTAAAAAGCGAATAAAAACATAGCCCAAAATACCGCTCGATATAACGATAAAACTATTTATCCATTTCTTTCCATCTTGGCTCTTAATTAACGACATAAATCATCCTATAGACTATAACGCGCATCATAAAAAAATTCAGACAACTTTTACCTTTATGCTCCAAAATTAAATGTTTGTCCATATTCTTTTTTAAATTTATTTTAATAGGGAATTAAATAAGGAGGATTAGGTGGCGGGCGCAGAGGGACTCGAACCCCCAACCTACTGATTTGGAATCAGCCGCTCTACCAATTAGAGCTATACACCCGACCTAAGTAAGATGGGAGCCCCTGGGTAGGACGCCCTATCTAACTGTTTTAATTAAAGAATTTCAGAAACTGTTCCAGCGCCAATCGTTCTTCCACCTTCGCGGATTGCGAAACGAAGACCTTTTTCCATAGCAATTGGGTGAATTAGTTCTGCGGTGAATCTTGTGTTATCACCAGGCATTACCATTTCAACACCTTCATCTAGAACAACTGTACCAGTTATATCTGTTGTTCTGAAATAGAACTGTGGACGGTACCCTTTAAATATTGGGGTGTGTCTTCCACCTTCATCTTTATTTAATATATAAACTTCACACTTAAACTTAGCGTGACATGTTACACTACCAGGCTTAACAAGACACTGACCTCTTTCCACATCTTCTCTTTTGATCCCTCTAAGAAGAAGTCCGCAGTTATCACCTGCTTCACCCTGATCAAGAAGTTTTCTAAACATCTCAACGCCAGTGATAGTAGTTCTTTGAGATTCTTTTATCCCAACAACTTCTACTTCTTCACCTACCTTAATAATTCCTCTTTCAACTCTACCTGTAACAACAGTCCCTCTACCTGAAATAGAGAAAACGTCTTCCACTGGCATCAAGAAATCTTTCTCCACGGCCCTAGCAGGAGTTGGGATATATTCATCAACTTTTGACATAAGCTCTAAAACTTTTTCTTTCCCAATATTTTCAT
>JAOMEV010000051.1 GCA_028346125.1 Bacteriovoracales bacterium | reverse complement strand
TCCCCAAAACTCCATATCGTAGGTATTAATAATCCCCGTGGCAACAGGGGAGCTATGCTAACGCGCTCTTCATCGATAAAGAGAAAACAAGTTTTAGAAAGGTAAATTTCTTTCAGTAATTGAGTACTAAAAATATTTCTTTTCATTGTGAAACTATGTTTAGTTAAAAAGTGATATCACTTAAATTTTGCTAAAAAGGATTTGAGTTGTCTATGATATATAGTGTCTGAATTTCTATTTTAAGAAAGCGTATGAACTTTTCCATTTTGAATAAATTGATTTTTTTGTGCTAAAAAGTCTCTAAGATCAGTTCTTTGATCTCCGTCCCTAAGTTGCCAGTGAGCGGGTTCAATAGCGAGAATCGATTGATAGTTAGGAAAGAGGGAGCCTCTTTTACAGTTGCATTTGAAGATCATATGAAAGGATTCGCCTTTTTTCCACATGACGAGATGGCCTTTATTTGAGCAAAAGTCACAATCACCACTTTCATCTTTGGCCTCTTTGTAAATTCTGTTTTCTCGTTCTTTAACATTTCTTGCAATGTAGCGTGATATGGCCTTAAAGATGATGTCGTAGCTGGGAAAATAGGTCTGCTCTTTACAAACAATATCTAGTCCCTCTTTAACTTCGTTATATGTGTAGTCTTGGCCTAACCACTGGGCAAAGTCCGCGCAGGCCTCCATTGTTGCATCTCTTCTCCAGTTTCTAAACCGAGTTCTCCTATCGACAAGAAGGTCAAATATCTTTTCCGTATCAGACATCTTTGATTTAGGAGAGGATTTCTTTTGGGGTGCTTTAGAGGGACGTGACTTTTTACCACTTTCAATTTTTTCCACAATGGAGCTAAGATCTGGGAAAAGTTGACTCTCGTCTTCTAACTCACTAAAGGCCCTTCTGATTTCTTGCGGAGAATATTTCTTGGCCAAGTCTTGAGAGTTTTGGAGAAGGAGGGTATCGTTCGCCGTTTCCCACTGTTGAATTGTGTCAACTTTTTCCTTCATAATCATGAAGATTTTTTCCATATTATCGAGTTCTTCATTGTTGAAATTCATGATTTATTTTCCTGCTTAATTTTTTGTCTTAGTGCTTCTCGAAAGGTTTCTCGGATTTTATCTTGCTGGTCATCTTCAAGAGGTCCTGTCGATTCATTTTCGTTTAAATAGGCCTCAAACTTTGAAGGAGAAAATAAAGTGGCAGGTCTTAGGTATTTGGCCATTTCTGGGTCATATGCCCACTCAGAGACTTTATTATCAATGACCCTTTTAAAATCCGAAAAGGTATGACCCTCCCGGAGCCTGCCCGCAATAAGCTTTTTGGTGGCATGGGTTTGGTATTTAAAGTTTTTGTTCGTTTGTGAGTTAAGGTACTCAATTGTTTTTTTTATAATATCTTCTTGGTGCTCTTTCTTTTTAGGCTTTTGTGAAAATGTATCTCCAATATTGAAGTGGATGTGGCGTTTGCCATTGGAGTAATCGATACTAAAGGTATAGGTTTTAGTCCCCTCTTCAAGTGCCTTCATTTCATCGTAGGATGGGATAAGCTTCGTAATTGTAAAAGATTCCGGGGACTGTTCTCTTAAGAGTCCCTTATTTTCAAGGTCCTTGAGGTACCCTTTCATTTTTGTCGGAGAAAAAGTAAAGTTTCCCATTTTTAAATAACGAACTATGTTAACTGTTTCGATAGTTTCTTTATCGCCCTTAAGCTTGCTGATAAAAAGAAGTAAGTCAGAGTAAAGGGATGCAGGCCTTAAATCAAAAAAGTTACAGAGGTCATATAAATAATGAGGGGGTCCTTCAAGCTCTTTCATTTTTAAACAAGACCCATTTCTTTTCCCTTACGCATGATTTCGTCTTTTTCCTCTGGACTCATGTTGGCAAAGGCCTTTTGAATTTCTTCCATTTGTTCCGGGCCCATTGTTCTCATCATTTCTTCAGCTTGCTTTTTTAGGTCGTCCGGATCCATGTTTTTTATTGCATCAGGATTGAGAGAGAAGGGAGTCTCCTTTAAGGGAAAAAAGACCACTTTTTCAGTTTCTATAGAGTGATCTGTTTTATGATCTTCCTTAAGTTTTTTAAGAACTGAATTAAAATTAAGTCCTTTATTGTCCGCAACCTCGTACATTTTTTCTAGAGGTAGAGAAACTCTTTTTTCAGGGTAACCGTGGGTTTTAAGGTTATTAAGAATTTGTTCAATAAACTGAATTTCAACGCTCATATTTTTTCCTTTCTAAATAACAATATTAACAATTCTTTTTGGGACCACAATAATCTTTTTGATTTGTTTTCCCTGGAGAAAAGACTGAGTCTTTTCGTCTTCAAGGGCGACTTTTTCAATTTCTTCTTTATTGAGATCCAGAGAAATTTCTTTCAAAAACTTCTTCTTCCCATTAATTGAAATAGGGTAGGTATAAGTATTTTCAACGAGGTATTTTTGCTCCCAAGAGGGAAAGGTTGAAAAACAAACGCTTTCCTTTTCTCCTAAACGCTGCCAAATTTCTTCACTAAGGTGTGGTGCAAAGGAAGAGAGGAGAGTTAAAAAGGGCCTTATAATAGGTTTCTTTTTGCAATTTTCTTTTGTGAGGTCATTGAGGCAAATCATAAGGGAGCTTACACCAATGTTAAGAGAAAAAGTCTCAATGGCCTCTTCAACCTTTTTTATGGCCGTGTGGAGAATTTTCAATTCTGTGGGGTTTGGTTCCTCATCTGTGAGCACCAATTGGTTATTCTCATCAAAGCAGAAACGCCAGACTTTATGAAGGAAACGGCTTACGCCTTCAATTCCGCTTGTATTCCATGGCTTTGATTGCTCTATAGGACCTAGGAACATTTCATAGAGTCTCAATGTATCCGCGCCATAGTCTTCAACGATTTTATCAGGGTTCACAACGTTAAAAAGAGACTTACTCATTTTTTCAATTGTGTTTCCACAAAGGTAATGGCCGTCTTCCTCAAGGATAAATTGGGCATCTTTATATTCTTCACGCCAGTTTTTGAAGGCCTCAAGATCGAGGTGGTCGTTATGAACAATATTTACATCGACATGAATTGGGGTAACATCGTGATCTTTTTTGAGGTTATAGGAAACAAAAGTATTTGTTCCTTTTTTACGATAAACGAAGTTAGAACGTCCCTGAATCATCCCCTGATTAATCAATTTTTTAAAGGGTTCATCTTTACAAACTTTACCGATATCAAAAAGGAACTTATTAAAAAATCTAGAGTAAATGAGGTGCCCAACAGCATGCTCACTTCCTCCAACATAAAGGTCAACATTTTCCCAGTATTCGTTTTTTTCTTTGGAAACGAGTTCATTGTTATTTTTGGAATCCATATACCTGAGGTAGTAAGCTGAAGAGCCTGCAAAGCCTGGCATTGTGGTTAGTTCATAGTGCTCTTCAGAAGAGTATTTCCAATCTTTGGCCCTTCCTAGAGGCGCTTCTCCCTCTTCAGTCGGGAGGTAAGAGTTAACCTTGGGGAGCTCTAAAGGGAGTTGATCTTCCGGTAAAGGATAGGGGATACCATTTTTATAGTAAATAGGGATGGGCTCGCCCCAATAGCGTTGACGAGAAAAGATGGCATCTCTCAAGCGAAAATTAATTTTAGGACTTCCCTTTTGTTGTTTTTCAAGTTCTTCATTCGTTTTTTTTATGGCCTCAGGAACACGCAGACCATTCATAAAATCAGAGTTAATCAGCTTGCCGTCTTTTGCAGCATAGGCTTCCTCTTCAAGATTACCTCCTGCTACAACTTCGATAATGGGAAGGTTAAATTGCTTGGCAAAATCATAATCTCTTTGGTCATGGCCAGGTACAGCCATGATGGCCCCAGTACCATAGCCACTTAAAACATAATCACCAACCCAAATTGGAATTTGTTTTCCTGTAAAAGGGTGCAGACAATAGGCTCCAGTAAAGGCCCCCGTAACATTTTTAACATCAGAAATACGATCTCTTTCCGTTTTCTTTTTCGTCTGAAATATATAATCCTCTACAACATTTTTTTGTTCAGGAGTTGTAATTTTTTCTACCCACTCATGTTCAGGTGCCAATACCATAAAGCTTGCACCGAAAAGTGTATCGGGCCTTGTTGTGAAAATTTCAAGCCTTTCACTATGATTTTCGATAGGAAAATAGACTGTGGCCCCTTCAGAGCGGCCAATCCAGTTCCTTTGAATTTCTTTAAGGGATTCTGTCCAATCGATTGTATCAAGGCCATCGAGAAGTCTTTGTGAGTAAGCTGAAACTCTAAGAAGCCATTGCTTCATTTTTTTTTGCTCTACAGGGTGTCCACCGCGAACAGAGAGTCCTTCTTTTACTTCATCATTGGCCAAGACAGTTCCAAGTTTAGGACACCAATTGACAAATGTTTCGTCCTGATAGGCCAACCTATAGTTCTGAAGAAAGTTTTGTTTTTCCTCTTCAGTCATTTTTGCCCAGTCATCAGCGCTAATTTCCGGAGTTTTTACATTACAGGTGGCCTCAATATTTTTGTTCCCTTCTTTCTCAATCAGGGCAATAAGAGAATCAATCGTTTCAGCTTTTTGGGTTTTGTTATTAAACCAGTGTTTGAAAAGTTCTAAGAACATCCATTGTGTCCAGTGATAGTAATCAGGGTCACAGGTTCTTACCTCTCTATCCCAATCAAAGGAAAAGCCGAGTCGGTCCATTTGCTCACGGTAACGATTAATATTTCTTTCTGTCGTTGTTGCGGGGTGTTGTCCCGTTTGAATTGCATATTGTTCTGCTGGGAGACCAAAGGCGTCGTAGCCCATAGGGTGGAGAACATTAAAGCCCTTTAACCTTTTGTAACGCGAGTAAATATCTGAGGCAATGTAGCCAAGTGGATGACCGACATGAAGGCCTGCTCCTGATGGGTAAGGGAACATGTCGAGAACGTAAAATTTTGGTTTGTTTTGATCTACTTCGACGGAAAAGAGCTTTTCCTCCTGCCATTTAGTTTGCCACTTCTTTTCAATTTCATTAAAGTTATAACTCATCGCATTCTTTCCTTTTTTAAAGAAGATCAAGACTACTTTATTTAACAAAAGATTTGAGATTAAACAACGGTAAGTGGGCTTCTGAGGAAGGCAAGTTTCAAGGTTTTTTTTGCCAAAATATATGAACTTCATTATCCTAATATTCATGAACATTTTGAAAAAAATTGGCGTTGCCGTCCTATTAGTGTGTTTCTTTTCTTGTTCTTCTAGTTTACATGCACAGGCGAGAAGTGGTGCTAAAGCAAAAGCATTAGGCTCCATGGCCATGTATGGAACAATTGGAGGGGCCCTCCTTGGAACAGCAAGTTTGGCCTTTGGGACGACGGCCCGTGCGATTGCTCAAGGGGCTTCATTAGGTCTTTATGCAGGTCTAATCTTTGGGTCTTATGTTGTCCTGAGTCATAGATTTCAGAGAGACTGGGATGATTATGACTACGGGATTCAAAGACCGCCTATGGTTCCCAGAACAGAGTTGGTGGCAATGGGTCTAAAAAACAAAAAAAGGCCCAAGGAATGGAACATTTTTGTCCCACTCCTTTCAATGACTTATTAATTTAGGTTTTAATTTTCGAAAGGTCTTCTTCCAGGCGTCATTACTGTACCGATACTGGGAACGTCTTCGTTTTCAAAATCATCTATGATAGAGGCAAGAATTTCAGTATCATAAAGCTTAAAAACCCGAATAAACTCTTTTTTGACATTAGAAAGTCTTACTTTTGTTTGAATATTGTTTAGCTCTTTTATTGTTTGGACAAAGGTACTTATGCCAGAAGAGCCAACAAAATCGAGAAAATGCATATCAAGTGTGATAATTGATTTTGGGTTTTCAATAATGAGCTCTTCGAGTTCTTGGCGAAAAGGAACGCTGTTTTCATAATTGAGGCCTCCTCGCATATGAACAGTGATGTTTCCTATAGAGTCAGTTCTTATCTGTGCCTTCATAGACATGGGGGTGTCTCCTTATTGAATAGTTCTTTACCATGATACGCAAGAAATTGTGCTGTGTGTAGAAGGAAAGACTTTCGGGAACATAGGAAGGAGAAAAGATTGAGTCGGTTAATTTTACTGAGCGTACCTATTGGAAATTTGGATGATCTGACCTTGAGAGGGAAAAAAGTTCTTGAAGAAAAAAAACTTTTTTTTGTCGAAGATACTCGAGTATTTTTTGATCTTTTGAAAGGGTTAAGTATTGATTCAAAAACAAAAAGAGTCTTTTCATTTCATGAGCATTCCCCAGAGTCTCGTTTGAATGATGCAAAAAAGTTTTTGGAAGAGGGTAACGACATTGTTCTTGTTTCGGATGCAGGTAGTCCGATTATGAGTGATCCAGGTTATCCCTTGGTGAAAGGGGCCTTGGAGTGGGGATTCTCTTTAGATTCGGTTCCCGGGGTAAGTTCCGTTTTGACGGCCTTAGAGCTTAGTGGACTACCTCCTTATCCTTTTCAGTTTCATGGGTTTTTTCCAAGGGACAAACAAAAGATAAAAAGCTTATTCTCTTCCATCAAGCTCCTAGGGCAAACTCATGTTTTGTTTGAAGGCCCAAGAAGAGTTGGGTCGACTCTCTCTCTCATGGAAGAATGTATTCCAGAGGCCCAAGTCTGCGTAGCAAGAGAGTTGACAAAAAAATTTCAAAGCGTCTATAGGTTTCAATCTAAAGACTACCTATCGAAAAAAGAAGAAATTGTTTTCAAGGGTGAGTTTGTGATCGTAATTTATTTAGAGGGCCTAAAAGAAGGTCTTTCTCAGTTTGAAAGGTCAAAAAAATTGGCAGCGCATTATATGGAATCAGGTAGCCAGAAGGACCTCAGTAAGTTGTTAGGCCCTCTTCTCGAGAAGTCCCCAAAAGAAATATACAGTTCTTTGATGAGTTTAAAAAAGAGGTAAAAAGTTGATAAAAAGACTTGTCGTTTTAAAGAGAAGGGATAAAGATGAATTTTGGCCTCAGAGTTTAATGAGTTAACAAGGTTAGAGATTTATGCGGTGGTTTGACACGGTTAAAAGTCCAAAACTTAAAAGTGCTAAGAAAGTCGTTTCTAATACACCTACTGGGCTTTGGAAAAAATGTTCTAATTGCGGGGAGATTATTCAGTCTTCAAAATTGATTGAAAATGACAACGTATGCCCTTACTGTACACATCATTTTCGTCTTATGGCGCGAGAGAGGATTGAGCTTCTTACTGATACAGACACCTTCACACCTCTTCAAGAAAACCTTGCGACAAAGGACCCTCTTTGTTTCACTGATAAAAAACCTTATAAGCAGAGGCTGGTTCAGGCGAGGGAAAAAACAGGAAATCTAGATAGTACCCTTAGCGGAATAGGAAAAATTGAAGGGCAAAGAGTGGCCATTGCGGCCATGGACTTTCAATTTATGGGAGGGTCTATGGGCGTTGTTACGGGTGAAAAAGTGGCCCTGACAATGGATAAGGCCTTTGAAGAAAAAATACCAGCTATTGTTGTTTCTTGCTCCGGGGGGGCACGAATGCAGGAAGGGATCCTTTCTCTTATGCAAATGGCGAAAACAACCGCGGCGAGGCAACGATTGAAAAAGGCGGGACTTCCTTATATTTCTATTCTCTCAGACCCAACGACTGGTGGAGTTGCTGCTAGTTTTGCAATGTTGGGGGATATAAATATAGCAGAGCCTAATGCACTGATAGGTTTTGCTGGGCCTCGTGTTATTGAACAATCCATACGCCAAATTCTACCTGATGGTTTCCAGCGCTCGGAGTTTCTCTTAGAACATGGCTTCATTGATACCATTGTTCCTAGAAATAGACTAAAGTCTGAGTTGGCATTTTTTCTAAAGATGTTTAGTGGAAACTCCTAAAAAATTCGTCTAGGTCAGAAGGAATGACTGCTAGTGGAGAAAAAAAATTTGTTGATGAAGGCTTTGATTTAGCGGAGGAAGAGGTTTTAAATGACAATCTCCTTCGCTGGTTTGGTCGAGAGAACTTTCTTGAGGGAAATAAAGGTCAAATTCGAAAGGCCATTGCTCGTTTTATTCCCGAATTTAAAAATAAATCCATAAAAGTTGTCACTATCGCTGGAACGAATGGTAAGGGTGAGACCGCTCATGGTTTAGAGAACCTTTTAAGGCAAAATGGCCTTAAAACAGCTCTTTGGACATCTCCTCATATTTTGAGTTTAAGAGAACGTTTTTTATTCTCTGGAAAATTACTTTCTTATAAAAAGCTTGAATCTTCTTTCACTGAAGCTCGAAAAATTTGTGATGATGAAAAGTGGACTTTTAGTTACTATGAATTTTTATTTTTTGTTTTTTGTCGTTTGGTATTGGAAAGTCGAGTTGATGTCCTTATTTTGGAAGTGGGGTTAGGGGGGAGATTAGATGCAGTTAATTTTCTCGAACCAGGTTTAACTGCGGTAGTTTCTATCTCTAGAGATCATCAGAAAATCTTAGGAAATAAGCTTTCTCATATTCTTCGGGAAAAACTTGGTATTACAAGGGCCGGAGTCCCTCTTATAACGGCCCTAGAATTAGGACTTTTCAGAAATCAAACAACCTCTTTTTGTGAAAAGCAAGGGACGCCTTCATTCGATCTTTTTCAAAAAGGTTATTTAAGAAAAGAGGATTCCTATTCTTTTCGAAACCAAGCGATGGCGACGATTCTATGTGAGCTTTTGTTGCAGGGAAAAAAAACTAAAGAGGAGCTATGTTCCAAAAAGTTTCGGGAAGTTGTAAGCAAGCAAAAGTTTGAGGCCCTCAAAGGCCGGTTTGAGAAATGGGTTTTTAACGGTCGTTCTTTTTGCTTTGTTGGTGCTCATAATATTGATGGTGTGAGAAAATTGACTCAGTCTCTTGAAAAAAGTTCTTTTGATGATGTCATTTTATCTTTTTCAAAAAGGGATAAAAAGGATATTTTGAGTATTCTTGAACACTTGGTTCGCTATCCTTGTGTCTATAAAAAGTTGACTTTAACAACCTTTGACCATGAGAAAGCGTATGGTTGGGAAAAAGGTTCAACTTGGCCTAAAGAAATCTCTTTAGTAGATGATTGGAAAGATTATTTTGATCGTCGGTTGAGTGGGGAAAGCGTTCTTATAACGGGATCTTACTATTTTATTGGTGAAGTACAAAAATATTTATACTCCAGACTTTAGGAAGTTTTTCATTTTTTGTCTGGTCTTTTTTTGGAGCATCACTGCTTGGGGGCGTGCTAATTTTCGCTTCAAGGCGGGGGATGATATTCAAATCCTTTCCGATAAGGCCTATAGAAAAACATCGACAAGTGAGTATGAGGCCATTGGTAACGTTGTTATTACTCATGGAACAGAGATGCTCTACGGGGAAAAGGCCTCTATTGCTTTTGAGGAGGGGACGTTAGAAGTTTTGGGCAATGTTCGTTATGTTGGTGAGCTTGCGACACTCTATGGCACAGAGCTTTTTTATAATTTTAAAAAGGATGACCTCGTTGTTAAGAACGCCAGAGTTATTTCAGATAATTATATTGTTTGGGGTGAAGAACTTTCTAGGCCAAAAAAGGGACTCATTAAGGCCAAAAATGCTGAATATACAACATGTCGAGATTGTCCAGAGTCTTGGAGTATATTTGGTCAGCGCGTTGATATCACACTTGGTGAGTATATAAGAATTTATGATGGTTATATTAAAGTCAATGGAGTTACAGTTCTTTATGTTCCCTACATTATTCTTCCAATCAAAAAGAAAAGGGAAAGCGGTCTTTTGTTTCCTAATTTCTCCTTTCCCTCAGGAGAAGGTGTTTACTATCGGCAGCCTTGGTTTTTGGCCATTGATCCTTCGATGGATATGACTTTAACGCCTTCTTTTTATGGGTTAAGAGGAAACGGGAGTGAAGTTGAGTTTAGAAAAGTTTTTGGTGACCGTAAGTGGATGGAGTTAGACACCCTTTTAATTCGGGATCAAATTTATGATTGGGATGGGTCAAGAAATGGTGACGATAGTATAAGGGGAAGGGCCTTCTATCAGCTAGAACACCATTATGCTTTGGGAGACAATTTCAATCATCACCTCTACTACACAAATGGTACAGACCTGGACCTTCTTAAAGATTTTGATTTTTTTACAGAAGAAAAAACTTTAGGTCCCGAGTGGGGAGGGAGTTCATTTCTTGAATATCGGAATGAGTTTTTTGAAACTTCTCTTGAAGGACATTTTAAGAGAAACCTCTTGGTTAGTTCACCAAAGCTTTTTGATGAGAGCTTTGTTCAGATTCTTCCGCAATTATCTCTTTCAAGCATACCTTTGACTCTTTGGCATTTACCTTACGTAGTTTTTAAAACATTAAATATTGGAATTAATGCTGATTGGACAGTTTTTAAACAAAATGAGCATTCTGAAGAAAGCATTATTAGAAACGCTCAGCGATTGAATAGTCGGCCCTTTCTCGATTTAACCCTCTTGCAATGGGGACCTTTGGATTTTAAAACTCAAGTTGTTTGGGATGTTCAGAAGTACTACTTTCCTTATGAAAAAAATGAGAAAAAATTTTCTAAAGAGGGGCTTATTCATGAAACTGAAGTTTCCTTGGAAGTGGAAAAAGTTTTTGGAATGGCCTATGAAGAAAAGTTACCATTTAAAAAACTGGATATTGAAAAGTATAAAAATTATAAAGAACGTCAAGAAGAGGAAAAAAGAAAAAAAATTGGAGCAGATATTATTGGAAGCCTTCCCGATCAGGATGACTACTTTAAGAGGAAGGAAATTATTTTAACTAAAGATAGTTACAAGCATTCCCAGAGGTTCCTTTTAAAGCATTTTTATCTTTCTGATCAAAAATTTGAAGGTAGTCAAAAATTTTTAAGTCAAATTGAAAAAACTAATGGTGTCTTTGATGATTTAGATTTTTTAAGAACAAAAAAATATGTGACTGCTCAGCTAAACCCGACAACAAGTTTGCCTCAAGAAAATACAATTGAATTTCAGTGGAATCACTCTGTTATAAAAAAAAGTGTTAAGGATTATAAACCATATCAAGACGGTAGAAGCTTAAGAGATAACTTTAATTTTAATGAATTGGCCTATCTTAATATTTCTCAAGGTATTGATTTGACTGTTAAAGATGAAAAGCTTGTTAATCGTCTTACGCGTCTTTTTATTAATGGTGGTACTACTTTTGATAAAACGAAAACAACGCTTTCTTTTTCTGAATATTATTTTTTCAGTGATGCTTTTAAGGGGCATAAATTTCAAATTAATCTTGGACAAGAAATACATTATGGCAACGTTTCTTTCGGTTGGGAGCAAAATACGGTCAATGGGCTTGACCCTGTTAAAAATGTAAAGTTTTCATTTGAGTTTTCACCCTCAGTTATTTGGACCTTTTCAGGTGATTTCAAATGGAATTTATTAGAGAAAGTAAATGAACTCGCCTTTTATCAGCTAAGTTATAAACCTACAAATAATTGCTGGAGGCTTAATTGGGGATATCAAGAGGACCTCACGCAAAAAAAATTCCTTTTTAACTTTATGGTTAACTTTAATGACAACAATTTTACCTCACTATCGAACCTTTAATGACGATGATGGAGCCGGGCCTCAGGTCAGCTTATTAGATTTTAATGATAGTTTTACTTTTAACATTGCCAGCAGCCTTTTTGATTTAGGTCCATCTTTTCGTATTGTTAAGTTTGATCAGATATCAGCGTTTTTAACAAATTCCTTAAATCAAGGCAAAAGACATGTTTTTATTTATGGGCCAGGACCAGGTAGACCTGATGATTATAGATTTTTTTTTCCAAAGATCGAAAAGCTTCTTGAGGATAAAAATTGTTTTCATCTAGGTGTTTGTTTGGGACACCAAATTTTGTGGAAAATTAAAGGTGCAAATATTGAAAGAAGTTTAAATCCTCTTCATGGACAATCCGTTAATGTAAGGATTCCTCACTGGGAAGGGCTGTTTCCAAAAAAGTTTTGGTCAAAAGATGTAATAGTGCAGAGGTATAACTCTTTGGCGGTCAAAGATAATGGGGAAAAAAACAATGTTCTCTACGATGGCAATAGGGAAATGCTTATGGGGTACTTTGAGAGAACTCTGACATATCAATTTCATCCAGAGTCTATAGGCACGTCTTTCCCCTCCCTCTTTTTTGGTCCAGTTTCACATTTTTTGTATAATTAATTCTAATGGACAAAGCGATTCGTATTGACGGAATTTATGATAATGAGACTCTTAAAACGGCCCGCTCTTTGGGGATAGGGCTCTTTAACTTCGATTTCAGACCGAAAAGTTTTAATTTTCTTCAACAGCACTATTTTCTTAATATGTTGAGTGAAGGAGTTTTTTCATCAGAAAACTTTTTTATGCATTTTGCTAACGAAAAAGACTTTGTTATTTTTAAAATGCTTGAAGATATTAAAGAAACACTTTCCTCTCCAGGCCTTTTGGACCAATTCAATCTTGAGTTTTCTGATGAGTGCGAGTCTTTCTACTATGATCAATTTGAAACGCCTTTTTATTGGCACTTTAGATTAGGAGCTTCTATTGAGGAAGTTCTCAAAACATATCAGTTGAGAGGAATTGTTTGGTCTTTGCCACTTTTGGAAGATATCAATCAAGGAGAGGGGCTAGAAACCTTTTTTACGAGGTTTTTAGAAGGCTACGGGGAAAATATAAGGCGAATGGGTTTAAAAATGGTCCTAAGGGTTGGGTCTTCTATAGATTTGATCCCTGCCCTTTTTCAGATTTTGCCTTTTGACTTTATCTCCCTTCCTATTGATTCATCATTAGAGTTATCTTACCGAAGTGTTAACTTTGATCATCTAAGAAGAGAAATTCAGTACTTTGACAGCATGATTTCATAAAAAGTCTTTTGTCTTTTTTCTAAAGGGGCCCTTGCTTTAGTGTAAGGATAAGAGGTAAAAGTTGAAAATGAGGGAGACAACAATGGAAATTTTAATTTCAAATGATGACGGTGTTTATGCTGACGGTATAAAGAGTTTAAAAGATACCCTTAGTGAAATTGCAAATGTTACGGTTGTGGCTCCATTGGAAGAACGTTCTACAACGGGACACACTTTAACTTTAGATCAGCCTTTGCGTCTTGTTGAACTTGAAAAAAATGTTTATGGCTGCAGTGGGTATCCCGCTGACTGTGCTGTTTTAGGTATTATCCACCTTTTTAAAGAAAAAATGAATAAAAGGCCTGACCTTGTTGTTTCTGGTATTAATAGGGGTCCCAATTTAGGCCAGGATACCTACTATTCGGGAACTGTTGCCGCTGCTAGAGAAGCGGTTTTTCATGGCGTGCCTGCTATAAGCGTAAGTACTGCAAGCGATTTTGGGACACCAAAAAAAGATAAGCTTTTCTATGACACAGCTTCTTATTTCGTGAAAAAGTTTATTGATGATAAACTTCATACCTTTTTAAAGCCTATGGGCCTTTTAAATATAAATGTACCGAACCTTCCTCTTGAAAAAATTAAGGGAGTAGAGTTGACTCGCTTGGGGTTCCAAAAATATTCTGAGGAAATTCAAAAAAGGGAGGACTTCAGGGGGAGGCCCTATTTTTGGATAGGTGGCATTTATGAGGGCTTTGAAGGGAATGATGACACGGACTGTTATGCTGTTTCTCGAGGAAAAGTCTCTGTGACTCCTATTGACCTTCTAGAGAAAGGGCGTCTTGATCAAAATAAATGGGCGGAGCTATCAGAAAAGCTCTTGGAGTTAAACTGAAATAAGATAAAATAAAACTAGCTGAATTTTTCCATGGATGGAGAATATGATGATAAGAATAGTTAAAGTACTTGCTTTTTTGTCTCTTGTCTCTTGCGCACAGTTTAAAAGTGGTCGTTTTATCAAGTTGGTAGAGGGTGACTCTATTAAAAAAGTGTCTAAAGAGTTTAATGTTTCAATTTATGATCTTGAAATTGAAAATAAAGGTAAGGCCTTTCTCCCGGGAACTTGGGTCTTTATACCGGCCAAAAAAGGTATTATTCCTGAAATTTTAAGCGGTGGTACCTTTGGATCGATTATAGGATACAAAGAATTTATCTGGCCTGTACCTTCTTCTTCTAAAATAAGCTCACCTTTTGGCAAGCGTTGGGGACGTCCTCATGAGGGTCTTGATATTGCCGCTCAGTCAGGCTCTCATATTTTGGCCTCTAACGATGGGGTAGTCGTTTACAACGGTAATGAGATCGGTGGTTACGGAAATTTAATTATTCTTGCACATAAAGGGGGACTGTTTAGCGTTTATGGCCATAACAAAGAAAATTTTGTAACAAAAGGTCAGGTGGTAAAAAAAGGCCATGTGATCGCGCGGGTCGGAAGTACAGGAAAGTCTACTGGTCCTCACCTCCATTTTGAAGTTAGAAGGTATGGCGTTCCACTGAATCCAATTAAGTTTGTTTCTTATTCTCGGTGATTATTAAAAAATATTTCAATAAGTTTTAAATACATAATGGCCGTATTTTTGGCGTCGGCCAAAGCCGTATGTTCAACTTCTCCAAGGCCTAAGTATTTCATGAGATCTGACCCTGAAGCACACTCATCAGGGAGCAGGTTTAAATCAATGAGAGTAAGGGCCGTTGACGTTAAATCAAGAACTCGGTGGTCGAAATTCTCCTTCATAAAACCCCAACCAAGGTCCCTATTTAAAAAAGGAATGTCTATCGAATTTACGCTTTTACCAAAGAGGGTAATTTTTTTTGATGGAGCCGGCTGAAAGTAATCTTGAACATCAGGGCTTTTTAGGTATTCCTCAATCTTTTTTTGGAAGGTCGGGTGATCTATACCATCAAGATGGGCCTTTTTAATAAGACCTTCATTATGTTCTATAACCCATTGGGCTAGTTGAGGTTTTAAGGTTTCAAATGATGGGCACTTAACATAAAAATTACGGGCCAAAGTCTCTTCAAGTGTTCTTGTTTCTGTATCAAAAGGAATCATTCCAAATTCAATTATATAATCATTTCGATCTAGGCCAGTGGCCTCTAAATCGAAGGAGAGATACCTCATTTTTTTTCCTTTTTTCTACAATGATAAGAATTTGAGTAAAAGACGACAAGACAAAAACTTATCTTAAAGGTACCCAATAGTCACCTTTCTTATTTGACCCTTTGCAGGTAACTCCTCGACTTTCATTTGGCAAGTGACCATAGTTTCGTTAACTATACAAAGGTGGCAAATTCCCTCACCATCGCAAGAAGAGGCCAAGGGCAACCCTTGGCTTTTTATGAACCGCATCAGGTTTTCTTTTTTGGATATCTCAGTAAGAGTTACTTTTCGTAGCAACTTTTTTGATGCTGAGCCGTGTATTTCTAAGGTTGGGAGCTTTTGCTTTTTTTCAGGCATGATAACCTCTCTGGGGACCTTTTATCTAAAACAAAACCTTCTTGACCTCTCTGTGGAAAATGAGCGTGACCCATAATATTTCCTAAGTTTTTTACGGGGTAAATAGGGATGTTTTGATTTCTATATTTTTGATATTCTTCTGATATTTTTTCTGCGGGCTCAACTAGTACCCGCAAAGGGTTTACAAGTACGAGCTTTCGGGGGGCACTTAGAAATATGTCTAAATCCATTAAAGAGCTTGAGTTGTAGACACCTTTTTTCATAATATTATAAAGATATTGCCCTGGGTCTCTACCTTTATAGGAGAGGAGTGCCAGTTTTGAATTTTTTCTAAAGTTCTCTATGAGGCAGAGAGCGGGGGTTTTTTGTGGAGGAGATGCTTTGATAAGAAAGGTGTTGAAAAGGGGTTTTAAGGGCCCTTTAAGGGACTGAGAGCTTACTCCTATAAAGACTTCACCTTTTGTATTTTCTAGTCCAAAAAGGTTAACTGAAGTCTTCCCTTGACCGATGAGGTAAATTGAATGTTTATAAAGAGAAAGGTCAATATTACAGTTGATACTTTGTTCCCTTGAGGTATTAAAAATTTTTAAGGAAAAAAGGTGTCTAGATTTGAGAGACCTTTTTTTATTTCTCTTTTTCCAGCGTGAGTAGTTCTTCACCAACTTTGAAAAGTTAATTTTTGGCAGGCTTTCATTTTCTTTCATTGGCTCACTACCTTTAAAGAATGCTTTTTTAAAAAGAGGTGAGGTTTTGAGAGCATTTTTCTTTTGAGAAATATTAATAGCGAGTTCTTTATTAATTTTGAGTTTTGCAGGGAAATTACGATCCAAGATCTTTGCTAGTTGTTTCAGCGTTCTTCTTGATTGATAGGTTTTAAGTAGGGTCTCAAGGCCTTCTAGATAGGGAAAGTAGTTAAAGTTAGGCTTTGTTTTAAAGGGGGCGTGAAAATCCCAATAATGGGGTTGGGAGTTATTTGTTTTTATATAAACCTGAAGGCGCGAAGTTGGTGAAGAAAGATCTGGGCGAGTATTCATTTGGAAAAGAAGCCAAAGAGAGACCTTTTCTATAAATAAAAGCCTTTTGGTTTTTAGAGCTTTTGAGCTTAAAAGTTGATTGAAAGACTTTGCGGAGGAAAGGGGATGAGAAAAAAGGTTAAGTTCTTTTTTAATTTTTGAATCACAATAAGTAGGAGTATTTTTATTTTTCGACAAAAAAGAGATCGAAGTACTAGGAGAAGGTCGAATTATCTGGGTGCACGAAGAAAATAAAAAAAAAAAATATATTAACCAAGGAAAGAATTTTAATTTCATTTTCATCTTTTCTTTTAGTCTTTAATTTCAATATATTATAACTTAAACGCTTAGAGATAAACAAGTCAGAATGCCTCTTTTTTGTTTCTCCAATTAAACCACTCAATTTAAAAATTGCTAGGAAAATGCTACCTTTTAATTTTTTTTCTTTGCCTACGCTAAATATGAGTTAACCTATTAGTGTAGGTGATAGGACGTTGCTTACAATTTAGGCAGGAAGCCAAAAAGAGAGGGGCCTTTGCAGGAGGCCCCTTTTTTTTACTCTTTTATAAGCGAGTCCCCTAAACCTAACTCATTACTCTTTATTCCATCGGCCAATTCTTTAACCTTAAAGCCCTTCTTTTCAATAGAAAAGATACCTTTGTCTGTAACGACGAGGTCGACAACTTGAAGCCCTGTAAGGGGAAGCTGGCATTTTTCCAAAAGTTTTGGACGTCCGGCCTTATTAAAGTGGGTCATCATTACTATGATTGTTTTCGCTCCATGAACAAGGTCCATGGCACCACCCATTCCTGTAACTTTTTTTCCTGGTATCATCCAGTTTGCAAGATTGCCCTCTATATCAACTTCCATTCCACCTAGGACACAATAATCTAGATGGCCACCTCTTATCATTCCAAAACTTAAGGCACTATCAAAAAAGCTTGCACCTTTTCCAATGTCGATTGTTTCCTTCCCTGCGTTGATAAGAGTAGGAGAAACATGGTCTTTTTGGGGTCGTCCCTTTACACCAAGAACACCATTTTCAGAGTGTATCATTACATCAAGACCCTTTGGAATTCTTTCCGCTATAAGGGTTGGCAACCCAATGCCTAAGTTTATAGTTGAATGGTTTTCAAAAAGTGAGATGACCTTATCGGCCATTTGCTCTTTTGACCAAGTCATAAATTAATTCTCCTTAACCTTTAAAAATTCAATATCATTTTTATAGTTTTTACCTTGGAAGATTCTTTGTACAAAAATTCCCGCTAGGTGAACGTCTTCGGGAGGTATTTCACCTAGCCCAACCAACTCTTCCAC
>JAOMEV010000050.1 GCA_028346125.1 Bacteriovoracales bacterium | reverse complement strand
ATAATGTTATTTACTGTTTTAGTGCAGCATAACCTTTACAAATTAAAAAAAAACCTTACATAATGGTTGTGATATTTTTATATAAAGGAGCTCCCAATGAAATTAATAATATTATGTATAACCTTTTGTTTCGCAACTGGATGTGCCCATACTCTTTCAAAACGTGAGTGCTCCAAAAATAAGCTTTTTGAGATAGGTAAAAAAATGGCCTATAAGGGAACGAAATTTTCCATATTCAAAAGTTTAAGGAAGTCATGTAAAAAATATGGGGTTGATATAAAAGAATTGACCTTCCAAAAAGGTTGGTTTGAAGGTATGAAGGGTTTTTGCACGACGCATAGGGGGTTCCATTGGGGCATTACAGGAAAGGACAACCCTAATATATGTACAGAAGAGTTTAAAGACGACTTTGAAAGAGGTTATGCAAGAGGGAAATCTCTTGGAAGAAATCGAGGATAATGGAAAGAAGCTTACCTTAATTTCAAAAAAATTCTTTACCTTGGCATGTAGTAGGCAAAATGAGCGGCCTAGGGTGGAGAAAAAAGGTTATTTTTTTATCATAACCTTTGCGGGATAAATATTTTTCTTTTATTCAACCTTTTATCGTCCAGAATAAATACAATTAAAAAAAATTATATCTATTTAGAAATATAACTAATTTTTTCAATTTTTTTATTTCCATACCTAAATTAAAATCTTTTGGATAAATTTATCAGTTAAAGATTAGGTCTTTCTTGTTTTGTATAACCTTTTTCTTAATTTGTTCATTTAAAAAAATCAATAGAAGTATTATCGCAACCGATAAAAAAGGTATGTCTTTTGTTAGGTTTTTTTTATTTTTTCTTATTGCTTTTAAACTTTATGGGTATGAAAGCCCTAAAGTTAAAAATGGTGTCATAGACCTAACTTACTGGAAAGGTGAGACTATAAACCTTAATGGGGAATGGAAGTTTTATTGGAAAAAGTTTTTAGGCCCTAATTTTATAAATGGTAAACACACAGGAAAAATGGTTAAGGTTCCTGGACCTTGGGGAAAAGAAAACTCTAGGTTGGGGTATGGAACTTTTGTTTTAAAAATAAGAGGTCTCAAAAAAGGTATGGGCCTTCGAATAAATGAAAACTTTTCCGCCACCAAAATTTTTGCAGTTTACCCGGATCAATTTTCCTTTATTTATGGAGTCGGTAGACTCGGAAAAACTGCCAAAGAAGAGATTCCAAAATTTTCTTTTCATGTGGCCCCAATTCATCGGTCCGGTTCCTTTTATTTGATGATTCATATTTCTAACTTTAATTACAGAAGTGGAAACCTTGCTGAATTAAGAATTGGAAATTATAAAAAGTTAAAAAGGACGCTCTTTTATAAAAACTATTTGGACTATCTTATGATGGGTATCTTGCTAATTATGGGGATCTATCATTTGGGGCTTTATTCTCAAAGGAAAGAAAATCTGGACACGTTATTTTTTGGTCTTCTTTGCATTCTTTTATTAGTGAGGATTGGAGTTATAGGTTATCACTTTGTTTGGTTTTATAATAAGTTAGACCTTAAAATTTTTAAGCTCATGACCATTCTCAATTATCTTTTAACAATTGTTATTCCAGTTGTAGGACTCTCTTTTGTGGCCTATTTGTTTGAAAATAAATTCTTAATTAGAATTCAACGGCCAATCTACTGGATTTGGAGTATTCTTTTAATTCCTTTTATCTTCTTGCCAACTAACCTATTTACCCAAAACCTTTTAAAAAGTGTTAACCAAGGGTCTGCGGTTTTTATTTTCCTTTTATTAATTTTTCAATCTATTATTATGGTCCTTAAGCGTGTCCGATATTCCAAGTTATTCGTTATTTCTATTGGATTAACCTTTTTTGGTTTGATCTACGATATTATGACGACTTTCGATCTTGTCCCGCCTGGAGAAATAATAATATTTACATTTATTTTTTTTATTTTTACACAAAGTTATATTCTTTCTCTTAAATTTGCAGCAGCTTTCAGTACTGCCGAAAGGCTTTCTAATCATCTTCAAGAAGAAGTTGATATTAAAACAAAAGTTTTAAAGGAAGAAAAAGAAAAGGCCATAAATTCTGAAAAAGAAACCTCGGAATTACTTAACAATATGAAACAAGCTGTTTTTTGTATAGATGGTGATGGTGTTATTTCTCCTCCTGTTTCTCTTTTTTCAAAAAATATTTTCAATGAAAATATTGAAAATAAATCTATTTATGACACTCTTTTTAAAGATGTTGACAGGAATAGCTCTACTTATAGTAAAGTTCTAATGGTATTTGCGATAGTTTTTGAAAGTGACGATATTCAATGGTATGCGATGAAAGAGGAGTTGCCAAGCAAGGTGGAATTTGGAAATAGGGTTTTAAAAGTCGCTTATGGACCTATAATGAATGAGGGGGTTGTAACGAAATTCATGTTGGTTGTTGAAGATGTTACTAAAATAAATGACCTTGAAAAAAGGGTTAAAGAGGAAGAAGAAAGGTCAGCATTTAAAATAAAAAGGCTTCAAGAAATTGTTAAAAACACGAAAAAAGAAGCAAAGGTATTTATCAGAGATACACTAATAATCTTAAAAAATGCCAAAGAAGCTGTAGAAAATCATGACTTTGATCAACTTTTCAGAGCGATTCATACATTAAAAGGTAACGCTCGAATATACTTCTTAAGTTGTTTATCGGAAGAACTTCACTTAATTGAAACGAATCTTATAAAAAATAAAAACCTGTCTAGTATAGAAAAAGAGTTTAAAAATCAAGTTAATATATACATTGATCTTATTAAGGATATTTTTGGAAAGGACGTTGATGAAACGGTTCTTTTTGATAGTGACTTTGTTGAAATTGAAAAGGGAAAATTTTTTTCAACCATCAATAATATAAAAACATTTTTAAATAAAAGAGACTCTTCAGGCGCACTTTTAGAATTAACAAAACTAGGGAGTGAAGATCTTCTCGAAATATTAAATGTCTTGCATAGAACGGTAAAAAAAATGTCATTTTCCTTGAAAAAGGAAGTTAGTTTAAAAATTTTGGGAACCAGTGTGTACCTAAGCTTAGAAAAATCAACTATGATTAAAGATTCTCTATTGCATCTCATTCAAAACTCTGTTGATCATGGTATAGAAAAAGAAGGTGTTATATTAATCGAAGTAACAGGGCGGGACTCCTATATCGATATTATCCTTTCAGACAATGGAAAAGGAATAGATCCAGAAAAAGTTTTAAGTAAAGCAATTCAAAAAGGTCTTGTTTCCCAAAACGAAGCTGAAAAACTTACCCAACAAAAAATATTGGAACTGATTATGAGAGCAGGGTTTTCCACAAAAGAAGTCGCAACTGAGTATTCAGGTCGCGGTGTGGGGTTAGATGTTGTAAAGGTAAATATAGAAAAACTTGATGGAAATTTAGCTATTGCTTCAAAGCTTGGTCATGGAACAACATTTACCATTTCAATCCCAATATCATAATCAAGGTTTGAAATTAATGAACTGAATGGAGAATACCCTTTCCAATCTTTTTTTAAGGATCTCTGGTTTTGATCATCGGTTTAAATGTTGTAATAAAAGGAACCTTTTTTCTAATAAGTCTTTGTCCTTAATACAATTATTTTTTTTCTTTTGTTATTAAACTTACTGGATAAAAAAACGATCTCATAAAAACGACTAATATTAGACGGCCACCTTTTTAAAAAAAGCATTTGAAAAAGATGATTTTTTGACAACTCTGGAAAAAGAGATACTCATCTGTCAAACTCATAAATTAAAAAGAATCTTTCAGTCTTAGTCCAGAACCCTAAAAAAGGAAATAATTATCATTAATTATAAAAAGTAAGTCCATTGGTACATGGTTGGCACAAAGGGTGACCCTTAAAGGAATATCCTTTTATTATAGCACCTTGCTGAAAAATAAAATCTTCATTCCGTAAACTACGATTCAAGACCCTCCATCTTCCTTTAATTAAGTCAAGCTTCTATTAAGTAATAATTTTAGTTTTTAACCAATTAACTATTTAATTTATTAAAGTTTAATAAAAAAAGTTGTACCTTTTCCGACAACACTATCTAAATCAATTACACCACCTAATTTTTCTATATTTGTTTTTACAACGTCCATACCAACGCCTCTGCCACTTAGATCTGAAACGTTTTCCGCTGTAGTAAAGCCTTCTTTAAATATAATCATTAACCTTTCTTTTGGAGATAATGAGTTATAACCTTCTTCCGTTATGAACCCATTTTCTATGGCCTTTCTAGCTATCATGTTAGAATCAATCCCTTTTCCATCATCCTCAACTTTTATAATAATATTCTCATTATTTTTATTTAAAGAAACATTTATTTTACCAACGACTTCTTTTCCTGAGTTTAGTCTCTCTTCTTTTTTCTCAAGTCCATGATCCAAGCTATTCCTTAAAATATGAATAACAGCATCCATTAAAATATTTGCTTCCTTTTCCTCTAAAAAAAAGGAATCTCCGTTAACTTCATAAAATATATCCTTTCCTATTTCTTCAGCGACTGTTTCAAGCATATTAGACAAAGATTTAAATCGATCCTTTATTGTATTTTTATATAGATTATCTAGATGTTCTAATATTGAGTTTTTTATTTGAGATTCGGGCAATTTACTTTCAAGAATTATTTTAAAGTCATCAATTTTAGCGCCTGATATATTGTCAGTAATTAAATCTTTACTTAAGTCTATATCAAACATATCTTTGGCAATCTCACTGTATTCATTAATAAGTTCTTTAATTTCCGAAACAGACTTTGTTATTTCATCAAAGTCTGATTTGATCATTTCACCTTCTTTAAATTTAATACTACTTAAAAATGATTCCTTTTTATGAACAAGAGAAGAAATAGCATGAAGTCTAAAAGTTCTAGCATTACCTTTAATCGTATGTAGATTTCTCCATAGGGTTTTAGCTTCTTTTTTTGTTATTTTTTTATTTTTAACAGAGGAAATTTTGTAAATTTCGGAAATTAGATCTTCAGTGCTCAGGAAGAAATTATATAGATCTAGTTTATGTTCTTCCAAATTAACCTGCTTGGCAGGAGCAATTTCCATTAAAATTTTATTTCTTTTAGACTCAATTTTTTCTCTTTCCGCCACTTCTTTTTTTAGACTTTCTCGCTCAGTCACATCTTGAATACAAAACATAATTTCCTTACAAATGCTTTTATCATCTGAAAAAATCGCGTCAGGCCTTATTTCTAAAATTCTTACCCCTTTAGATGTCTTTATTGAAGAACCTTTTGGGATAAGATCCTTGTTTATTTCCCACTGTAGTGAATCTGCTCCTATACAAGTATCTACACCGAACCATATTTTACTGTGGGTCTCATCGTCACTTTTTATATTAGGGTACAGGACATCGAATATTGTTTTACCTGCAATATCAGCTTCAAAGACTTCTTTTGAATATTCAGATATGGCCTTCTCTTGAATAATACAATTTATATCAATCGTAAAAATAGATTCATTCATATTGTTTAAAAGGTTTGATACATTATCCCTTTCTTCTTTTAAGTCTTTAGTCTTAATAGCAACTTCATTTTCTAGCTCCTTTGCATAATTCTCTTGAAGCTTTAAACTTTCTTCCTTTATTAGATTGAAACGATCTGCTAGACCCATCGAAAGAAGCATCAACTCTATAGCATTTCCAATCGTTCCAGCATACAAAGTAAAAAAATTACTTGGAATGAATCCTAGCACATTTAATACATTGAGTGCGGTACCAGCAAGCATAAAAGAAAAAGCAAATAAATAGTACTTTGCAGGACGATAATTCATTAAAACTTTACGAATAGCTATAATCATCAATACTGGAAACATAAGGAAAATATTTACGGTGAAGGCCTTAACGTTAAACGAGTAGGGGAGAATGAATGATGAAATAGCAATAAATAAACTAACTATAGAGAAAAAAAGCATGATCTTATAAAATACTTTGTTATTTTTACGAAGCTCTAAAAATGATATTGAAAAAAGACAAAGAAAAAACTCAGCAAGTCCAGCAAAAAGAGAAAGAGATGTGTTGTTGTCAAACCAAGAAAAATTTTTGAAAACGATCCATTGATTAAAGCCAAACCAGCCAGAAAAGAATAAACCAAAAAATAGGACATAGCCTGAGTAATACAAATAGCTTAGGCTTTTTGTCGATAGAAAAATGAAAATATTATATATAAACATTGCAAAGATTAATCCAAAAAAAATACCCCATCCATAAATGGACTTTGTTTCTTTAACAAAAAAGTTAGTAGGTGTGGACATTGTGAGCTTTACTTGAATTACCGAACCTTTGTACTTTAAAAAATAAATGGACTCATCTGGAATTTCAAGTTTAAAAGAAAAGGGCCTTGAATCGATATCCCTCGAAGAAAAAGGAAATATATCGCCAGTTGTGACTGATTTCCACTTATCTCCTTTTTTTATAAAAATAGTAACTTCATCTTGTGACACATAGTTCTGTGTTAAAAGCCAACTCTGATGATCTTTTGACTTATTGATAACTTTTAGTCTTATCCAAAAAGATGATTTTGTTGTTCCAAAGTTTTGATTTTTTTTAAAGCTTTTTTTAAATTTTTTTGACCACTTTGGAGCAACCACATCTTCTATTTTTAATTTACCTCCAGGGTCTTCTAAAATATCTAGATTGAGACCTATTTCATAGAACTCTTTTCCATCTTCTAGAATTACTGGATTGTTGGTTGCCTTAACACAAATTGAAAAGGAGATTAAATAAAAAGTAAATATGATAATTTTCATATTTTTTCCTATATAATTCAAATTATATAGATAGATTTAAAAATAATAATTTATTTTTTTAAAAAAGGTAAAAATATTATTCCATTCCCTTAAAAAAAAGATCAATTAAAGTTTAGTTTATAAAAGAAATTTCTTTAAGGTCGCTCGAGCTTTTAAAGTTTTGTGTCGATGCATCAGATTTTTTTTATTGAGACGAACCTCGACAAAAAATATTTGAATTTATCGTAATAATTCCCAATCTTTATAAATTAACTCTAGCCTAGGCTTAACAAGTCTTGCGTAATTGAAGTATAAAGTTTTTCTTATCGGATCTTTATAAGAATGTTTTACAAGCACTCTTAGTGTTTCAATATAGGCACTTGCTTGGCAGAAAGTCTCCGCATGAATTATCAATAGATTTACCTTTTCTTCGGTAACCCACTTTTTAGGCTTAAAGATGCTTCCATTTATCGGTGGTTTCAAATTATTTATCAAAAGTTTAATTAATTTCTTTTTAAAACGGAAATGAATCGATTTATAATCCATTTCCCAATCTCTGACTTTTTTATTTATAGTAAAATTGGGATGATTACAAAGGACGTTTTTTAAAAATCTTTTTGGATCTACCATTAGGTACTTTAGTAAGTCTTTTAGGGCCATCAGTGCCTGAATTTGAGATGTTCCTTCGTACAATAGAGGGGCAAAGCTATCTCTATGAAGCCTTTCTAAGGGGTATTCAGTCATGAACCCATAACCTCCTAGCACTTGAAGAGCCTTTTGGGATATGGTCGTGTAAGCTTCACAAGTATAATATTTTATTAAAGGGGTCCTTTTTCTTACCCATAATTTAGCTTCTTTTAATTGTTTTTCTTCTTCAAGGGATAAACTTTCTTGTGCTTCTCCTTTTTTTCTATCAAGAAAACGATATATATCGAAGTGGCCGACTGTATCCGCCAATAAAGCTCTCATGGCATCTCTTTCTGTTTCTAAATCTTCCAAGTTCCTTTTCATCAACGGAAGTTCTGATAAGGGTTTACCAAATTGTTTTCTTTCGTCAGCATAATTTCTAGCATAGAATAAAGCGCATTCGATTCCTCCTAAAGCTTGTCCTCCGACTCCTAGTCTAGCTAAATTCATTAGGTTTAGCATATAAGAGAAGCCCGCTTTTTGCTTGCCAACAAGGTGCCCTACAGTATTTTCATAGAGTACTTCTGTTGTAAAAGCTCCTTGTAACCCCATTTTTTCTTCATTTTTTGTGATGACATAATTGAGTTCAGTTTTACCTGAAATTTCTTGCTCTACTAAAAATAAAGATATTCCAGGAAGACCTTCTGGGTCACCTTTAACCCTTGCCAAAACAAGTTGAATTCCACCCCCTCCATTTGAAATAAAGCATTTTGTTCCATTTAATAAATATGTATCATTATCCTGGATCATAGCGGTGGTTTTTATTGAACCAAGATCTGATCCACAATCTGGCTCGGTCAAGGCCATGGCACCACTAATAGACCCTTGAATTAATTTGGGGATAAATGTTTTTTTCATCCAAGGATTTCCAAACCTATGAATTACTTCACCTATAGAAGAGAAAAAACCTAACTGGTTAAACGTTGAACCACAGGCCCTTCCGATTTGCTGAAATTGAAATAAATCAACCGACTTTGGAAGGTCAAGACCTCCATACTCTTTCGGCAAACTAACACCATGAACACCAAGTTCAACAGCTTCTTTATAAGAGGCAGAAAGTTCTTCACCTGGGATTGTCTTCCCTCCTTCAACCTTTCCGGCACCTTTTTTATCTAAAGATGCAGCTCTTTTTGCCAAAGTTTTTCCTGCCCAAGAACCCGTCTGGCTTAAAACTTCTTCTAAGAATGCTAAAACATCTTCTTTGTTTTCAAAACCTTCTTCAGTTGGAAATGATTTAAAATATAGTGGTAAAATTTGATCCCAATCAATCGCATATTTAAAAAGCCATCTCCAATCTTGTTCGTCTTGATAAAAATTCATGTTTTGTCCTTTTAAAAAACTAAGACAAAAAAATAACAAATATAATTAGGAAAAACAAACGTCCTTTTTTATAATTTTCAATGAACAAAAATTTTATTTAAGGCAAACATCATTATTAGAATTATTCTTAATTCAAGAAAAATAAAAAGGCTTTGGGTAAGACTAATTATTTTTTAAAAAACTATGGATAAAAGGTTAAGAAATACGCATTTTTACAGTTGGTAAGGTGTTAGGATATTCTTTTTAATATTAGTTATTGTCTTTATTAAGGTATTGCCTTTTGAATTTTTTGAAAAAATCTTTCTTGTTTCATTTCTTTGATCGCTTTAAGTAATTTTGGCACTAGACTAATGTGTTTCTTATTTATATAGTGGTAGAGGTCTACTGGAGGAATTTTGACATCGATTTTTTTAATTTTATGGTAGATTCCTTTTTTTAACGTTCGTCCAGATAACTCTTCTACTATAAGGCCGAAACGGACCCTATTATTATTGACCATTCTGTAAATTTGAGTTGAATCTGTTACGGGTTGACTCGCCTTGTGATTTTTAAATATTTTGTGAAATATTACATAACCTCGATGAAAAGAAATAGTGTGCTTATGGAGTTCAGGCAACCCTATGGTTTTTAAGTCCTTTTTGAGTGTAATCGCTTTTATAGTTAATGTTAATAAATGTGATTCAATTCTTATTAAATTTTTAAATATTTTATTGATGCCTTTTATTCTTAAAAGTTCTCCATCGGCTTTACCTAAGTTTGCCATTACTAAGGAGCGACTTGCATGGTAGCCTTTTAGTTTTAGCGAAATACCAATCCTTTTATACAATTCAATGAGGACTTTTTTTGAATAACTTAGTAAAGGTGATTTAGCACCTGAAGGGTAAACAATAAGAAGTTCTTTTCCAAAAATGTAGGAACAATTAAAGAAAAAAAATATAAAAATTATATTTTTAAGCATTATAAAATACCAACAAAAATAATTTAAAGCTTTGTCTCAATGGTCGGAGTTTTATTATTTAAACTTTAGGTTTTTGGAGGGAAAAATAGCACTTTTAATTTACCTTAATTTGTTTTTTTTGTCTTAGATAAACGAAAGATGTTTTAGGGCATGCTTTAAAGTTTTTTTCGCAATCTTTTTATATTATTAAATTTCTGTAAAGCCTATTAAATTTTATTTAAGGCGGCGGAAGGAACATGATAGGGAAATGAAAGAAAAGTAATATAAACAAAAGGGGGCTTATTTAACAGAAATTGGCCTTAAATAAAACATAGTTCTTATTATAACTTAATAGAAATGGAAAAATGGGTCCCGACCCCTTTCTCAGTTTTAATATCTATTTCTCCGCCAAGCTTTTTGATATTCGTACTTACAACGTCCATGCCAACACCTCTTCCTGAAAGCTCACTCACTTGATCTTTGGTTGATAAGCCTGCTTTAAAAATTAATTTGAGTTTATCTGCCTCAGTCATATTTTGAGCTTCATCATTAGAAACGATTCCATTTTCTATGGCCTTTTTTGTAACAAGTTCTGAATCAATGCCAGCGCCATCATCTTTTATATTAATTCCATAACCATTTTTATTTTTTTTAACGCTTATAACAATATTACCAACTTCATTTTTATTTTCTTTAACCCTTATTTCGCTTCCTTCAATACCGTGATCAACTGAATTTCTTACCAAGTGTATTAGGCTATCATTTAGGAGGTTTTGCTCATCTTGTCCTATATAAATATCGTCCCCTTCGACTTGAAAGGAAACATTTTTACCTGACTCCTCAGCTGTTTCATCTACAATCTTTTTAAACCCAGAAAGGAAGTCTTTGAGAGGAGTTTTTAATAAGTTAGTAAAGTTAAGGAAAAGGTCGCTTAAATCATTAGATGGAGATTCGCTCATAACTTTATTTAAAGCTCTTTCCATTGAAGCTAAGTTATCCTTGTGGACTTCATAGTAGACGACTTCTCCGGCCGTTCCATCAATACTGATTGAAAATACCTCTTCGGCCACTTTTATAAAGTAATCAAGTAGCTCCCTAATTTGACTTAGTTCTTTACAAACTAAAAGTCTTTTTTCTTCGTTAAAGCTATCAAATTTATTTTTAATCTCTTCAAGATCGCTTTCAGATTTATGAATTTGTTCACTTAATAAAGTCGCTCCAAATCCTCTCGCATTACCTTTTAGAGTATGAAGGTGCCTGAAAACGGTATCGAACTTTTTTTGATCTAATTTTTGGGCATTCGATTTTTCAATTATTTCATTGGACTCATTAAGCAATAAGTCTGAGTTGCTGAGAAACATTTTTAACTCTTTAGAATGGGCAGCAATCCCTTTTCCATCATGAGGTGCTAATTCATGGAGGGCTCTGGATCTTTTGTTTGATTCGGCTTGGGTTTTTGCTACTTTTTCTTCGAGGGCAACTTTTTCAGTAATATCCTCGCAGGAAAACATTATCTCTTTTATATCCTCATCAAGACCCCAGATTGGGTTGGGAAGGACGGAAATAATTCTTTCTTCTCCTTTTACATTAATTGTCGTTTTATGAATAAAATAACTTTCATTTAAATCCCATTGAAGGTCATTTCCACCAATTGAAGTTTCTAGCGCTGATTTTAAATTACCATAATCCTCCGATTTTGGATCAATATTGGCATATAAAGTTTCATAGACCGTTTTACCAGCAATACTTTGGTTAAAAAGGATATTCGAATATTCACTGATCGCTTTATTTTGAATAACACCATACAAATCAACAGAAAAAACTGCCTGACTCATATTATGAAGAAGATTACTCACAGAGTTCTTTTCTTCAGCTAATTCGACCGTTCTTTCTTCAACCTTTATTTCTAAGTTGTCTTTTAGTTCGGTAACTTCCTTGAGGTTTTTCTGGTTATCAAGATATGTTTTTGCAAAGTTCTTTGCACTCAAATAAAGTACAACGAAAATTAAACTCATAAAACCAAATTGAACAACATTGTATCCATTTATAATTCCTAGTGCACTAAAAACAGAGTAGCCTGAGAAAATACCAAGAGATATTTGGCCCAAGAGAAGAGGAGTGAAATCAGTTCCAAATGGTCTTCGGTTTTTTACCATTAAAGTGATCAATATAATTTCATTAGGAATGGCCATAGCAAACCCAATTTTCCTGAGCGTTAAAAATAGGGCATGGTGGCTCTCTGGGTTAATAAAGAAAAGGAAGATCACAGAGCACACACCGCAAACAACGGAAGGTGTGAACCAATACCATTTAATCTTTATATAGTGTCTTACAAAAAGGGCCGAATAAATGGCCGAAGGTAAAAGAGTCGCATAAAAGAGTGAGGCAGAGGCATTTGTACCTATGAACCTATTAAAAAGACCGGCCCACCCAATAAGGGATAAACCACATACAATTCCCATAAAAGAGGGAACTCTATAAAAATTTTCTTTGGTTTTAAGATAAACAAACAAAAATAAAAGACCGGCCATAAAAGCAGCAGAGCCACCAAGGACAAGGGAATCAGTTAAAATAAAATCCCAAAAGTTTATAAAAAGGTCATTCTCCTGATAGGCCCTTAACTGAAAGGGCTTAGCGTGAAAGCCTTTCATAAGAAAGGTTTTAAATCTGACCGTCAATGTATGAACTTTTTTCGTTATCTTAAAAGAAGTAACCATGCCACCAGTTGTAATATACTCTTTTTTTGATTTGAGTACACCTTGAGAGAGGATAAGGTTGCCATCTAGGTAAAGTTCAAATTCCGGCCAAAAGGTTACAGCATAAAGAGTTACTTTTTGCCCAATAAGACTTTCATTAAAAGACAATAGTCTCTTGTGCCAAGCAACGGTGTATAACTTTTTATCTCCATAAATTTTACCCCAAGAGGCAGGAAGTGCGGCTATCTTCCAGGATTTTAAATCAGTTTCATTCTTTGAATTATTTTTTTTGTCATTTCTTGTAAAGAGCCATTTGCCAGATAGTTCAATAGGTTTATCTAAGGAGTCGATCTGAAGAGTAGCCTCTTTTCTTTTTGTTTCTATTTCTTTACAAAAAATATTAGTGTTATGAAAAAATAAAAAAATTAAAAAATATTTTAAAAATGTATAATTTAACATGAGAACCACTTATTTAATTTAATTTAATTGGTAAATCTAATAAATCAGTCTTCCCTTGGTGATTGTAAACCATTTTTGGGAAAAGAACGAAAATAAAAGGTTTATTTTTATATAAACAAATAAAATTATTTTTTTAAAAAAAACATAATTAAAAATACCTTAATATAAAAAAAATTTATTTAAATTTTAATATAACTTAAAACGAGTTAGAGTTTTAATAATATGGGATACGATTTGATTCTTAATTTTAAGAAAGTTAATAGAAGAACTTAGTTTTAAAGTGTAGAAAAAAAATGAAGGAGTTTTTTGTATCGAGCTTTATTAAATAGAATTATTTAATTTTTAGAAGGTTTATTTGGCTTTTTAACCTGTTCCTTTTAAAAAAAATAATTCTATTCTGTGATAAAAGACGGCAATAAAACGATATTTATTTTTGGCGAATCGACAGCTTTTCAATTAAACTTTCTTGTTGAAGCATAATTTTTTTGTAAGGAGCAATGAGGTTATGCTTGAGGTTTGACTCCGTGATTTTATTTTGGGAAGGAATTTCTTTTATTAAATTAGCGAGGTTATCAAATTGGATAGAAAGTTCTTCTTCCATCATTACCTTTAAAAGAAAGGAAATCAGTTTAGATCTTTGATGGATGAGGTTCATTGTTCTATCAAACTCAGGGTACATTCTTGCGACTTTTGCTACGTGCTTGAGCTTTACTTTATCTAATTGTTCCAGACCTGGAACATAAACGAAAAGGTTTTTGAAAATGTTGTTTATGTTTTCAATCTTTTCTAAAATAATGCTAGAAAATGAAAAATTAAATTGGAAATTAACTGGGAAGAAGATATTAGAAACATGTGCGTAAGAAATAAGTATTTCTATTATTTCACTAACCTTTTCCACTGAGAGAAGTTGAAAATCAAAATCACCAACTATATCTTCCCATGTTTTTATTTCTAATTGCTTTTCTTTTAAAGTATCTTTAAGAATTTTTAGCTCGCCCAAAGCGTTATTTATTTGGTTAAATGTTGAGATAAGTTTTTCGATAAAAAAGCTTTGGTGAAAAGTGTCTGATGTTGGGGAGACAAATAGGTCCAATGTCTTCAACGCTCCATTGATGCAGTCCTCTATTTTCGTTGATATATCTTTTTTATTTTCCTTTTTTAAAATTTCATTAATTATTTTGAAGTAGAATTGGTCTTTTCTTGCCTGTCGAAAGTTTGTTTCGAAGTCAGAAATATCCTCGACAATACAAAGAATACTTTCTATTTCATCATCTTTATCTAGTATTGGTGCATAAGAAACTTTTAAATCTTTATTTTTGCTTGCAGTTTCGTCGGGAATGCTAATTTTTTCAGGAAGTCTATCTTCAAGAGACAGGAATTGAATCTCATCACTTCCAAAAATTAAATTAAAAATTGATGTTAAATCAAGATGAGTCTGAGAGCCATCTTTAATTTTAAAAATATCTTTTAATGTCAAATCAAGTATCTCTTTTTGAAAAATATTTTTAGAAAATTTGGATATAGGAGGTTTAATTTTTCCATCTTCATCGACCGTAAAAATAGACATTTTTATTTTGTCCATTATTGCATTTACTTTATTTAAGGACTCACTCAGCATTTTAGTTCGAGTCTGAACCTTTTCTTCTAAACTTTCTGAGTATTTTGCTGCGATTTCTAATTGAGATTTTTGCCTTTCTATAGTCGAAATATTGTTTTTTAAATTAATAAGGTTATTAACGACGCTAAAAAGTTCTCTCCCATCAAATGGCTTACTTAAGTATGCATCAGCTCCTGTCGATTTGCCTTCAATAATACTTTCTTTATCACTCTTTGAAGTTAAAAGAATTGTAGGTATGGAAAAAAAATCATTTTTATTTTTCATAATTCTTATCAATTCAAGCCCTGACATTTCGTCCATAACCCAGTCAGTAATAACTAGGTTAACTTCATTTGATTCTAAAATTTCAAGAGCTTGCTTTCCATTTTGAGCTGTCAAGCATTTATGGCCTTTTGTAATTAGTTTATTCGACATATATTGAGTTAAATCTATGTTGTTATCAACAAGAAGAATTGTTTCTTTCGAATTTTCATTAGTGTTATTAGTCTGGTCTGGTATGGAAGCTTTATTTTGTTCTTCTTCAAATTTCCAATTAGATAAATTATAATTGTCCATCGCTAAATTAGGGTTCTTTTGAAGAGCTTTTTTAATATCATTTGTAAGCTCTTGGGTATCCCATGGCTTAAAAATTGCTTTGTCAACCTGACCTTTGTTAATCGCCATTTGAAGTAATGGACCATCATCCTTTCCAGTGACTAATATTCTATGTGTATCTGGGAAAATTTTTGTAATTTCTTCCAAAATATCAACACCATTACCATCGGGTAGTCCCGCATCACAAAGTATGCCTTTGAAATTGTACTTTGATATAATACTTTTCGCTTCTTTTATATTATGTGCAATTACAAAACTTGAGGTTATTTCCCCAACAATGGTTTCGTATAGTTCGCAAATATCTTCATCATCTTCAACGATTAAAATATCAAAACTTTTTTCTGGGATAACCGGTACTCTTGTCGCTTTATCTTTTAAACATTTTTCTGAATTATTAATGATACTTAAAGGGTCCTTGATATTCTCATTTAAGGTAATTAAAGAAATGTCAGGTAATGATTGGTTAATAAATTTGAAAAGTTGAGGGCTTGTTAGGTTAGGGTTGTAAATAATAGTATTGGTAGAATTGAATTTTAAAAAATTTAAAACTTCTATTTCATAATTAAAAATATGATAATTCTCTCTTTCTAAAAGGTTAAGTAAAATATGTATTTTAGGAAAGTCTTGTTCATCAATTAAAAAAATAAACTCAGAAATTTTTGGTTTGTACTTGTCAAAACGTACCCAAAACTCTGAGCCATTTCCTGGTTTACTTGAAACTCCAGCTTGCCCATTCATTTTTTCTGCAAGGGTTTTTACCAAAGATAGTCCAATTCCAAAACCTGAATTATTCCTATTTTTTTCTACTTGGTTAAACATTTCAAATATCTTTGACTGCTGATCTTCGGGAATTCCGTCCCCTTGATCTTTAACTGTAATAAAAATTTTTTCATTCTCTTCCTTTAAACACAATTCAATAGGCTTCCCTTTGCAATGTTTTAGGCCGTTAGATAAAAAGTTAAAGATTATCTTTTCTAAAGAATCTTTATTGGCCAATAAAATAATTACTCTACTTGTAGGCTTTGTTGGATCAATAACCTTCCCATTTAATGTAAGTTTGAAAGAAATACCTTTTGTTTTTGCGGTTGTTAAAAATAACTCTGAACATTTTGATAAGAAATACACTAAATTAATGGGCTGCAATTTAATAAGGTTTCCTGGCGAATTAGACTTTTGAATTTCCAATAATTGATTTATTAACTTGTACAGTCTTTTTGAATTTTTTAAAGCAATGGAGATGTTAGAGTTATTTGTTCTCTTTAGCTCATCTTCCAAGGGGGACATGATTAAAGTCAGGGGAGTTCTTATTTCATGCGCTATATTTTTAAAAACAAATTCATTCTTTTCAATTTTTATTATATTTTTTCTTTTTTCTTTTAGCTCCATCTTTTCTTTTGATATTTCACTTCTTTCTTTGGATAAAGAATCGCTTCGTTTTTGAATGTTAAAAATTATTATACCCATAGCAATTGAAATAAATAATGCGTCGTGTATTTTAATGTTTAAAAAAAGAAATACTGTTATATAAATAAATAATACTAAGTTTAAATTACTGTTAGTGTGATTTATTTTTTCAATTTGAGTTTGTCTGAAAAAATAAAATAAAATAAACGCAATTGTAATCAAAATTACAAAAAATGAGTTTAAAAAAAATAAATCATTTATAAAGTAAAATGAAAAAGAAATGTTAAAAATAAAGAGTAACTCACAAGAAAAAATAAAAAAGTTATTTTCTTTTTTTGATTCCTTTACAAAAATAAAAAGGCTGCCTATCACTTGAAAAAATAGCATGTAAGGTAGTTTTTTAATAAGTGGGACGTAAGAAATATTTTCTAAAAAAAAGGATAAAAATAATGAACTTAAAACAATAAAACACACCAAGTTGTATTGAAATATTTCAATGAATAAGTTTTCTCTATGATGTTTTAGTTCGTTCATATTCATATAGCATATCGTTTTTACTTAGATAAAACTTAAGGGATTTACTTTAAGGATTTAGAGCTTTTTTATAGTAACCGCTTAAGTATTAAAGGACTCTTAATAACCTTTTTTTTACTATTAATTAATAAAAAAACAGTCGTTTTTGATCAATGATTGTTATAAAAATAATTTATACATCTAGTTAGATTAAAAAAAATCTTAAATTGGTTATAATTTTAATCCTTTATATAAAATTATTTAATTCCTTTTTAAAAAAGCCGAAAACTAAGTATGAGGTCTAGAGATTATAAAATAATAACAAAGTTGATAATACCAATTCTTTTTGTTATCTCGACAATTTTAGGTTTGTTTTCTTTTTTCACTTATTCAGAAAAAAGAAAAGATTTGTATTCGAGTTTATATAAAGAAATTTCCGAAGTTGAAGATAGACTTAAGCAAAACTTAGCTGAGGTATTATACTCGGAAGATTATGAAGTTATTAAAACAATATTAAAGTCAGAGCTAAAAAAGGAAGAAGTTGAATCCGTTGTTATTTTGGATGATAACAAAAAAAAAGTCCTTGTCGGTTTGAAAAAAAAGGCAAAAAAAGAATTTTTAATAATGAATAATATCTCTATTTTGAAAAGTAGCTTGCGTAAGTTTGAAGGCGCAATTTTTTATAGGCCAGATATAGAAGAAGAAAGAGAGTTAACTGGATGGTATATTTTATTTGTTGACGAAAAACTTATCGAAAGAAAGCTTAATAACGAATTGGTTCGAATATTTTTAATGTTTTTTCTACTTATTATAAGTATGATTATTCTTATTTTTGTGCTTATTGATAGGCTAGTTGTCAGGCCAATTCAAAATGCTTCTGAAGTTTCCCAACTAATAACAAAAGGTGACTTTTCCAAAAAGGTAGATTCAAAATTTATTACCGGGAGTAATAATGAAATTTCAATTCTATCTTATTCAATAAATGAAATGGCAGATGAAATTGATTTATTAACCACTGGACTTAAAAATGAAGTTGATGCACAAACAAAAGAAATTCAAATTCAAAATAAAAGCTTTCTCGATTTGCTTTCAAATTTAGATCAAGGGTTTTTAATTATCAACTCTCTTGGTCATATTACAAACGAACCAACCAAAAAGACTCAAAAAATCCTGGGTTTAAATCCAAAAAATAAAAATGTTACTGATGTTTTTAAACTTAACAAAACGGAAAAAAAGGGGTTTGGTAAATGGTTGAATCATTGCTTTATCGGGGCAATTCCCTTTAAAGATTTATTAGCACTTTCTTTAAAAAGACTTGAAGGCTTTGAAGGAAAAGTTATTAACCTAGAGTATAAACCGATTTATGGAGGGACAAAAAGGAAAAAAATCGAAAAGGTTATTTGTGTTTTGAACGACATTACTCATGAAGTAAATTTAAATAAAAAAATGGAGTATGCAAAAGAAAAAAGTGAAATGATTCTTAAGCTTGTAGAGCAACCGATTGAGTTTCTTGACATTATTACTGAGCTTCAAAGGTTACTCTATGAATACGGAAATTCTCCAAAAGCATTTTCAATGGAGCAGTTATTTAGGAATTTCCATACCCTTAAAGCTAGGTTTTCCAATTTCAAAATTAAAGATATTGTAAACAGAATTCATGCTTTGGAGGGGAAAATATTCGAGCACCGGGAACTTGAAAATAGTTTAGAAAAAATTACAAAAGAGATGGACGAACTACCAGATAATATCGTAAGAACCGGGCTATCATTCCAAATTGACAATACGGCAATTAAAAAAGTTTCTGAAGAAGTTAAAAGTGATATCAGGTTTAAGGTTCACAATCTAGATTTATTTTTAAAAGATTATTTGAAAGAAAACAGAAATATTATTGAGCTGGCCCAAAGTTGTTTGAATTCAGGTGAAAACTTTGATGATCTCCATAACGCAAAAGAAGAACTTTTAAAAATTAATGAGGTGATAACTAAAAAATTTCTGAATAAAAATTTGGGTGACATTTTCTCTCGTTACAAAAATATTGTAGCTCAAATTGGAGAAGATCAAGGTAAAAAAATCAATTTTTTTGTTGAAAAAACAGACATCAACGTGGCGCCAGGCTTTTACAAAGATTTTCTTGACTCGCTTGGTCATGTGTTCAGAAACGCTGTTGATCATGGAATTGAAGAAACGGAAGAAAGAATAGATCAAAATAAAAAGGAAAAATCTAGTATAACAGTATTTTTTAAAAGAAGGGGGCTTTTTCATTTTCAAATTGGAATAAGAGATGACGGAAGAGGTATTGATCCAAGTAAGATTTTTGGAGTTGCAAATACTAATAAACTATTCGATCAAATTCCTTTAGAAGAGTTAACCGATTTCGAACTGATCCAGCTTATTTTTGAACCAAATTTTACCACCAAAAAAAAAGCGACTACTTTGTCTGGGAGAGGTGTTGGAATGGACGCAGTAAAAAAGTGTGCCGAAGATATTGAAGGGAAGGTTTGGGTAGAATCTTCTTTAGGAGAAGGTACACTCTTTATAGCAGAACTTCCTATTTTTAAGGCCTAGTTTTGCTCCCTAAATAACTTACCAACTAATAATGACAATATTTTTTTTAGTAGAATAACTTAGGTGTAAATGAAATCCTTTTGTTGGATATTATTTTGTTTATAATGGCCAAAAATTTGACTAATGTTTAAGTTTATAAAAACCGAAAATTTAAAAAACTCTATTTCCACTTGGGAGGTAATTTGTGAAACAATTTTTGACCTTGTCTATGGTCCTAATGTCCTTATTTGTATCAAGTCTTACTGCTTCAGCAGAAAAGAAAAAAGTTAAAATTCTCTTTGATGAAAGTTATCCACCCTATTCTTTTAAA
>JAOMEV010000005.1 GCA_028346125.1 Bacteriovoracales bacterium | reverse complement strand
TAACCAAAAGACTCTTCTGTGGCAAAAATAAAGTTTCTATGAGGTTGTTCTTTATCGATCTTCCTCATGGATGAGCAGATCCATTTGAAGCCTGTTAACGTTGACTCTACTGTAACACCGTATTTTTCAGCGATAATTTTTTGAAGGGGAGTTGTGACAATAGTATTAACAAAATAAGGATTTTCAGGAAGGGCCTTTTTTTCTGTCAACGTTTCTAAGATATAATAGAGCATTAAGAGACCAATCTGATTTCCGTTAGGATAGACGACCTCGTCTTTATGAAGAAGGGCGATTCCTAGGCGGTCTGTATCAGGATCAGTACCAAAGACGATATCAGCTTTTTCTTTTTTCATAAGATCCACGGCCATTTTTAAGGCCTCAGGATTTTCTGGATTAGGGCTTTTTACAGTAGGAAAGTTTTCATCTGGCCTGGCCTGTTCTTCAACAACATGGAAATTACTAAGACTTAAGTCTTTTAGGATACGGGTACACGGAATGAAACCCGTTCCATGAATCGGAGTAAAAACAATTTTTAAATCTTGACCCTTTTCTTGGCAAAGTTCTGGGCGAAGACAGTTGGGAGCGATACTTTTAAAGTAGGCATCTTCCACGTTTTTATCAACCCAATGGATAAGACCGTCTTCAAGACCTTTTTCAAAAGAAATATGGCTAATAGTCGAAAAGTCAGTAATAGAGTTGTAATGTTTAATGACATTTTGATCATTAGGAGGAGTAACCTGGGAGCCATCATTCCAATAAACTTTATAACCATTATACTCAGGGGGGTTATGGCTTGCTGTGATCATAATACCTGCATGGGCCTTATGATAACGAACTGAAAAAGAAAGAAGAGGAACGGGGTTCAATCTTTTGTAGATAAAGGAATGAATTCCGTTGGCCGCAAAAACTCCAGCAGCTTCTTTGGCAAAATCAAAGGAAAACCTTCTGTTGTCATAAGAAATGGCCACTTTGTATTTGCCTTCATGAGGATCTTGGCCTTTTATTGTTTCGGCGAGGGCCTGTGTGGCCTTTCGGATTGTATATTTGTTGATTCGGTTCAGACCTTGGCCAATAATGCTTCGTATGCCACCTGTTCCAAACTCTAGGTCTTTGTAAAACCTTTCGGTAAGCTCAGTTTTATTGTTTGAATCTATGAGGTTTTGAATTTCCCTCTTGGATTCAGAGTCAAAATAATCATTCTTTACCCAGGCCTGGGCCTTTTCAATTACACTTTGTTTCATTTTTATCCCTTGAGATAAGACAAGTATTTCTAGACTGAAAGCATCGTATTCTTACAAATTGTTGTGGAAATTGCAATAGATCTCAGAGTTTATGCATCTTTAGAGGGACAGCTGGGAGGTCCTTTTTAATATTTGATTTAAGTGATACACTTTTGTTGTAGAGAGTCAAAAAAAGAAGATTTGTCTATTGGGAAAGGGTTGAATTTCTTGATTAAACTCTTTATAAGTAGTGTTCGGCATAGGCTTAGTGCAAACTGCAATTGGCCTAATTTAAGATTTGAGTCACGAGACAATTATATTTTTTAAAGGAGCATGAAGTGGCCAACGCAAGTATGAAACACCCTAAAAATATAGAAGGACCATGGTATTGTACTGATCCGGATGATGATGATGGAGAAGGGTGCATTGCCTGTAACGTATGTTATACAGGGGCCCCGGATTTTTTTGCAGAAGACGAAGATGGGAATGCTTATGTAATAAAGCAGCCTGAATCGGATGAAGATATAGAGCTTTGCCAGGAGCAACTAGATGCATGTCCAGTTGCATCTATTGGAAGTGATGGTTAAATTTAAATATGACAGTTTTAGTTGTATATCCATGGGCCTTTTCGTAAGGCCCTTTTTTTTGCCTATTTTACTGGGATAATTTTCCTAACTTCAAATATATTTTATTTATGCTATTTTTATCATATATTCCCCGACTGTATTTTTTAACAAAAGGGTTAGTTTATGAATCCATCGAATTTAGAAATTGCTGCGACGGTGATGTTTTCTTTGGCTGTCGTACACACGTTTATAGCATCCAAGTTTCAAAAAATGGCGCATAATTATCCTACTGGCTCCATCATGGAAAACCTTTTCCACTTCTTGGGTGAAGTAGAAGCAGTTTTTGGAATGTGGGCAGCTGCTTTTCTCGTTACCTATGCATTTATTGATCCAGGCGGGTGGAAAACCGTCGATCATGCTACTCATGAGATAACTGGGGGTGCTTTAAAGTATCTCAATAGTGTTAACTTCACCGAGCCTGGCTTTGTTTTTGTTATTATGACTATCGCAGGTTCTAGACCAGTTATTGTCCTTTCTGAAAAAATGATTATTGCTTTTACCCACTTAATTTTCCTTCCTAAAAAGTATCAAAGGGCCACCTTTTATATTTCTGCCCTAATTTTAGGACCACTTCTCGGTTCTTTTATTACAGAGCCCGCGGCCATGACGGTGACGGGCCTTATTATGCTGGATTATTTTTTTAGTGGGGAAATGTCTACTAAGTTTAAGTACGCTACCTTAGGCCTTCTTTTTGTAAACGTTTCTATAGGAGGAACCCTAACACACTTTGCGGCACCACCCGTTCTCATGGTGGCCGGAAAATGGGGTTGGGGAATGGGCCATATGATAGGCTATTTTGGTTGGAAATCAGCAATTGCAGTTTTTCTTAACACAAACCTCATTGCCTTCCTTTTCAGGGATGAGCTTAAGGGAGACCTTGAAATTAAGGCCAAGCATGATGCCTGGATGGAGCCAACTCCTTGGATAATTGGTATATCTGTCCTTTTTATGGGAGCAGTTGTTTATAGTGCTCACGATATGGCGGCTTTTATGGGTCTCTTCCTCTTCTATTTGGGGTTTGCTAAAGTAACAGAAGAATACCAAGATAAGCCTAAGATTGTTGAGGCACTCATGGTTGGTTTTTTCCTAGCAGGTCTCGTTACCCTTGGTGGAATGCAGGCCTGGTGGATTCAGCCAACACTCGCAAAACTAGGGGATCTGACTCTCTATCTTGGTTCGACACTTTTAACGGCCATTACAGATAATGCTGCTCTAACATACTTGGGTAGCCAATCCAAAACAATTACTGAGGCCCAGAAGTACTTTCTTGTGGCAGGTGCTGTCGTCGGTGGTGGATTAACAGTTATCGCAAACGCCCCCAACCCGGCAGGTTTTGGAATTTTGAAAAATTCTTTTGGAAAAGATGGGATTTCACCTCTTGGGCTTTTGGCCGGAGCTGCGATACCCACAACAATTGCTTTTATTTGCTTGTATTTTCTACCTAGTTTTAATCTTAATTTTTAATCATTAAAAAAGGCCTTCAAATTGAAGGCCTTTTTTTTTAGGGTTCCTTTTCGCTTTTTTCTTCTTTTACAGCGTACTTGGCCATATCTTTCCCAAGGTTTTCTCCCATTTTACTGAAGGACCTCGTGATGGCCTTCCCAATTCTGTCTTGGAAGCTTTTTACGTTTGAATCCTGTAGTTGCTGTGAGTATTCCCCAAGTTCATGGTTTGGAACACCTTTGAGTGCAAATTGCTGTGTTTTATGCATAGAGTTTGCCATCATCTCTTTGATTTGTGGGCGAATCTCTAGCATGGCCACTTCTATTTCTTTGTCTTCAACGCGCTCACTTGCAGGAAGTTCTAAGTTTTGTCCTATTTGGGCGCCTTTCATCATGGCCATAACCATATTGACTGTATTTTCTGTGGAGCCTGAGTACTTATCAATTTCTTTAATCAGTTTTTCTCTTTCGGGGTCATCAGGAATTTTATCAAAGTCTCTGGCAAACTCATCAAATTGGTCTTGAGAGTCACTCATTGTTGCCATTTCTTCAAGTTTAGAAATCTTTTTCATAAGAGGGTCATCGAAAGATTTAAGCATGCGATCCAATTCTTCTGAGGGAACGTTTTGAAATTCTTTTCTGATTTCATCAAGAATGAATTTGCTTTTAAAGTTTTTGGCCATAATTTTTTTCCAGGGTTGGCCATCCTGCTCATTAATATCTATATCAAGCTGTCTTTTTAAAAGCTCATCAAAGTTTCTAACTTGCTTTTCAACGCCTGAAATATCAAGAAGCTCCTCATATGATTTATCCCACGCCAAAGGACTTGCTTTTTTTTCTTCTTCCCCTTCGGTTTTCTTTTGGGGCCCTTTTTCTAAAGGAGTCTCTTGGGAGTTTCTTTCGGCCGGCCTTTGAGAGATTTTAATTTCTTTTACCGAAGGAGCTTTTGGAAGGGGGGACTGCTTTTCTTCAGGGACTTCCTTCGAAGTAAAAAAATAAACGCCTACGAGAATGATAAGGGTTAATGGTCCCAAGATAGTATTTAATTTAATTTTCAATTTAATTCCTTTTTTCTTTCCAAAAGAAGATTTTTTCCTAATGGCCGAAAGCATTTTAGCCGATATGTATGAAAAATGAAGTGAAATACTTGGGCTTTTTGTATAATTCATTGCAAAAAAGAAGAGGTGATATGTGAGAAGGGTAACTTTGTTGAAAATGTTCCTTTTAAGTTTGATTATTTTCGCTCAGGGCTGTGGAGGAGATAATCCGCCTAAGGGTGTTAAGCCTTATGTACCAAAAAATATTGGGCTTAATCCAGGGGGAGGGTCATTCCATAGTGACATTAACCTTTTTAACCAGTTTAGGAGCAAGGTTGAAGCTGGACAATTTAACCAAGCTCTTGTGGGAAAGTATTATTATAGAAAGTTACCTACCCAAAGTTGTGAGACAAAATTAAAGATATTTACGGTTTGTTGGAATTCCTACAGCTCTTGGGGAGCTACCAACAGTTATTTGGTTCACAATGTCACAGCTGATGGGGTGACTGGGCATGAGTGGGGAACTCTTCCGGCCATCAATGTTAAACTTAATGAAATTTTAAAAAGGGTTTCTGACCGTATGGCTGCCATGGGACCTAATATTGCTTTTAGTAGCTACTTCATGGGAATTGGAGACCGGGTTTTTGACGTATTGGATACTGATGGAACTTTTTACAGAATAAATAGAGACCTTCCTCTAGGATCTAACCCTGTGGGGAGACTTGGTCCTCAGGGAGGAGGGGTTGTTATGACGCACAGGTCAGTTGCTCTCTACAAATAAGGAATGTTTCCAGAATTTGATAGTGGATACTCTTTTAGTTTTCAAATGAATAAGGTAGAAATGCTCATTGAATAACTTCAAAAGGAATGAGCATTATGGCCACCAAAGAAAAAAGAACTTTAAATATTCCTCCCAGACCTTTTTCAAAAAAGGGCAAATGGACTTTTTCAAGTACCCTCAAAAGGGATTCCAAAAGTGAATCCTTAATCGTGTGTCAAAATGTCTCAGAGAAAGTTTTAAAGGGCCTTCTCAAAGATGACCTCTTTGATTGGCAGTGGAAAAAGCTCAAGGGTTCTGATCAGGGAAGCTTTCATTTTCATACGGCAAAGGGCCCTTTGACTCTAGTTCTTCTAAAAAAGGGAAAAGAAAAAACTTCTCATAACGGACTTTTGGAAGAATCCCTTTATGCGAATGCAAGGGACCTTGTTGGGAAGGTTTTTACTAAAAGAGAAGAAACTTCTTTTAATATTCATTTTGAAAACCTCGATGCAGAGGCCCTTAAAGGATCTTTAGTAGGGATTGAAATGGGAGGCTATGATTATGTTGATTCTTTTACGTTACCAGGCCTTTCATTTAATTACTCCGGAAAGTCTCTTAAAAAAGAAGAAGTAAAAACCGTGGCCAAAGAGGCCCGTATTTTGGGTGAAGGAGTCAACCTTGCGAGAGAGCTCGTCAATACTCCTTCTGGCCATAAAACACCAGGGTCTTATTCCAAGTCCCTTATTCAACTTTTTAGCAATGTTCCCAACGTGAAAATTCAAGTTTGGAATGAGGCCAGACTTAAAAAAGAAAACATGGGACTTATTTTAGGAGTAGGTGCTGGTGCTCACGAAAAGCCTTGTCTGGTTCATATAAAATACCGACCCAAAGGGAACTCTCAAGCTCCACTGGCCTTTGTAGGAAAAGGAATTACTTTTGATTCTGGAGGCCTAGACCTCAAACCTGCTGGGGCCATGAGAAATATGAAAAAAGATATGGGTGGTTCTGCCTGTATTGCAGGTGTTGCTTACTGGGTAGTTCATCAAAAACTCAATGTTCCTTGTGATTTTTATCTTCCTTTGGCCGAAAATGCTGTCGATGCCTTGTCTTTTAGACCAGGGGATGTTCTTCACGCTAGAAGTGGAAAGACAGTTGAAATTCATAATACCGATGCAGAAGGAAGGCTGGTCCTTGGAGATGCTCTGGATGTTGCCGTTACTCAGAAAGGAAAAGATAAACCTCGCCTCGTTATCGATGCAGCTACGTTAACAGGCGCAATCAAAGTAGGACTCGGTTCAAATATTGGAGGGCTATTTTCGAATAATGACTCTCTAGCAGGTGCTTTGGAAAAATCTTCTCAAGGTGCGGGGGATCCACTTTGGAGAATGCCTCTTGATCAATCTTTGAGAGCGAAAATGAAAAGTCATGTGGCCGATATGACTAATGCAGTAGACGGCTTTGGTGGTGCTATCACAGCGGCTCTTTTTCTTGAGAGTTTTATTGGAGATGTACCTTGGGCACATATGGATTTGTATGCTTGGACAGATGCTCCAAGGGGTGCTTATTCCAGAGCAGGTGCAAATGGACAGGGCGTTCAAACATTAGGTCAGTTTTTAACAAGAGTTTCCGAGGGAGAGTTTTAACTTAAACTTTTTTTCTGCTCTGGTTTTCAGCGTAACCAAACTCAAGGACGATATCTCCATTAGGACCTGTTAGGGGCATTGTGATAATGGTAGAGCCAAGAGGGTAGTGAACACGATGGTGACTGCCATGAATAACCGAGGGAATGGAAAGATTTGCAGTAAAACCTTTATTTTCAAAGTCTGGTTTGACATTTCCCATGATGACGTTGCAGATCTCTCCTCCAACATCTGAAATTTCATAGTTATAAGTATTGTAATTCTCTTTTAGCATAAGATTTGAGGCTTCTATGTACGCCTCTAAAGGCCATGTGAGGACGAATACTGCCTTAAAATCAATGAAGGCGCCTTCAGGTTCATCATTGTCATCGGCTTTTCTGGAACCTGTTAGGCCTATAATGGAGGAGATGTCACCTCTAACTTCTTTGTCTTCTTTGTAAGATGCTTTACCTATAGAAAGGTTTGTTTTGGCCATTTTTTTGAAAACATCGACAGTCGTTTTTGCAAGGGTATCTGCTAGTTCAAAAAATAGATTTTCTTCAACCATATTTTGAGGGCTCCGAGAAATATGAACTTATATTTATTGTGTCATTAAATTTTGTATAGAGAAAATTTTTTTTCCAAAAAGTTAAGAAATCCTAACGCTTTTCTCATTTATTTATATTTCGCTATGAGTTACAGCAAAATAGTCGGATAATTAGGAAGGTTATTTTTTTAGGAGGTTTTATGCATCATCCAAATTCTGTTATGGAAACCAAAACTAGGAATCATGGTTACAAGGTCCGCTCTTGTAGCAATGAAGAAAGGAAAAAAATTGCAGAGCGAAACCTCTGCATTGTTGGAAAAAGTGAAGAGATGAGGGAGCACTTCTTTTCAAAAGGCGTCTTTGTTAAATGCTTTGATGTTATTTTTAACCTTATCTTTATTTTGATCTATGCCATTAAAGAAATCATTCTTGGAGTTATTAATTGGATGGTTCTTTGTCCGATCGCCCTTGCTTCTTCTTGCAGGAACTGTCCTGCTTTTAAATTCTGTCCTGCCAAAAAAATTGTAGGGGATTTTAAAGGTTAGAAATTCCCTTTTAGTATTTTTCTAAATAATACTTGTTTCCCGAACAAATATTCTATTTTTCAAAAATAAATATTGCTAACTCAAATAAAAGTTTGATAGTACATACCTACTTAAAAAACGGAGGAAATATTTATGATTAATTGGAAAAGAAAGGCCCTTGTTTCTTTTAACATTGGCCTTCTCGCCCTCTCTTTATTTTCCTGTAAAGAGAAACGAGGAAAAAATGATGTCACCATTTTAGGTCTTGATGATGGAGGAAAAAGTGTTGTCCGTTATCTTCCCAAAGGTCGTTACGTTAAAAAGTTTAACAAGATGTTAGGTCAACTACATGGAGAAACGACTGAGCATCTCGAACATTTTGTTTTCGATGGAAACTGGGATTTAAAACGAGTAACAGTTGGTCTTCTTATTGTTGGAGAACAAAGATTCACCCCTAATTTTAAATTGGAAGTTGAGCCTTCTTTTGAGCTTCGGTTCCATCCCCTACCCAAAATTTAAAAGGAATGTATGATGAAAAATAAAATACTTTTTAGTTTTTTAGCTGCAGTTTCTTGGATCAATCTCGCATCAGCAGCACTTGTCCCACAAGAATGGATAAAAGATGTTGGTCCTAGTTATGAAAAATCAATGAATGAAGGTCTTAATGGATTAGAGCAAGATTACGATAATCTGTTGGATGCGAAGTCGACAATGCTAGAAAAGTTGGCACAGGAAAAAAGTGTCAAAAACGGAAAAAGAAAGTGGTTTCTCCAAAGTGTGAAATCCGAACTTGGTATAGAGCCTGTTGGTAAAATAGGTGTTATTGGAGTTAAAGGTGAAGCTGCTGTTGAGATGATTTGGGTAAGAACTCAAGAATCAATCCAAAAGCTACAGAATAAGTATTATGGTCCTTATAGGAATAATATTGAATCTGAGGAAGTTAGTGTCGGTCCAAAAGTTGATGAAACCGTTCGCTTGACCTCAAACATGACTCATGCTGATTTTGAAAAACAAATTGGCCCTATCGTTGAGGCCAGCGTAAGAACCGGTAAGGTTAAAAACAGACAGGCCTTCAAAAGAAATCTCATTCAAAAAATGAAAGAATTTCAAAATGTGGCCATTGAGCTGGAAAGAAAGCCTCAAGAAAGGCCATGGTGGCCATACAAATTTCAATTGGCCCTCTATGCTGAAGCATCTGGAAAAGTTCTTCCTTACATGTCTGTAGGTACTGGAATTAGGGTTCTTCTTGAATGGTATCGAATTGAAAAAGAGGTAGCAGACCCTGATGACTATTTAGTAAAAAATCATGATAAACCACTTTCTGAAAATGCGAAGTTTATCTATGCTATGGCCAAAGACTTTGAAACTCTTGATGAGCTTAACGTAAGAAGCTATAAGTATGGACTTGACTACATTAAAGTTGGTATCGGTTTAGGTGTTAAAGGTAAAATTTTTGTCGCCAAGGCCAAAGGTGGAATGATTGGAAGTGTTTTCTTTAAAAGAGATGTTTTAGGTTCTCAGAATAAATCAATGAATATCAAAGAGCCAAAACTTGATGATCATTTTTACATCGCAGATGAAGATAATTCTAAAAATCGTGAATATGCTTATAAGCATAAGCTTAACGTAACTCCACTTTTTGGAAACGAAAAGTCGTTTGGTGAAGAGCAGAAGCTTGCTCTTTATAAAGCAAGCCGAGAACACTTTAGAAATGGACTTCACAAAACTATAAAAATGGCCAAATTCTTATCCAAAGGTGCTGTGAGAAGAGCAGAGAGATTAAGAAGAAAAGGTAAGATGGTTCATTTTGATCTTAAGGTCCTAGAACTTGAATTAGAGCTCTACTTAAGAGGTGGCGTTGGTGCTGTTACTTTAGAGGGTATTGGAATTTTGGAATTATTTCTTGTTAAGAGATAAAATTGAGGAGAATAAAATGTTAAAAACAATATTTTTAGTTTTGACTTTAGGTTTTTCAGCAAGCGTTTTTTCTAGAACTTATTCTATGAGAAAAGCACCTAAAATACTTGGTCAGGAAATACAAAAACAAGTCATTCAAATGAAAAAGGCTTTTTCTCAAATGGATGTCTCTGAGATGCAAGCTTTAAAAGGTCGTGAAAGTTCGGCCCAGGCTTGGGTTCTTTCTCGTATTCGATTTATGGTGCAGCCACTTGTAAAATTTAAATACCTTGTATTTGAATTAAAGGTGGCCCCAATGTTGGAATTTCGTTGGCAGAGAAAGCCTCCTAGGGGATGGAAGATGTATCATCCTCATCAGTAATTGATTTAAGGCCCACATACTTGTATGTGGGCTTTTTTTTAAAAGTTTGTTGCAAAACCTAAACCCAAGCGCCGACCACTTTTTATAGGAAAAATCATCGCAGATGGAGGTATAACATTTTGGGAACGGTAAAAAAGGGCCAACCCATAGGTTAATCCAATCGTCGAGCCAAACATAACGTCATGAAGATAGTGAGCATTATCATTCATGCGGCTAATTGCTACAATTGTGGCCATCGTATAGGCCCCAACACCCCAATACCACTCGTGTTCCATACCGATAACAGAAGCGAAACTAAAAGCGCAGGTAGCATGACCAGAAGGGAATGAAGATGTGCTTCTTCCCTTATTAGGTCTTTTTTGGTTAATGAGCTGTTTTAAAACGTGGGTTGTAAGTCCAGAGTAGGAACTGCTCTTTAACATAAGAATGGCCCGATTAAGGGATTTCCTATTTTTATTAATTTTATAATCACCATACATTGTTAGCATGTAAAGAGCATTGGGGACCATATTCCCCATAGTGTAGCCAAACTTTGCGAGGTAGTCGCCGAGAGGCTTTCTTTTTGCCATCTCTTTTGCAAAAGGATCTACAATTTGCTCTCTAAAACCTATCAGTATTGTTGTTAGGCTGGCCCCTGTAAAAAGGTATGGAGTGACTTTTTTTTCAGTAAGGGGGGATCCCCACTCTTTAAAAAAATCATCAAAAGTCCATTCAGCTCTAAGAGATAAAGAAAATAACACATTAATGAGAATTATCTTTAGTTTCATAAAGTGGTTTCACCCCTTTTTATAAAATAAGCTCTTGATCATTATTAAGATAATGATTTGTTAATTCGAAGGGGAGGGCCAAAAATAAATTATTCTTATATTCCTTAAAATGTATTGAATAGGAAATAAGAACGATTGGAGTGAAGTAATTACTAGAAAGTTGAAGATCAAAAATATCTTTTGAGCAATGAGAAAAAACGTGCCCGAAAATCATTTTCTTGTTTAGTAAGCGATTAAAATTTTGACCTAATTTTGAGAGAAAGTCTTCAAGGGTAGAGTCGTCAAAATTTTTGCATAAAGGGTCATTCCCCATTGAAAGAGAAAACTTATGAAATTTTCTTTTATAAGAAAACTCTCTTGTTAAAAAAGGACCTTCATCAAAAAGTCCCTCAAAATTTGTTGAAATAATGAGAGGGAATTCGACCTGGTTAGAAAGGTCAATTGTCATGAATCGAACAGACCCTCCTGGCACGACTTCATTAAGCTGATTTAATATAAGAGTCTCGAATGGGTTAACGAGCTTTCTTTTCATAAAAGGGCTTTGATTAAGAAGAAATATTTTTTCTTTTTGAGATATTTTTTTTAAGGCCTTTTCTTTTTGACCTACGTTGTTCAAAACAGCTTCCTGATCTATATCGTAGGTACTATTTTCTTTTTTTAGTTTTTCAAAGATAAGGTCAATTTCTTCTTGAGAGTTTAGTTCTTTAGTGGCCCAATGATTTCTTCCTTCCATGCTTTTTTTCCTCTCTTGTTTTGGCTGGTAACTTGTTTTGCATTTCGGGAGATTTTTGGGAATTCTTTAGGCCAATAAAGGCCTAAAAAATTTAGGCCTTTTTTATTTGTTTTTTTAAAGAGAGGATTCTTTTACTGGTTGAGGAAGTTTTCCAACCATAAGAATAGGGATGAGAAGAAATACCGCACCTAAAAAGTAGGGATAAGAAGGGCCCATTTTCCAGTAAAGGAGAGAGGCTCCGATTGGTCCAATTACCCGGGCCAAAGCACCAAGAGATCTAAAAATTCCAATACTTTGGCCTTGGCTTTCGGGAGGAGTATAGAGAGAAACTAGGGACGTCAGGCAAGGAATAACCATTGAAGAACCAACCGCCAAAAAGAAAAGCCCAAGATAAAGGGTCCATGAAGCCTGGGTTAGTCCTATTGTGATAAGGCCGGGAATAAGAAAAAAGAGTCCCTGAAGGGCCATTTGTTTTTCTCCCTTAATAGCGGCCTTTCTTCTGACATAACCTCCCTGGACCAGAGCAATGAGGACCCCTATAAAAATAAACATATAGGCATTGTCCATAGAAGTGTAGCTCAGCCTTTCGACTGCTAAAAAGGTAAGGGTAAACTCCATACCAGAAAAGGCGGCCAAAAAGAGGAAGTGCCCAAAGTTTGTAAGGTTGACTCCCTTATAGGGGAGTGGGCGAAAGAGCTTTAAAGGATTTGTAATACGCTGATTTTTTTCGAGGCCTCTTTTTTCAAGAGGAAGGGTTTCCTTGAACTTTTTAACCAAGTACAAAAGGTTAAAACATGAAAGAATGAAGGCCAAAAGGGCCGGCATTGAAAAAGGGTTTACGCCATAGCTTTTGAGAATGGGATAGTACTCAGTGAGGTCAATCATTGAAAGAAGTCCCCCCAAGGCAGGTCCAATGATAAAGCCTAAGGCAAAGGCAATACCAATCGTGGCCATTCCCTTTGAGCGATTTTCTTTTTGGGTCACATCGGCAACCACGGCAGTGGCGGTTGAGATATTTCCTCCCATAATCCCGCCGATAAAACGGGCCAAAATAAGGAGTGTAAAAGAGCCTGAAAAGAACCATAAAAGGTAGCTGAGTGCTAGCCCTAAAACTGAGACAAGAAGAATGGGCCTTCTCCCCCATTTATCAGAAAGTCCTCCCCATATAGGAGCTGCTACAAATTGAAGAAATGAGTAGAGAGCACCCAGTGCACCTCCAAAGAGTACAATAGAATTAAAGTTTTCAACTCCTCCAGTTTGGGTGAAAGAATTAATAGAGCCAAAGATAAGCTTTAGAAAATAATTATCACCGTCAACGGCAATATAATGTTTGGCCAGTGCTGGAAAAAGAGGAAAAATAATAGAGAAGCCTACAAGGTCCAGAAAAAGGGTTAAAAAAACAATCTTTAGAGACGTTTTTGCGTGGTCTGTAAGGGGGGGAGATTTCATTTTTTGAGTGGGCATCTCTTCGTAATCCTTTTTTTCAAGTTGATAAAAATCTTTGGACTTTTCTTCTTGTCCTAAATCGGCTTGACGATACAGAAAGTTTGAAAAATCTCTGCACCACTGTTCGTCATCATTAAGGCAGGGAACGTATTGGACTTCCCCACCGACTTCTTTAAGCTCTTCCGAAAGCTCGTGTCCTATTTCATCTGTTGTTTCGAGGCAATCAGCTACGAAGCTAGGACAGTAAAAAGCAATTTTTTTGTTTCCTTCACGAACAAGATTCACAGCAAATTCATCCGTATAGGGAGTGAGCCATTCTTCCTGGCCAAATCTTGATTGGAAGGTCATATGAATGTGTTTTGAATCTATTTCTTGGAGTCTTTGTGTAATAAGTTTGAATGTTTCAAAACACTGAAGGTAATAGATATCACCTTTGTAAATGACTCTTCTTTTGGGAATTCCGTGAAAAGAAATGATAAGTTTATCGGTAGGGTTACCTTCTTTTTTCCATTTTTTAAGATGGGTTTCTATTTGTCTGACACTATTATCAATAAAGGCCTTCGAGTTATGAAAGTGAGTAAGAAATTCAAAAGGTGGAATCCTTACTTTATTTTTTAGGACACCAAAAAAATTGTCCATTCCAGAGGCCACAGTGCTCTCGGAGTATTGGGGAAAAAGAGCAACGGCCAAGATTCTTGTTGCGGGATTGTTATTTTCTTCAATATCTTTTTCCCAGTCGTTCCAAACATCTTTGATTTTAGGCTCTGTCAAAAGGAAGGCATAGTTGATTTCCACAACGTCTTTGGCCTCTGAGGGTAGTAATGCCTCAACTTTTTTGGAGAACTTTTTAGTGTTTTCAATAAGTGGAAAGCTCTCTCCATCCCAAATCCTTTTATAGAGTTTGGCCGATCTTGCCGGCCTGAAGGGGAGTACGAAGAGATTAAGAATAATTTTCCATAAAAAGGGATTGATATCCACTACACGGGGATCTCCCAAAAACTCCTTAAGAAAGACCCTTAGGTCCTTTGCTGTAGGGGCCTTTGGTGAGCCTAGTTGGACTAGGACAATTTTTGTTTTTCTTCTTGCGTTATCACTTTTATTCATAGATAACCTTTCTTAAACTTAGGAAATTCCCAAGATTGTTTTGCGTAGAGTTGTAAATCTCAAATTCTATTAAATTTTTATAGCAAGGTTAAGTTTTATGGCAAGGAAAGAAACAAAGAAAAAGAAAATATCTAGGTCATCCGAAGAACTTTCTTCTTTGGGCCTAGGTGAAAGTGGAACTTCTTACCCATCTACTTACTCCCCTGAGTCACTTGAGATCTTTGACAATAAAAACCCTAGTAAAGAGGCCTGGACGACTTTTGTTTGTACGGAGTTTACTTCTCTTTGCCCAAAAACGAATCAACCAGACTTTGCTAAAGTTTTTATTAACTATGTTGCGGATAAGAAAATGGTAGAGTCTAAGTCCCTTAAACTTTATTTATTTAGCTTTAGAAACCATGGAGACTTTCACGAAGATTGTATTCAAAAAATTTGTGATGACCTCGCCAAAATTATGAAGCCTAAATATTTGGAAGTCATTGGAGAATTTACTCCAAGAGGTGGAATAAGTATTTTTCCTTTCTCCAGTTACGCTAAAAAAGAGAAGAAATTTCAAGACCTCAAAAAAAGGCGGTTTGAAGACTATGCTCCTGGAAAATATTCCATGAGTTTAGCGAGAATCTACACTTAAGGTTTTCTAGCAATAAGTCCGACGCTTTCTCTGCCATCTAATTGAAGGTCCTTCGGGAATTCTGGGCGAGCGAACTCTTCACATTTTTCGACGACAAATCCTACATTTTTGAAAAGTGAAGACAGAACGTCTTTATCAAAGACCATCATTTGTTTTGGGAGAGATCGACCCCGTATAGGGTCTACTTCCATAACATCTTCAACAAAACCCGGAAGTTCCATCCCCTCCTTTTTTCTTTTTTCGAAAATAGGGATAAATGGACTGAAGTTTTTAAGGTAAGGAGTTTCCGCCACAACAAAAACTTTTCCACCTGAATTGATCCAGGAATGGATTTTTTTCAGGGACAAATTTAACCTTTCCTCATTAAAAAAATGCAGGACTCGACAAATGAGAAGGGCCTTTAAAGACCCCACTTTTGTGTCAATCTCTTCCGGAAAACTTCCAGGAAGGAGAGTTAGGTTTTCTCTTAGGTTTTCTGGCACTCTCTCACGAAGAATATGGAGGTGTTGCTCCTCTAAGTCGTTTGCAATTATTTGGGCCCCTTTTTTAAGGGCCTCTAAAGTGGCAACACCATAGGCAGCGCCAATTTCCATGCTTTTTTCTAGAGGAAACTTCCCCGCATAATCCACAAACTCTTTTGAGAATTGGTCGAGGGAAGAAGTCATAAAGCCCATTTGGTTAAGAGTAGGGATAAAACCGCTTTCTTCCGCTTCAGGCATTTTAAGTTTTGCCATGGTTTATTTACCGTTAACGATAAATTGTCCACCTATATGAGCACCATGAAGTTGACAGTCGATTTTATGAATCCCTGTCTTGTCGGCCTTAAACTTAAGCTTTACCACTTTTTTTCCAACTTCTGTTGCAATGTTAAAGGCCTTAATGCGAAAGCCATGCTTTCCTTTTTTGTTAATAAGGTGGAGTTCGACATCATCACCGACGTTGGCGTAGATGGTTCCCGGAAGCCATTGCTTTACTCCTTCATACTGATGATTGACTAAAGTAATAACTCTAGTTGCAGCGAATCCTTGAAAAGAAAGAGTCGACAACATTAGGCCTAGAATAAATTTTTTCATAATATTTTTCCCTTTAAAGAATTAGACGTTTAACTTTTGTTCATTAGTTCCTGCACAATTTTGTTCGCGGCCTTACCATCAAATTTTCCTTTAATTTGAGGTGAAAGCTCTTTCATAATCATCCCTATATGAGGTTTTTCCATTTTGGAAAGAATCTCTGAAATGATTTTTCTTACATCCTCTTCAGTCATAGGTGTAGGAAGATAAGGCTTGAGAAACTCTATTTCATCTGAAATTTTTTGTCTTTGTTCACTTTCGGTCGGATAGGCCTGCATTGAGTCTTTAAGCTTTTTTTGATGGGCCACAGCGACGTCAAGTTCGGGTTTCGGGTTTTTAGAAGTTTTATTTTCGAGAAGAAGGCTTTTGAGATAGCGTAATGCATTAAGCTTTTCTTTTTCTTTGGCCTTCATGGCCACTTTGATATCACTTGTTACTTGATCGAACATCGTTTAACTCCCCCTTTTTTTTTAATGAGGATTCTATCCAAATATTTTTCTGATGACAATGGAGGGGGAAGATTGTGTAGGTCTTGAGAAAAGAATAAAATAAAACGAGGTAGGTTTTTATATGAAAAAAATATTGAAAATAATTTTTTTAAGTTTTCTTCTTGGAGGATGTAGCCAAATAAAATGGGCCTATCGTTTTTCGGATTGGCTTATTCAGAGCAGGCTAGAATCATTTTTTGATCTTCAAGGGGAGCAGGTAAAGAGGCTTGAGTCATCATTAAAAGATTATAAAAATTGGCATCGTAAGCAGATGCTCCCCAAGTATTCTAAATTTTTAAGAAAGGTGAAAAAAAACCTGGGAGTTAGGCCGTGGGATGTTGAAAAAGTGAGAGAGGTAAGGAAGGAAGTAGAAAAGCTAGGTGAAGAAACTGCTGTGCCCTGGGTAAAGGTTTCCCTTGAAATTTACCTTTCTCTTAGCCCTGATCAGATTGTTCATTACAAGAAAAAAGTCAAAGAAAGGGATCAGAAACGATTTGAAAAAATAAAAAAATCCACGACTGAAAAGTTATCCTTTGAGAGAATGGAAAAAACCCTCGATTTCTTAGATATCGTTTTGAAAAAAAAACAAGAACTTATTTTTAAAAAACATTTTAAAGAACACCCTTTTTCCTATGCCAAGTCTTCTGAAAGAAGGGCAAAGTGGGGTGAAAAGACTATGTCCTGTCTAAGTGATTTTAGTTCCAAAGAAAAAAAGGCCTTTTGTTTGAAAGAGCATTTTTTGGGTTGGGAAAAAAGAAGAAGCCCGGAGAGCAAGGCCTATAGATTGAAAATGGATGAGCTATTCACCAATGTTATTAATTCGTTTGATGAGAAGCAGGTTGGCCTGTTGCAGGACAAACTTGCTGAATGGAGCTCCGACTTTACTGATTTATCGCTCCTCCCGCCCGACGAGTGATTGACCTTGAGGAGTCAATGTGCTTTTTTAGCCATTGATTTTTCCAACTAAAGGTCGAATTTTATATGCAGCATCCCTTAAAAGTTTTTTTTTCCCTCGAAAATAGGGGTCGTGGGAAAATTTTGATCGCAGGGCTTTATTCTTTTTTAAATAAGTTGAGTGACCTCGCGCCACCAGTGCTCATAGGAACAGCTGTAGATATTGTGATTAAGAAGGAAAGCTCTTTTTTAGGAAAGTTCGTTGGTGGTGGCGTAATGAAGCAACTATGGGTCTTGGGAGGGCTCACCATCTTTGTTTGGCTATTAGAGTCAATTTTTGAATACCTTCAAAAAATTCGGTGGCGTGGATTGGCGCAGGAAATTCAGCATAATTTCAGAATGGAGGGGTATAACCATCTCCAAAAGCTAGACATTGGTTTTTTTGAATATAAGAGTACGGGGAGTCTTATTTCTCTTTTGAACGATGATGTGAATCAGTTTGAGCGCTTCCTAAATGGGGGAGCGAATGACATTATCCAAGTTCTTACGACTGTAGTGATTATAGGAGGAGGCTTTTTCTACCTGGCACCAGATGTTGCCCTTTTCTCTTTTCTTCCTATTCCTTTAATCCTTTTATTTTCTTTTAAGTTTAAAGATAAAGTGGCCCCTCATTATAAAAAAGTGAGGGAAGAGGTTGATGCTCTTAGTTCAAAACTGTCCAATAATCTTGCCGGGATTTCTACGATAAAAAGCTATACTGCTGAGAGTTATGAGAGTTGGTCTCTCATGAAACTGAGCGGCAGATACAATGAAGCAAATAAAAGGGCCATTCGGCTCTCAAGTGCCTTTTCTCCAATTATTAGAATGATAATCGTTATAAGTTTTACGACAACTCTTATAATGGGGGGATGGTTTGTGACTCAAGGAAAGCTTAGTGTCGGTGCTTACAGTGTTATGGTATTTTTGACACAAAGACTTCTTTGGCCATTAACAAAAATTGGAGAAACTTTTGACCTCTACCAGAGGTCTATCGCCTCACTTTCACGTATTTTGAAGCTTCTGGAAACGTCTTATAAAATTAAAAGTGGGGACAGACCACTCCCTATAGAAAAAATTAAAGGAGATATAAGTTTTTATAAAGTGTTTTTTAATTATTCTGGACATGGACCCCTTTTTAAAAACTTTAATCTTTCTATTTCAGCAGGGAAAACAACTGCTATTGTAGGACCAACGGGCTCTGGGAAGAGTACCTTAATTAAACTTATTCTACGGTTTTATGAATATCAGCATGGCCTTATTACTCTGGATGGTGAATCAACCCATAACTTTTCTTTAAAGGATTTAAGAAAGGCCATCTCATTAGTTGGTCAGGACGTTTTTCTTTTTCATGGAACGGTTAGAGATAATATTAGCTATGGTAGCTTTGACAGATCTTTAGAGGAAGTCATGCAAGCTGCGAAAATGGCAGAGGCCCATGATTTTATTATGGGTCTCCCCCAGGGTTATGAAACTGTTGTTGGAGAAAGGGGCCAGACATTGTCTGGTGGACAGCGTCAAAGGATATCTATTGCGAGAGCGCTCTTAAAAAATGCACCTATTCTCATCCTTGATGAGGCCACTTCTAATGTCGATAATGAAACAGAAGCTTCTCTTCAAAGAACTTTGGAAAAGGCCTCTAGGGATCGGACGACTATCGTTTTGGCGCATAGGCTTTCTACTATTCGCCACGCAGATAATATTATTGTTTTAGAAAAAGGTATCGTGACTCAAGAGGGGACTCATGGGGAATTGATTTCGAACGACGGCCTTTATAAAAAATTATGGCAAGTTCAAACTGGAGAAAAAAAGTTTAGTTTATGATATTTTTGTTTGACTTGCCAAACTTTTGGGTCTACTCTTAATTCAGAAAAAAGGCAGAGACCTAGAGCTAAACTACCCAAATTCCCACAACTCGTAGCTCCTTACGAAACCCACACGCATTATTCCCAGGGTTCTAGGTCTCTGCTTCTATATCTTTTGCAAGCGCAAGTTCTTGAGCTGCTTTTTGTCCCTGTTCCTCATCAACAAAATAAAGAAGTATGCCACCCAAAACAAAAAGAATTATAATAGAAAGAATGGATTCACGAGGACTTTTCGTATACTGCCTGGCCAGTCCGTAAAGAAGGGGTCCAAAAACTGCAGCAAACTTTCCTAACATATTATAGAAGCCAAAAAACTCTGTAGGAGAGTTTGCTGGAATAATTTTGGAAAAGAAAGATCGACTTAAAGATTGGATACCCCCTTGAATGGACCCAATACCAAAAGCAAGAATTAAAAATTCAGTCCCTGATTGTACAAAATAACCCCAAATACTGATACAAATATAAAGGATGATCGCAGTCATAATTCCTGCTTTGGCACCCCATCTTTTTTCAAAAATATAGATATAAATTATCGTAGAGGGGAAAGCTACAAATTGAACAATGAGAAAACTTGCAAGAAGAACGTTTGTAGGAATACCAATGTCGATAGCGTAGTCTCCAGCGAGCCTCACAATTGTATCAACTCCGTCGATATAGCACCAATAAGATATCAAGAAGAGAAAAGTAACTTTAAGGTGTTTTAATTTTGTGAAAGTTTTTTTCAGTCTAGAAAGGCCTTTCCCTACAGAAGTAAGAAATGAATCGTTAGTTTCTTTTTTTTCTTCTGGAAGAAACAAAAAAAGAGGAATGGCAAAGAGTCCCCACCAGAATGCCACCATAATAAAAGATATTTTTATGGCCTCGGATTCATTGGCGAGGCCAAAGTAACTAGGATACATGACCATAATTGCATTAACTAAATAAAGGAGGCCCCCACCCAAGTACCCTAACGAAAAACCAAAAGCAGAAACGGAGTCGACATTTTTTTTATTAGAAACAAAAACAAGAAGAGCGTCGTAAAAAATATTACTCCCTGAGAAACCAATGGTTCCTAGCACATAAAGAAAGACGGCCATTTCCCAACGACCTTGGGACAAAAAGGTAAGTGCCCCTGTCGATATAATTCCCGTGGTGAAGAAAAAAAGGAGGAAACGCTTTTTAGCATTGATTTGGTCGGCAATGGCCCCAAGAAAAGGTGCTAGTATCGCAACAATGAAACTTGCAATTCCTATAGAAAAAGCAAGTCTCGAAGAGCTAACGTTTGGGTCAACTCCGGCGCTCCAAAATTTCTTAAAATAAATAGGAAAGAAAGCGGCCATAACACTTGTTGCAAAGGCAGAATTGGCCCAATCGTATAATGCCCAGGAAAGAACTTTTTTATCTTTAAAAAATTGTAGAGCTTTCATTAATTTGGTGGCCCTTACTAAAGTTATAACACCAAGTGTATCAAAATTTATTGATAAAGAACAAATGTTTAAATTTAAACCTCCTTTATTGAATACCGTTTAAAATTACCAATCCTTTTTAGTTTTTGGCCTTCTTTACCGAGAAAGAAATTGAAGAAAAGAAGCTCTGAGAAGGTTTTTATGAAAAGTGAACTTCTTACATTAGAAAAAAAAGTGATCCTTAAGGGGATACTTTTGTTCATTTTTCTTGTTTTATTGTCAGGCATATTTTTTTATTTTTTCAGGATTTATATCATTGATGCAATTTCTGAAAAAGGTATTCACATTGCCCCTAATAAAGAACCTCACCTTTTTTTCTTATTTTCCTTTCAGTGTAAAAAACTAAGTTTCCGTAAAATAAAAAAAATTTTAAATGTTAGAAACATTTTGAGAAGGAGTCTAAAATGCGCTCTGTAATAGTCGTGGTTGTTTCTGTTTTAATTTTGGGTGGGGTTTTCTTTGCTCTTCAAAAAAAAGAAGGTCAACCAGTAAAAGAAGGATCAAGAACTGAGTTGGCAAAGAAAGATTCGCCAAAAAAAGAAGTTAAGGCCGTCTCAAAGTCCGTAGAAATTTCTGGTGTAAAAGATTCGGGTAAAGCAGAGGAAGTTAAAATTGCTAAGAAACCCTGGTCAAATGAAGAAGAAGAGCTTGAATTGAAAAGAAAATGGTTGAAAGAGTTTAAAGAAAAAGTTCTTGAGGCTATTAAGTTGACTCAAACTACTCCTGAGGACAAGAAGGCCTTTGAGGAGTTCGAGGCCCACCTTCAAAGCCTTTGGGATAAGCAAAGTAAGGAAGAGCTCAAAAAACTATCCCTTACTGAAATGGAAAGTTTAAAAATTCCCGATGAAGCCGTGGCCAAACTAAAAGAAGAATTAGAAAGAGAGCCATCGTCAGATTAAACTCTCATGTCTATGAAGTATAAAACGTTATACCTTGAACGTGGGGGGACTAGGCTTGCTTATCAGGTTTTTGGCCCCCATTCTCAGGATTTAGTCTTTGTTCCAGGAATTTTGTCTCACATTGAATATATTCACGAAATGCCTGGATACAGTGAATTTATTGATAAATTATCTAAATACTTTAGGGTCATCATCTTTGATAAACGCGGAAATGGACTTTCCAAAAGGTCTATAAAGGCGCCTACATTAGAAGAAAGGATGGATGACATCAGGTTTGTGATGGATGAAGTCTCTTCAAAAAAAGCGATTCTTTTTGGTTATTCAGAAGGGGCCTTAATTAGTACTCTTTTTGCTTCAATGAACCCTGATCGTGTTGAAAAAATAATTTTGTTTGGAGGCCTTGCGGTTGCTCCGGGTCGTGAAAAAAAGAGCTGGATACCTAAGTTTATAAAAAAAGTATTAAAACTAAGGGAAATTAACAGCTGGGTAAAAAATTGGGGTAATGGTCGCTTTATGGAGCTGACATTGCCTTCAAAAAAATTAATTGACAGTCAATTTAAAGAAAAACTTGCCAAGTTTGAAAGCTTGTCTAACACACCTGAAGGGATTAAAAATTTAATTTTTCTAAACGGTAGAATGGATGTAAGACCTTTTTTAAAAAGTGTTTCTTGCCCAACTCTTATTCTTCACTCAAGGAATGATAATTTAATTCCCTTCGAATCCAGTTTGCCTTTTGTTGAAAAAATAAAAAATTCTAAACTTGTTGAATTGGAAAAAGCGGGACATAGCTTTTATTTAGACGAGTCAGATTTAATTTTGGAACATATTGTATCATTTTCTAGAGAAAATAAATTAGAAAAATTACATACAGTTTTGGCCGCTGTTATGTCTATTGAAACTAACGATTTGATAAAAATTAAAAAGCAGGTTGAGTTTTTCAAAGGGACGCTTTTTAAAGTGGCCGAAAATCAGGTCATCGTTACTTTTGATGGGCCTTCTAGGGCCATTCAGTGTGCTCTTAAGATTAAAGAGATATCTCACTTTAGAGTGGGCCTACATATTGGAGAAATAAAAAAGGGAGACCGGGAGATAACTGGTCAAGGTGTTGATGCTGTTTTGAAAGTACAAGAAATGGCATCCCTGAATCAGATTCTGGTTACTGATCTTTTAAGGTCATTAGTTTATGGTTTAGAAATTAAGTTTCAAGAAGCGCCTATACAAAACTTAAATAAGGACATCAGGAAATTGTACTCGGTATTAGAACCTAACTCCAAGGCCTGAATTTAAGAGCCATGGGTACCTTTGGCCTTTATCTTCTGTTGATAAGTAGAGACCTGCCATAATACCAGATGTTAAGAAAAAGGTTTTTCCAATACTGACTCCATATCCAATTGAAAAATTAAGGCCCCATTGGCCCTCAGGATCTTTAAGGTCTCCAGAATTTTTGAGGCGAGTATAGTTGCAAAAACCAATTTCTGTGTAAAATAAATGACTTCCCCAAGTTGTATTCAGTTTAAATATTTCACTCATGTTAAAAGTCATTTTTGTTCCTACGGCCAAATAGTTATTAACGGAACTTGTATTGGGGTTTGGCACTTTAGGGTCGCCTGAATAATCTGAACCTGATGCAAGTCCCAAAGTGGTATTAAGTTCAAAAAGACCTATCCCATAAACTTTTTCTCCAATAGAAACGTTGAGTAGTATTGGTTGCTCGTATTGCCAACCCATTTTCATTTCAAAGGCCGCAGTAAGGTTCAGGTTTCCTAGATTTATAAGTCCTGTATCATAGGTTTTTTCCCAAATAAGGGTGGAGTTTTTTGATTGGTAAAAAGAAATTTTAAAAATGAGTTTTCTCCAAGTCTTCTCAAGAGACACTTCCGCATATGAATTAACTTGATGTTTTTTTGTAATTTTTTTAATGGTTTTGAGTTCTGTAATACTTTTTTTGAGGTAGATTTCTTTTCCAATGGTATCAGCTCTTAAGATTAAACACTCCTTACATTGTTTAAATTTAAAATTCGAGCTTTGTCCCTTTAAGGGTTCTAAAGATCGTCTGACATGATTTTTAAATTTTTCGTGGATGTTACCTTTAACAGAAATGTTGAGAAGAACAGAGCTAGATATTTTTTGTGGGAGTTTTTTTATATCATTTTGAAATTCTTTAACGAGGTATTCAAAAGTATCATAAGTCGGAGCCTTGGCGAATGCTCCCGTTTGTAAAAATAAGATAAAGATAATGAATTTTTTAATCTTATTCATTTGTGTAATTCGCATTTATAGTTATAGATCTTTTCGACCACGGCGGAGATAAAATAAGCAAAATTAGTCAAAAATACTTAGTACCAAACTAAAAGAGTCTTGATTAGTGCCACCAAAATCTTAAATTAACCCAGGAGCTTATGTAGTTGTTTTTTCCTGAAGAGGTCCAATTATGGTAAAGACCTTCGATTTCAATTTCCCATCGAGAATTTAAAAAATAGGATAGGCCTAAAAGTCCGCCATTTTGAAAAGCCACACCACTTGTTGAAAAGAGGCCATCTTGTAAATAATTTTTTACATCAGAGACATGGCCACCGTAAAAAGCTCCAACGGTTAGAGATTTATAACGATAAAAAACTTCAACGAGTTCGTGGAGGTTTACAAGTTTTGATTTTGAATAGAAGGCCTTATTGCCTCCAAGACCGAAAAGGTGATTTCCTGAATTGAAAAAAACCCTAGCAGTAAATCCTCCTCCGTAAACCGATTGGTCCGAATTTGCTAACCCCCCTTTTAGGCCAAAAGAAAGCGAATAGGCAGGGGCCTTTTGAGGAATAACCAAAAATGAAAATAATAGAGATAATTTTAGAAATTTATTTATCATACTCTTCTAAGTCTACCCTATTTTTTGGCATTTAAAAAAGCAGGGAGGGTTTCTTGGCAATTCTTTTATTAGAAGTAATAATATTGTGTATATTTAGCGGAGTATTTAGATGATGCAAGATTACCAAAAAAAGAAATTTATGGCCGAAGTAGAGGTGACTTTTTCTGCAGAAGCGAGGGCCGGAGGAAAAGTTACAGAGGCGACATGTAGGTACCCTTTTTTCTTTGATTCAGAAGATGATGAAGCTGCGATATATGGAATAAAGGCAATTCATGAACACAAAACCCAGTTCATGGATTCTGATTGGGATTTGAGCACTATCAAAACTTTGGGTACAAGTGTTTCTTGGAGAGAGTTCGGTATAACGGATATAAAGGACACTCTACTTCCATAATAATTGCAAAACTAAACCTAGGTTGCCATCACTGTTTTAAATTATGTTTTTAATGCTTTTAAAAAAGTATTTATGGACTGGAATTTTTGCCGCGGGTCAAAATGAAGGTAATTTATCAAGAGTGCTTTACACCTTACCCATTGGCCTGATCGAATACGTTAAGAAGGAGGATGGATCCTTGGAGGTGCGGGTTGTCTTGATGATATAAGGTCTTTGAATCCTTTCGATCAAAACGACAAAAAAACTTCTAGTAGGTGATCATATTTTTACAGTTGTTGGGGGGAATGAATACAGGAGGCACATTATTTTTATCGATAAATCTCGTCAAAAGATTTAATGAACATGATCTCTTTCGATGTGTTTTGTATTAATTAGGAAATGGTAGGAATGCCCAGATTCGAACTGGGGACCTCTACGATGTCAACGTAGCGCTCTAACCAACTGAGCTACACTCCTCTAATCGACTAATGAGGGGATTTTATAGTCGCTTGCGGAGAAACTGTCAAATATTAGGCCGTTTTTGGCGTAAGTTATTTGTCCATACGCAATATATAACCTATATTATGTTCCATGAATCTTCGTCTTAATGAGGGGATCGGTAAGGTCCTTACCCAGCAGTTTAGAAATTTTTGGCCCTATTATATAGGGGCCCTGATAATGCTTTATTTTACGCACAGCATATCAAGTGAGCTTCCCTTTATGGCCAAAGAGCTCGCTGATTTGGTTTCTGAAAAAGGGGGGGCGACTCCAACGTCGACTTTTTTTTGGGTGGCCCTGGGAATTATCACGTTTCGGACTTCTTCAAGGCTTTTATTTTTTTACCCCGCTAGGGTCTTCGAAAAGAACATGAGAATGGATATCTTGAAAAGGATAGAAAACTGTCCACCTCAAAGATATAGAAACTATTCTTCGGGACAGCTCTTTCAAGTCCTTTACACAGACATCGAACAAATGAGGGCCTTTGTTGGGTTTGCTCTTTTGCAAGTTGGAAACATCACGTTTGCTTTATTAGTTTTGATCCCCAAAATATATCAATACAGCTCAGATTTAGTTTGGGCCATCATTCCTATGTTTGTAAGCTCTGCCCTTTTTACTTTTTTTGTCGGTAAAACTCGTCACCATCATAGGAAGGCCCTTGATTATCAGGGAGATGTCCAAAACTTTATTATGGAAGTTTATGAAGGGAAAAAAACCATCAAAAACTATCATGCAGAAAAATCCTTCTTGGGGCTTTTTAAAGAAAAGTCTTTTAAAGAACTTTATTCTTCTTATAAAGCAGGTGTCGCTATCTCCTTTTCTGTGCCTTTGGTTCCTTTCGGTGTAGGGATTTCATTTATTTGGGGCGCTTATATTATTTTTTCTCAAGGATTGGGGGCAACTTCTTTAGTTCTTTTTTCAGGTTTTGCTTTTTTATTTTTGGAGCCCCTTCACTTTATTTCTTGGATTGGGATCGTTTTTGTAAGTTCATTTGCGGCCTGGGGAAGAATCGGAGAACTTATAAGGGATCTTGAAAAAGAAAGCGAAGAAGAAAAATTTCTTATTGAACAAAATGAAAGTGGGCAAACAGAAGGAAGACCTTGGAAAAAGGGATTTTTCTCTGTGAATTTTTGGGAAGAAAGGCTTTCGTTTAATGTTGAAACTCATCAATGGACTGCCCTTATAGGAAATACCGGCTGTGGGAAAAGTGTAGTTCTTTTTCAATTGGCCCATGTTTTACGAAACAAGGGAGAAAAGATTTCTCTCGTTGCTCAAGGCCCTTACATCTATAATGATAGCCTTGAGTCAAATATCTTTTTGGGAAAAACTGCATCTGAAAGTCAAAAAGATGAAGCCTACGAGCTTTTAAAACTATTTTCTTTAGACTTTTTATCTTCTGATAGAGATTCTCTGTTGGCGCTTGAGGTTGGAGAGCATGGAAAAAGGTTAAGTGGTGGGCAGGCCAAAAGGCTTTGCTTAGTAAGGAGCCTTCTTGGTGGTGCTGACTGGTTTATTTGGGATGACCCTTTTTCTTCTATAGATGTTCTTCTGGAAAAAGAGATAGTGGAAAAGTTAAAAGCGCTTCCAAAACTTAAGAAAAAAACATTTATCCTTTCTACCCATAGGGCCTCGACAGTCCGCTTCTGTCAGGACCTCATATTTTTTGAAAAGAAAGTAGGAATAGTTGAGAAGGGTGAAACGGAGGACCTTTTGGGCCTTGGTTCAAAGAGTAAAACCTATGAATATTTTGAAAAGCAACTTATCTAAATTTTTCTTTTTCCCTGCAGTCTGGCCAAGCATCGGCGTGATTCTAATCTGTTTGGGAATGTCTTCTTTTTTGGGAATGAAAATACCTGAACTATTAATTCAATTTCCCAGAAACTATGAACATAGAGACCTTTTTTTGCAGACTATGAAAGTTTTTGGACTTTTTATTTTTGGTGTTTATATTATCAGATCCATTTATCAGCTATGCCTCAATAAATATATAAAACTTGTGATTGCTGAAACGAGAAACCTTGTTTTTAAAAAATGGCTCTTACATGTTGATACGAAAAGCTCCCTTCGAGAGGAAAGAGAATACCCCCAGGGTGAAATCATTGCACGGATTATGAGTGACAGCCAGGCCATAAGAGAACTCATCACATCAGGGGCCCTGGCCATCTTTATTGACATCTTTTTTGTTGTTTCTTTTCTTTTTAGTTTTGTGAGGATTAGCCAGATAACAGGGACTGCTTTAGTTATTGCAGAAGTTTTGGCGGCCTTTGGGCTTGTCTGGGGTGGCAAGTACATGAGGAGTGTTTTTCACAGTGTTCGAAAGGCCAAGGGAATGGTTGGTCAAAGTGTGGCCAATGTTGTTGGTGGTCTTGAAGAAATGTATTACACTGATCACCAAAATTATGCCAGCAAAACGGCCGAAGTGAGCTTTACTGACTTTCTTAAAAAGCAACTGAAGGCCAACGTTTGGGACGCCAGTTACTATTCCCTGGCCGAGTCTCTCTATCCAATTTTTTTGGCCATGGTTGTTTTGATTTTTCCCTATTCAAAAATTACAGAAGCTGCGATTATTTTGGCGCTTGTTGAATCGATTCAGAGATCGATTAACCCGATAAAAAGTATAGCTGGAAAAATTGCCAATATTCAGAGGGCCGCTACTGGGATTCAAAGAATTGGCGAGTTCACTGATGACTTGGAAAAGGGGCACGTCACAGATATTGCTAAAAAAGTTGAGAAGAGGATGTTCCGCTCATTAGAAGTTGAAGTCCCTTACTTTAGCTATAACAACAGAAACGAAAAGGAGCGAGAACCTTTTTCTCTTCAAAATATAAACTTTAGGGCCAAAAGAGGTGAACTTTTTGGGATTGTCGGGCTGTCTGGATCAGGGAAATCAACTCTTCTTAATATTATTGCGGGCCACATTATACTTGATCAGGGGCATCTTTTTTTTGAAGGAGGGAGGGCCTCAGAGAACCTTTATTTGACTGGGGGAGAAAAAGAGCTTTTTGCTAGCTATAGAGAGCAAGTGGGAATTGTTTCTCAAGACTCTCACATTTTTTCGGCCCCTCTTAGTTTTAATATTACTCTTAAAGAAAGCCCCGATGAGGATTTTTATACTTTTTGGAATTGGATTCAAGAAAAGATTCCTTACCTTAAGAGCTGGGGAGTACGGCCTAAAGATGAAATTACTCCTAGGGGATTATCTTTAGGGCAAAATCAATTGATTTGTGCGATAAGGTCTTGTTATTTGAAAAAGACAATTGTCCTTTTCGATGAAATCTCTTCAGGACTTGATTCTCAATTAGAAAGTGCTTTAAGGGAAGTGATCCTTCTCATTCAGGGACAATCCCTGACCTTTATTGTGGCCCATCGTTTGGAAACAATCATGGGGGCCGATAAAATCCTCGTTTTAGAGGGGGGTAAACTGGTTTCTGAGGGCAGTCATCTTCAACTTTTAGGCGATTGTCAGGTTTATCGAGATTTTATTGAAGAAATGACACTCAATTCTTGAAATAGTTAACGGCCCCTTTGTAGAATAAGAAGATATATCTTTTTAAGGAGATTTTTATGCAAAGATCCTCTCGTTTTATTTTGGGCCTAGTTGTTTTATTTTTTCTGTCTGGCCCTAGTATGGCCTCAAAGAAAGGTGATGTTATTGCTGTGGTTAATGGGAAAGAGATCACCAAAGGAGAGTTGGAAAAGGGGATAGAGAGCGAACTTTTTGAAGCAAGAATGAAGGTTTATGAAATTCAAAGAGAAAAGCTGAAGACCTTAATTTTAAAAACTTTCATGGGGTCAGACCCCAAAAAGAACGGATTGACCAATGATCAATACCTGGAAAAGTTCATTCTTAAAGGGAAAGGTACTCCAAGCAAGGCAGATATTAAGGCCTTTATTAAAGAAAGAAAAATTCCAGCGGCCCAAATAAACGATTACGCCAAAGAGAGAATTAAGAAATTTTTGAGTTTCCAGTTAAAAAAAGAACTCATAGATAGTTGGCTCCAGGCCCAGCAAAAAACTGGTAAAATTCAGGTTCTCTTGGGAAGGCCAAGTCGTCCAACTTTTAATGTTGCTGTTGGACAATCTCCTTTTTTTGGGGATAAAAATGCTAAAGTTACTCTTGTCGAATTTTCAGACTTTCAATGCCCTTTCTGCGCTAAAGGGGCCAAAATTTTAAAGCAGATCAAAGAAAAATACGGGGATAAAGTTAAGGTTGTTTTTAAAAACTTTCCACTCCCTTTCCATAAACATGCTCAAACTGCAGCTGAGGCCAGTCTTTGCGCGCATGAGCAGGGAGTTGCCCACTTTTGGAAGCTTCACGATCATATGTTTGAGAATCAAAACATGTTGAAAAAAGAAGACCTTATTTCAAAGGCCAAGGGACTTGGACTCAAAGAGAAGTCTTTTAAGTCGTGTTTGGAAGGTAAAAAATACGCTAAAAGGGTTAAGGCCGATATGGATGAAGGAAAGGTTGTGGGCGTAAAATCAACACCGACTTTTTTCATCAATGGACAAATGATTAATGGTGCCCATCCTATCAAAGTATTTACCGATATCATTGACGGAGAATTGTCTTCCAAATGAAAGGATGATCATTTAGGAATAAAATGATACAGTCACTTCTTTAATCAATAATTAAGGAAGATGTAATGAGAAAGGCCAAAATTGTTGGGACATTGGGTCCTTCCTCTGACAGTGTAGATAAAATTGCTGAGTTAATAAGGGCCGGGCTTAACGTGGCCCGTATCAATATGAGTCATGGAACCCATGAGGGCCATGAGCAGGTCATAAAAAATGTCCGTGAGGCTTCCCGTCTAGTTGAAAGGGAAGTGGCCATTCTCCTGGACCTTCAAGGCCCTAAAATTAGAGTTGATAAGTTAACCAGTCCTCTAAAGTTGGAAGATGGTTCCACTTGGGTTATAGGCCATTCAGATGTTAAGGATCAGTATCCTGAATATAAAGATTGCTTTATTCCTACCATTTATGAAGATCTAGTTAATGACTGCGAAGATGGAACGAGAATTCTTTTTGATGATGGTTATATTACGGCCAAGGCCCTTTCTAGGGACCGAGATGTGTATAAAATTAAGATTCAGGTAGGGGGGGAGCTAAAGTCGAATAAGGGAATTAATCTTCCTGATGCAGATGTGAGTGCCCCAAGTTTTACCAAGAAAGATCACGAGGACCTCATGTTTGGTCTGACTCAAGAAATTGATTATGTGGCCTTGAGTTTTGTCAGAAAAAAAGAAGATATTCTCCACGTAATGAATATTTTGCACAAATTAAAGCTTCATATACCGATTGTTGCCAAAATAGAGAAACCCCAAGCTGTTGAAAACCTCGATGAGATAATGGAAGTTACCGATGTCATTATGGTAGCGCGAGGAGATATGGGAGTTGAAGTCGGCAATCATTTGGTTCCCTCCATTCAAAAAGAGATTATTACAAAATGTAACAGAAGAGGTGTTCCTGTTATTACTGCTACGCAGATGCTCGAGTCGATGATCTCTCATGTTTATCCTACAAGGGCCGAGTCCAGTGATGTGGCCAATGCTGTTTGGGATGGGACAGATGCACTTATGCTTAGTGGGGAGACGGCATCAGGAAAATTTCCTATTGAAGCGGTTAAGATGATGTCTTCCATTATTAATGAAGCTGAGAAAATCCCCAAGCCCAGGCCTTTGATCAAAGAAATGGACCTGTCGTCAGTCGACTCCGCTGTTATGCTTTCGGCGTCTTTAGTCGCAGAAAAAACGGGGGCCAAAAGAATTTTATCTGTCACTGAAAGTGGAAACTCTTGCTTGAGAATGTCCCGATTTAGACCAACAACCCCTGTATTAGGAATTACAAACAATATAGAAACGGTGCGTAGAATCTGTCTTTATTGGGGTGTTCATCCTTTCTATCTAACAGAATATGACGAGGACAGCCTAAGTCTTCAAAATGATGTTTTGTATATGATAAAAGAGGATTTAGGGCTACAAGGCGGCGATAAGATTGTCTTTACCAGAGGGGATGGGAAGTTTTTTTCCAAAGGGTCTTCAAACTCTATCCGCGTTGAGGTGATCAAAAATAACCCACCAAGCTAAAGTTTCTTGATAGAACTGGTCAAATAGGGTAGCTTGCCTTCCTATGACGCTACATGATGTTTTTTCTCCCTCTTTTCTTAATGATCTCCACATCGTTGATTGGGGATATACTGAAGACCCTTGTCCTTTGAGCTTTGATCATTACGATCAGTGGGTTCAAAATGAAGGCCATGGCCCTTTAAATTATTTGGCCGATGAGAGAAAAGATAAGAGGGCCGATATTAGACATTTTTTTCCAGAGTTTAAGTCCAGTCTGGTTTTTCTTTTTTCCTACTCTGATAAAAAAGCACAGTTAAATAATTTTTATGAAAACAACCCCAATTCAAATGGGCTAAAAATGGCCTCTTATGCTCTTGGGTTTCAGGGGGAGGATTACCACGTAAAATTGAGAGATGGCCTTAAACAAATATCTGAAAAGGTTAAAGAACTTTATCCTAGCTGCCTCTTTTCTTATTCTTTGGATATTCAGCCTGTTCTTGAAAGAGATTTGGCCTTCAGGGCCGGTTTAGGTTGGTTTGGAAAAAACTCCATGTTTATTTCAAGAAAGGAGGGGAGCTTTTTAATGATTGGGGCCCTTTTCCTAAGCGAAAAATTGGATATTAAGCAAAAGACAAGGGAGTTAGATCACTGTGGTACTTGCACACGCTGTATTGATCTTTGTCCAACACAGGCCATTGATCCCCTCTCTAAAACTTTGAGTGCCTCAAAGTGCATTAGTACCTATACGATAGAGCTTTTTAAAGAAGATAAGGTGGCCCCAGAAGGGATGGAAAAGGCCCAAGGAGAAATCTTTGGTTGTGATATTTGTCAGGACGTCTGTCCTTGGAATAAAAAATCCCTTAACGCTGAAAAGGAACTGGATTCTCCCCTTATTGATTTCTTTTTAAAAAGACCGGTGGAAAATGTTATCGAGGATTTAAAGGGAATGAGTAACCGTGAATTTAAAAGATCTTTTAAAGGGTCGGCCCTTGAGAGAACGGGCCGACGGGGACTTTTAAAAAATATCGAATTTTGGCAATAGGTTTATTTTTTTTCAGGTAAAGTTAAAGGTTTTGGTGGGCTCATTTTCTGAGTAAGTCTAGAAACCACCATAATAGTTATAAGACTAGAAAGCATCGCCATCGTTCTAAAGGGGAAAAGACCTTTTTCACCATCGACAAGTTCTGGCATCCCAAAAAGCTTGTGGTATTCAAAAAAGTCAGGAATCCCAAGTGTTGCTTCCCCTCCACCAAAACGAATAATGACAGCGACAATAAAGCCTGTAACACTTCCTATGGTGTTGGCCTTATTATCAAAGAGGGCCAATACGAGTTGAGGAAATAAAATACAGTAGACAAAGTCGCTACAGAGAAACCATAAGGCGTAAACACTTCCCTTTCTTAAAGCAATTAATGTGGCAGCAATACCTACAATCCAGATACAGCCTTGAATGACTTTTGCAAGAGATTTTGGTTGGACTTCTTTTTTCTTAAAGTGAGCATAGAGTGGTCGAAACACATTCCAACCGGCCATTGAAGAAGCAGAGAGAATAGAAGAGTCAACGGAGCTCATGACAGCAGCTGCAATGGCCCCAAGCCCTATCGTGGCCACCCAAGGGTTTGTGAGGTAACGAACAACATTGGGAAGAACTTGGGCGGCTTCTGGAGCTGAGGCGAGACCGACACTTGTCCAATCAACCACATTTCCTATAACTCCAATCATCACGGCCGGTATGGCCGCAAGAATACAAACGAAGCCTGCTATAATAGAAAGCTTTTGAGCTGTGTCTTCATCCTTGGAAGAAAGTACTCTCTGAAAATAAACATGCCAGGGAATACCTCCAAAAATAAGAAGAAGAGCGTAATCCCACCAGTTGTAATAATAATTTCCAAGGGCCTCTTTAGAGGGAAAAAGGGAAGCAGCAGCGCCTAATTTTTTTTCATAATTGGCCCAGGCCATATCCCAGCCACCAACATGCTCTAGAGCAAAAGGGAGAACTAAGAAAAGACCCAGTAAAAGAAGAATCATTTGAATCATATCAGTTAAAGCAACCGCCCATAAACCACCTAAGGCCGTGTAAGCGATGGCAACGGCAGCAGAGAGAATGATTGATGGAGTAAAATCAAGACCTAAAACGGTTCCAAAGGTAGAACCAAGGGCCGTTAAAATAGCAGCTGTCCAAAAAGTTTCTCCCATTAAAGCAGGGATATAGAGTATGCCAGCAACGACTCGTCCGTAGCGATGTTCAAAAGGGTCGAGCATGGTTTTGAATTCATGTCGCCTCATTTTTTTAGCAAAAAAGAGTCCTCCTAAAATTAAACTTAAAGCGTATCCCCATGGGGCTTGAACCCAAACCAGGCCCCATGAAGTCGTGTATTCAGCAGTACCGTTAATATAGCCTCCGCCAACCCAAGTGGCACTCATTGTAAAAATGGCCATCATAAGAGGGACGGATCGACCGGCGAGCATCATGGTGTCAGTGGAGTCCGTATTTAAGGTCTGTTGTTTTTTTCTTCCAACGTGGGCGGCGTAGGTTCCAACAATGAAGACGAGGGCATAGAAAAAAACCATGGAGAGATAACCTGGCCAATGAATATTTTGGCCAATCTGGTCCATAACGATCCCAATAACAATAAGTACCACCAGAAGGATGATTGAAGGTATTGATTGTGAGAGAAGACTTTTTTCTGAATTGTCCATTTCAAAGGTCCTTAATTTTTTTATTTGAATTAAATATCCTTAATTTATCGGGGTTCTAATGTAAACCTAAAGTAGAGTTAAAGGTAACGGTATTAACAACACTAATTAAAATTAAAAAAGGTACCGAAGGAAAAGGTAACTTTTTTCGGGTAGGTACTCATGAAATTAGCACGTTTTTCGGTCCTCTTGCTGCTTACGATGTCGCTTTTCACTTCTTGTAGTAAAGAAAGTAGGATGCCAGCAAGTATTGACTCTGGTGTTGATGGTGTGACGAAAGGTCGTGGAATGAATCCGGACATCGCACGGAAAGAAGAAGAGGAAGAGAAAAAAAAGAAAAAATAGTTTTTATCAACAATTTACTTATGCTTAATAAAGGTCTTTTTTGATTTCCCAATTGACGAAAAAATTTAGAAAAACGGCTTCGTCAGTCGGTTTAATAAATGGTGTATCAAAGTCTGATGGGGGGAGCCTTTCTCCAATCTTTTTTTTGTTTCCTTCGAAGTCCATTTTGTATATTTGCCAATCATCAATAAACCAAAGGTTGTCATGGTGAATTTCTGAACTGTAGTCAATTTTTTCACTGATTTTCTTCCATTCATCTGTCTCTCCCCTAAACCAATAGGCAGTACCTGAATAGGGTAAGGCAATGAGACTTGATGAGGAGTTTTTGATTTGATAATAATGGCTTTCGGTTCTTGCTATTTTTTCAGAAATTGGATCATTAAGAATATTCCAAGATTCAGCTCCGTCAGAGCTATGGTGTATGTTTTTTTCACTTTTATTTCTTGCAAAAATAAGGATGTCATTTGTTTTTTCGAGAAAGGCAAGATCCAAGTCGTTTTCATGTTCTTGGAATGTTGAAATGTGCCAACTTTTTGTCCATTCAAGTTCGTCCTCTTCCAGGTCCATTTTTATAAGTTCATATACTCTTGTTCTTTGGTGATCGTCGAAGTCTTTTTGGATCATTTGAAAGAGAAGCGGGCCGTGAACATATATTCCTGATGTTAAGATATTATCAGTAGTGGAATAGGGGCCATGTCTGTAGAAGTCAGGAACCTCTTTCCAGGTTTTACCGCCATTTTTAGAAAAGTGACTATAATCAGAGAGTCCATACAAGAGTATGTCTTTCCCTATCCTTATATCAACGGAAATATTTGAATCATCAAGCTTTGGTAGATTAACCTTTTTCCATGCGTGGGTACCTGGGTTATAAGAATGGAGGGGGTTTTTTTCAAAATCCAGAATTTGTCCATAAACTGTTCCTTTGTGGGAACCAATTGCCGAAAAAGATTTGTAAAAAAGCTTGTTGGGAATATCGGTCTGGATAAGATTGGAGGAATTAAATGGAATTGACTTTAGCTTATATCTACTTAAAGTTAATCCGTGGGCAATTTTATTAGAAGAAAGCGTGGCCATCTTTAATTTTCCACCATATGCCCTGAAAGACATTCCCCACCGATCAGGTTTGTCCTCTTTAAATTGATAAGCAATACGAAAGTTTTGTTTAGAAACTTTAACTTGCACTTCTCCATCTGGACAACCAAGCTTACTCATACCACAAAAGAAGTTGCTATTTTTTTTGAATTCAAAGGTTCCACTCTTTCCAAACCAGTCAACACTTTTATCCTTTTTAAAGGTAACTTTTTGACCCTGGAAAGGTTCATACCAATCACCATAGACTCTATCATCACCTTGAGGTTTACACCCCATAGTGACTAAAAAAAAGATAAGATAGGGAACCAAATAATAATTATTTTTCATAAAAAACCTCTATTTTTGTAGGAAGATTATAACTTAATTTTAATTTGTAAGAGCTAAAGAAAGGTTAAATTTAGAATGATTTGATAATGTTTATTTATTTTTTCATAAATTTTTATTGAGTTCATCAAGAAGAACACGTCCTTTTATAGAAAACTCAATAGATTTTTTAGGAGAAATAATTATTTTTCGAATTTTTCCAAAGGAATAAAAAGAGCTGTCTTGAAAACGAAGTTCTCTCCATTTATTTAGTGACGGATCTGTTTTTATAATTGAAGAAATTTGCTCGATAGAAAACTCTCTTTCAGGAAAGTTTGCTTGGTAGTTATTTTTTAAAGAGTTTTTTAATTGGTAAGTCGAGGCCAACCAAAAATATTTTTTATCCATTCCAATATCTTGATCTTCAATAACAAGTTCATATTTTTTTGACTCTGATAGTTCGAGTAAGAAAGTGTGTCTCCACTTTATAGGAATATCTTTGATTTCAACGCGACCATTTTTTTCGAGGTTTTCAAAAATCTTTTTATAGAGGTCCTTTTCTTCTTGAAGGAAGGTTTTTAATTCTGGAATAGTTTTAAAAAAAGAGATGCTTTCGTCCCATCGTTTTGAAAAAGTTTTTAAGGTTTTTTTCTGTTTTTTCAGCCAGGGATAATTTTTTGTCAAAGAGGGAAGAAGGTCTCCATGAGATTCTATAGCTATGAGAGTTAAGGGGGCTTCGATTTTTTTTAAGGTATACATGACTTTTTTAAGAGACGAGTCTGTTGGTAAGTAAAGGAAAATATAATGAGGTGTTTGAAGATCAACTTTTTCAAAGCGTTCATTAATAAAACCATCTATTGGTAGACCCATTTTTTTATAGACTTTTATTCCTAGATCAAGCCTTTCCTTGACGATTTCAATGGATTTAACTTTTAAATGAGGAAAGAATAGCGCAGCTGTTATCGCCATTCTTCCAATTCCTGCCCCTAAATCTATAAGGGTTTCTCCAGGCCTTGTTTGGAGTGATGAGAGGATCTGGTAGCAGTCTTTATAAGACGTAAAGAGGGCCTCAGGTAAAAGGCCCTTTCCAATATAAGTTTCAGGAGTTCCACCGGAGAGTTCACTTTCAACTTTATTAGGGTTGATGCCTAATAGAGAATCGATTTCTTTATCAGAGTATTTTAAAAAGAGTGAACTTTTTATTTTGTCTGAAAACATGCATTTTCTAAGGTAAAAGGAGAAGGGTCTTCCAGCTCGCCTTTTTTAATTTTATTGCTTAGATAATGATAGGAGAATGATTTCTTTTTAAAAGTTGAGTAGTAACGCCACCTTTCCTGGAGTGCCATAAAGCTGCTTTTATTACAGTATTTTTTTAGGTTTACTCTAACTATTTTCCAGAAGGGACTCAAAAAATAATTAGGGTAATAGGTCTCATCCAATTCAGGAGTAATATAAGACCTTATATCGATGTCTTTTTGAAGAGACCATTTGCCATTTTCTTTTTTCACATATGGTTTGGTGCTTTGACAAATATTATAATAAAGCCGTAGACCTTGATAATTGGCCTCCATATCGGCATATGAGAAGAGTCCTGCAACAAGAAGGCTTTTCCCTGTTATTGAATTTTCTTGGAAAATGCCAAAATTGATGGCCTTTTCAATGGCCTTTCTTTTGGCAAGTTTTAATGGGAATTTCTTTTTGAAGTATTTAAAATAGTAGTAGAATGTTACGTAATAACTGTAACCAATATAGCTTATGTGAGAAATTTTATCCCCTCCAAGTCTCACACCATTAATTTCAAAAGTTGGGGATAAATAACGGTTGTCACCGTTTCCAAAATCAAATCTTTTAATGCCGTAAAAGATAGAGTCGTCGTAGAAGAGTTCTTTATTTGAACCATGATAAGGAATCTGATCAATTTCTTGATTATTACGTAGAGGTACGTCCATCAGTGTTTTTTTCCCAAGGCTGATTTCTTTCATAAATGTTTTAGTCAGCTTGTAACAAGAGCGATTCCTTCTATTGGCCTTCAATATAGCATTGTTCAGTTTTACTTTAAGGATATCGTTGATTTTGGTTGTTGAGTCTCCAATAGCTTTGTTTAGGGCCAAATACTGGTCAGTTTCTGAACTTATGGAGTAATTTGAAATTAATAATCCTGTAAATAAAATTAATAAAGACTTTCTACTCAAGTTTTTTCTCCAAGTTAGTTGAATTAATTTTTTTGATATAACCTAAAGAAAGGAGCGGGGGAAGGGCCTTATGAGTTGTTTTGCCAAATTTTCATGGTCATGTGGGTAAGGTCTTCTTTAAAGTTGAGGTAGAGGGAACCTATCTTTGACGCATCGCCCTCAAGGCTGTAGGGAACTTTTGAAGTGTGCCATATTCCGATGATGAGAGAATAGGTTTGCATGAAGAGGTGAAATGTTTCTTTTTTTTCAATTTTTAGCTTTAAAGATAAGACGTCAGAGAGGACATCTACCATCGAAAAAAAATCTTTTTTAAAGTCTATTAGTTTTTGCTTTTCAATATTTTCACCTTCAGTTAGTTGAGTTTTACTTAAAAGGTGAAGAAATATTTCATCATCAAAAAGTCCTTCTATAAGAAGTGGAACAATGTTTTCTTTCCTAAACTCCTTAGAAATTTTTATTAAGGTTTGATCAAACCATTTTTTCAAATGATCCTGCAGAATATCGAGATAAACTTCATCTTTGGATTGGTAGTAATTATAGTAAGTTCCTTTCGCAACTTCGCAGACCTTCACAATTTCATTTACGCTAGCAAATTGGAAATTTCCTGAAAGAAAAAGCTCATAGGATTTTTTTTTGATAAGTTCTTTTTTACTTTCTTTAGACATTGTTTACCCTATTTTTTTGGTCGAGTTTAATTCTAGTAGAGTTGTCTATTAGCTTAAAATTAAGCGTCGCATTATTTTAGGGGGAAGACTTGACCCTCCTAATGACTCCTGGTCAATTTGCAAACTACTTTCTAGGATGGAAGAGTTCTGTATTTATGACTCGAGGTCAGTCAAAACAAGGTATTCTGACCATGAGTCAAAGGCCATTTTTTCTAGGTAAATCGATATAAATACTGGTTTAAAAAGGAAGGCCTTTCTCAGTTCTTTCATGATTTCTAAAACACTTCTTTTCATTACCGATAAGATAAGGGAATAACCTAGGTTTTAGTTCCATGGAGTAAAAAGTGGTTGATGAAAAAGAAGAAAACCCTTCTTCAAAAGCAGGCCCTAAGGCTACTTCTCCTGCGGGGTTTTGGGTAAGGTTAGTAGCTGTTGTTATAGATAGCCTTATTTTAATGCTGCTCTCTAATGTTGTTGGGCAGCTTTTAGGAAAATTGGGGTTTCCCGGAAATATTGTAGAATTGCCTAAAGACCCAAAGGAGCTCATAGTTTTTCAAAGTATTTTTGGTCTTATAATTTCGGCATTTATATCCTTTTTTTATTTTGGTTGGTTTTATAGCAATAAAGGGGGATCGCCAGGAAAACTTATTTTTAGTTTGAAAGTTGTTGATAATGAAACGAGGGAATACATAGGTTATTGGAGGGCATTTTTAAGAGAATATTTCTGTAAAATTATATCCACGATCATTTTGTTTATAGGTTTTATAATGGCGGGTTTGCGAAGTGATAAGAGGGCCCTTCATGATATGATCACTGGAACGCAAGTCGTTCAGGATAAAGATTAAGGATAACCATGGGAAGGTTAGTTGATGGAAAGTGGGTTAAAACTTCTATAGTAACTAGTGATAATGAAGGTCGTTACGACAGAGTCCCTAGAACTTTTCGAAAGATCATTGGCCATAAATCTCCTTACCCAGTCGAAAGTGGTCGTTATCACCTATACATATCATATGCTTGTCCATGGGCGCATAGAACGATGATATATAGACATCTTAAGGGTTTAAATGATCATATAAGCTTTAGTGCTGTTCATCCTGATATGCTTGAATTTGGCTGGACTTTTGAAAAATATAAGGATGGAAATGGAGGTGATGACCTTTATGGTTTGAGTTTCCTTCATCAGCTTTATCAGAAAGCACAAAAAGATATTTCAACAAGTGTAACTGTACCTGTTCTTTGGGATAAAAAAACAGAAACTATTGTCAATAATGAGTCTTCTGAAATTATTCGTATTTTCAATGAGGCCTTTAATGAATTAACTAAGAATAAGGTAGATTATTATCCTGAAAAATTAAAAAATGAGATTGATGAGCTTAATGAACTTATTTATGAAAATATAAATAATGGTGTTTACCTATGTGGTTTTGCTCAAAACCAAAATTCTTATGATGAGGCAGTGACAAAACTATTTAAGAACTTAGATCATCTAGAACTAAGGCTTGAAGGGCAAAAATTTCTTTTGGGTGAAGAAATTACAGAAGCTGATCTAAGGCTTATACCGACTCTTTTAAGATTTGACCTTGTTTATTTTACGCATTTTAAATGCAACATAAGAAGAATTAAGGATTACAAAAACCTTTCCCGGTATACCTTGGAACTCTATAAAGTTAGGGCGATTTGTGAAACAACTAACTTCGATCATATAAAGAGGCATTACTACTATAGTCATGAAATTATTAATCCAAAAAGAATTATCCCCCTGGGCCCGGAAGACATATTTTAAGATATGAGAATAGGTCATAAAGATGGAAGAGAATAAAAAAATTAAATTTATACAAGGGCCTGTTGAAGAACACTGGGTTGGTAATGGTTTTAGAGTCCATACTATTTTTCATCCTTTGCTTGAATTTAGCACATGCATTTCACCTTTTATTTTAATGGATTATGCTCCTCCAAAGGACTTTCCTCCTAGTGATGAAAAAAAGGGCGTTGGTGAACATCCTCATAGAGGTTTTGAAACGGTCACCTTCGTTTACTCTGGAGAAATAGACCATCGTGATTCAGGAGGAGGCGGTGGAAAAATAGGGCCAGGAGATGTCCAGTGGATGACGGCCGCTAAAGGTTTGGTTCATGAGGAGTTTCATTCGAAGGAGTTTACTCGTAAAGGTGGAGAAGTTGAAATGGTTCAGCTGTGGGTAAACCTTCCTAAAAAAGATAAAATGGGGCCTCACCGTTATCAGGGAGTAAAGGATAAGGAATTCCCAAGAGTTGAAATCAATGATTCTTCTAAGGCGCGTTTGATAGCTGGATTTTTCGAAGGGAAAAAAGGGCCATGTGAAACTCATACTAAAATAACTATTTTTGATATGGAAATTGAAAAAAATAAAGATTGCTCGATTTCATTAGAGGATAAAACAAATACCCTAATTTTTGTTCTTAGGGGCCAAGTATCCTGTCAAAATGAAAAAGCTAATGAAAAGGATATTATTGTTTTTGAAAAAGAAGGTCATAGAATTGATTTAAGAGCTGGCGATAAAAAAGCCAAAGTTCTAGTTCTTAGTGGAGAACCTATTGATGAGCCTGTTTTTTCTTATGGGCCTTTTGTAATGAATACAAAAGAAGAAATATTACAGGCCATTGAAGATTACAATTCGGGAAAAATGGGCCGTCTAAAAACTTGAATACAAAGTGAGTAACCACTATCTCTTTATGTTTTTGCATTTTATATAGATTAAGGAAAAATTATGAAAGTTAAGATTTTAATTATTTTATTTTTCTTAAATTGCTCTATTCAGGGATTTGGTAGAACTTATAAAAAACATGATACTTGTGTTTATGGAAAAGGTGTTTATGTTAAAGATTTTTTATACAAAATTCCCAAGGGTGAATTAACAACTAAACTTCAAATAGTTCGAAGGAGGGCCCAAGAAAAATGCCAGGGAGTCGTTATAACAGATAGATATCCTGATAATGGAATTAGCCAATGTTTATTTTATTCACACATAGCTACAAAAGGCCGTCATAAGGGTAAAAGAATTATTTGTGTTAACCACGCCTGTCCTGGAACAAAATATGAAATGGATGGGCCTTGCCATAATTATGCACTTAAACCAGCTCCGAAGAAAACTAGTGAAAAAAGAAAAACTAGATCAACTCCAAAACCCAAAAAATTTGTTGTTAAAAGTAATAAAGCACTTTAAAAGTGCCATTATGGTAAGACCGGGCATATCCAAGGTCCTTTGCGTTCCTTAAATAAGGAAGAGTTAAAGATTAAAGGACAACTGGTTCGATGAATGGCCCAGGAAGTTTGCTTGTCACTATACCAACTAAAAGAAGTTCCTGATTCAGGGATTCATTCTTGTTCATTTTATTCTCAAATAGCTCAAAAGGGGCGTTATAAGGGTAAATGAGTGATTTGTTTAAATTACAGCTACACAATGGATGATACTTGCCTAAATTTTAAACTTAAGTAACGTCTGGTATACGAAAAATTTTAAAATTTAGTCTTGAATCCTTTATAGATAAAAACTCCTCCGAGAAAACTTACAACAAATATGAGGGCGTTCGAGTTCAGAGTGACAATATTTACAAGGGCCGGACCTGGACAAGCGCCCATAATGGCCCAGCCAACACCAAAAATGATAGCACCAAGAACAAGGGGCATATCAATTACTTTTTTAAGAGGATAATCAAACTGAGCTTCGTAAAGAGGAGATTTTCTTTTTCTTATAAAGTAAAAGGTAACTAAATTAAAGCAAACGGCTCCTCCCATAACAAAAGCTAGGGAGGGGTCCCAATTTCCCAATATATCCAAAAAACCTATCACTTTTTGGGGGTTTGTCATTCCTGAAATAACAAGACCTATGGCAAATATGATTCCTGAAATAAAACTAATTATAAAGGTTTTCATAGGGCCCCCTTTATAATGATCGTAAGAATACCGGCGGCCATAAAAATACAAGTGGCGACAATAGATCTTTTGGCAAGACGGGGAATTCCGCAGACACCGTGACCACTTGTGCATCCATTACCAAGTTGTGTTCCGAAGCCCACGAGAATACCTGCTGCAATGGCCTCACTATATTGAAAGGGAAATTGGTAGGAAAATAATTGAGGGGATAGTATTTTTAAAATTATTCCTCCAAAAATTAATCCTGAAAGAAAAGTATACCGCCAATTATTTTCTTTATTTTTTTCTAATGCGTTACCAAGGATTCCGCTAATCCCGGTAATTTTTCCAAGGCCTCCTAACATTAAAGTGCTTGAGAGACCTATAAGAATTCCTCCAATAAGAGGTGAGATAAATTGTTCCATAAAAAATAGTTCCTGGTTTTTATTTACATTCTTGCTTAAAGCCTTTTTTACACATTTTAAAAACATCTCCTTTGCGGTCTTTACGGCACTTTTTACGACAAAGACCCTTTTTATTCATGGGAGCTTTTTTACATGCGCTATTACAATTTCTTTGAATGCAAAAATCGAAGGGGCGTTCTTCACAAAAATATTGGCTGTACTTACCAATACCTCGACAATGATTTTTTATAAGCTGAGATCGAATTTTTCCTCTTCGAGGACATTTAATACAGGTATATTCATCACCTTTGTCAAGGCCATCTACTTTTCTATTAGCAACACCTCCAATCTTGTGATTTATAGAAAAGTAAGCACTTTTTGTTATCTTTGCTAAAGGTGCAAGAGGTGCCCAACATTTGATAAGGTTGTTATCTCCAGATAGCTTAAGTGAAACTAATTGCCTTAAGTTTTTTACTGAATCAATGGTTGTAAGGTAATTTTTCTTTAAAACGAGGTACTTTAAATTCGACATTTTTTTAAGATTACTTATATCGCTAATTCTGTTGCTGGACATATTGAGATAACGTAGGTTTCTTGCTTCATTAAAATGTTCTATTGTAGTAAAACCATTAACAGAGGCTCCAAGAAATTTAAGTTTGGTTAATGAATTAAATGTTTTAAGATTCTCTTTTTCTTGGGACTTCTTTTTGCTTGAGCTCATTTTGGAGTGCTTTACGAGGCTTCCCAAGTAATTCCCAAAAACACTTAAATACTCAAGGTTATTTAATGACTTTAACGGAGTTATATCTTCTATCATATTTTCAAAAAGCTCTAAAACCTGGAGCCCTTTAAGGTTTGCTAAGGGTGATACATCCTCAATATCATTTTTTCCCATTTTTAGAACTTTTAACTTAGTCATTCCTTTTAGGGGGTCTATGCTTCGAATGCTATTTTGGCCTATGTGGATATATTCTAAGTTGGTAAACTCCGCCAGAGGAGAAATATCTGTAATTCCTTTTATTGTCCATGTCTTTCTTTTAAGGCGATCCATGGCGATTTTATTTGGAGGGACTGTTGCCATTTCAAGGGTTTTAGATTTGGCGAGCCTTTCTCTTACTTTTTCACATGAAATGCTATTATCGTTGAAACTGCTTATGAGAAAAGATTCCACTCGGTTGTAATCGTATAATTCTTTTTTAGCAAATTCATAACGTGGAAACTCATAATCTAAGTGGTACTCACTTTTTACAGATACGTTTTTAACGGAGAAAGTTTTTTGAACCATTCTTTTTAAATAACCTATGGTCTTTTTTATTTCTTTTGGAGAGTTTTTGTTTTTGCATAATTTAACAAATTCAGAAGAGGACGCGATTGAAGTATTAATAAATAACAAGAGAATAAGTTTAATAATTTTCATTTCACGTCCTTTTTAGAGTGTTATAAATAAGGGTCCTAAAGTCATCGGATTTAAGTGGCTTTTCATTAAAAACAATCAGTATCATTTTGGGTCATTGTTTTCATAATTTTGTTTATAAATAAAATTATCTTACATAGAAGGCAAAACGGGCTTCCAATTGAAGGTGTCAGGAAAGGTAAGGTGAGAATCCCTCCTAATTACAATAAAAATAAACATGATCTTAAGGTGGATCACCAGCATGGAGGTAAACAATGATTGAAAGGAAATTGACTCTGTTACTTTTTAGCTTTGTTTTAATTTTAGGTTGTGGGAGGAAGGTAGATTACTCTTCGCAGGGAAAGTCTATTTTATCAAAAACTATTATAAGGGATAACGATTTAATTAAAGTTCCTGAAAACCCCAATAATCACTCTTCATTATTGCCCTCTGATTTTTTAAATTCTATAGGGCGTATGGAAATAGGTTGTACTGTTACACATATTGGCGATAACTTGGCGATTACCGCTGGGCATTGTTTAGCTGCATCTTCATGGTATGGAGATGCTACTTTTTCTTTTGTAAAGAATATTTCCTGTAATGCTATTTCAGGTAGACCCCTTTCATTTTACGATGTTTCCTTCGGTGTACGAGGAGCGTCTTCAGGCTTTTTAAAAGGGCGTTGTAAAAAAATTGTAGCTGCAGAAAATAATGCCTTTAGAGATTTTGCGATTATTGAACTTGATAAGGCACCTGTTGAAAAATTGCCTTTAAAATTGAGCAATAGGGCCATTGAAGGTAATGAGATAACAATCTATTCTCACCCTGGAAAAAGACCTCTTGAATGGTCCCAGGAATGTGTATTACTTGATAAAAGATCCGACGAATTGAATCGAATTCAATATGATTGTGATACCGAGGGGGGAAGTAGTGGTGCTGCTGTTTTAGATAAAGAAACATTGGATATTGTTGCTATTCATACAAATGGCACTCCTGATAGCTACTTTGGTCACAACTCAGGAACAACTATGCAAGATATAATTTCTAAATTAAGAACAGAGTTCGATTTCTGATGAGGGGGGCCATTAAGGCCCTTTCCTTCTGGAGGCAAAAAAATTTCTTTCCTTGACCTTATGACCGACGGGGGGATAATGGTTGTATTCAAGGAGCTGAGGATGAAAATTTTAAAACCTTTAGGATACTCTGTTATTTTTGCAGCCTTACTTTATATTTTTCAGAATAATTCATTTGCCTTGCCAAAAGTTAAGGTTTTTAGATCACCAACTTGTGGTTGCTGTATGAAATGGGTAGATCACCTTAAGAAAAATGGATTTGAAGTGGACGTTATAGATAAACTAAACCTTTCTTCAATTAAGAAAGGAAGAGGGGTGCCAGCTAATTTACAATCTTGTCATACAGCCATAGTTGGAGGTTATACGATTGAGGGTCATGTTCCTGCATCAGAAATAAAAAAGTTACTTAAACAAAAAATGAAGATTAAAGGTCTCGCAGTAGGGGGGATGCCCTACGGCTCTCCTGGAATGGAATACCAAAATAGAATAGATCCTTATGATGTTATTTCTTTTGGGGATGGAAAAAATAAAGTTTTCGCAAGTTACCCGAAAAAATAGGCCCTATTTATATTTCACCTCAAAATAATTAATGATGCCATTTAAATGTTTTCTGAGGCCTAAGATGTCAAAGGAATTACTATTTTTTTATAATGCAAAAAGTGGGAATTCTCAGGCACTAAAAGACTATTTTCAGAAAATTTTTTCTCCTGGTTCTTATAGCTGTAATCTTTGTAAAGTGACCTACGGAAATTTTGGGATGAAAGAAAAGTGGAAAAAGCATATTGAGGAATTAAAGATTAGGTCGAGCTTTTATTATAAGGATCACCTTCATAAATTTGGTCTCAATGAAACAACTGAATTACCGGCACTATTTTTAAAAGATGGGAATCAAATGACAGAACTTATGTCCGCAAAAACTTTAAATGAGGTTGAAGACCTTGACGAACTTATTGATTCGACTCTTAGATTGGTTGATAAACTTTAAGGTACTAATAAAGTCGGGGATGATAGCTTTTTAGGGGTACCATGGGAAAAAAAACTCTCAATATTTATCAAGGCGGAGTATCCATTATAACTGGTGGCGCTTCAGGAATAGGGCTTGCATTTGGAAAGGCCTTGGCCAGTAAAGGTTGTCATGTCATTCTTGCAGATCTCCAAATAGAATTAGCTGAGAAACAGGCCGAACTTATAACTTCTAGTGGTGGGAAGGCCACGGCCGTTTCTTTGGATGTTAGGGATTCAAAGGGGTTCAAAAAACTTATTGAAGAGACTAGAGAGGCCCATGGGCGAATAGATACTCTTTTTAACAATGCTGGTGTTGCAGTAGGATGGGAAGTAAAGGATGACCTTCTCGAAGATTGGAATTATATCATAGACGTAAATATCCGGGGGGTTGTCAACGGAACCCTCGCAGTTTATCCCATTATGATTGAGCAAGGTTTTGGCCATATAGTTAATATTGCTTCTGGTGCAGGTCTTGTGCCAGCGACTGGAGCAGTTAGTTATGGGATGACAAAACATGCTGTTGTTGGCCTATCCACATCTTTAAGAGGTCAGGCCTTAGAGTACGGAGTTCGGGTTAGCGTGGTTTGTCCATCTTTCGTTGACACCCCAATCCTTAAAGGTGGGGTTTATGGACGAGTTGATGCTAGGGTTGTTAAAAAACTGGAAAATGCACCCAAACCAAGTGTAACGATAGGGACTTCTTTGTTAGTTAGAAAAGTTCTTCCTCAAATTGAAAAGAATCGCAGTATTATTGTGGAACCAATGAATATGAAAATAATGTGGTGGGTTTACAGATTGTGTCCTGATTTTTTTTTAAGGCTAGTTACAAAGGGTTGGTTTCTTATTAAGAAAAAGCTTAATTTGTCAGTGTTATAACTCTCAGTTTGTTTCCAATACCTGAATTAAACTCATACATGAAACCTTTATCTGTCACTATAAATTGATTGTCGTTAAAAAGAGGTTTTCTACCCTGAAGAATTGAAGAAGGGTATATAAACAAAGATGGCCCTTTAAAGTTTGTACCATCTTCTCTGATAATGGTTATAGTCCCACTAAAAATTTCAGTTACGAGAATATTTTTTTTAAAGAATGAAAAGTCATCGAGGAAGTCGGATGACCTATAAAGGACTTCGGTTGGGCCTGGGAGGCCATTTTTGATATTTACTTTTTTTACTAAGTTGAAATCAGTAAGGTACATCACATTATTTTTAATTTTTATTCCATTTGGGAAAATAAGATCCTCAAGCCAAGGAATAATTTCTTCTATTTGAAGGTCTGATATTTTGACTCTGTAAATGGTCTTAGAAATAGAGTCTGCAACATAGAGGTTGCCGCTTAGGTCATTCGTTAGGCCATTGGCAAATGAAATTGAATTGAGCTTTTGTACCAATTGAAATTGAGGTTTTGCTGTTAATTTTGCCGCTAATAGGTAGGATTCTGCTGCTAAGGTCTTTAAGCAACGAATGTAGTTCTTTTTTTGAAAAGTGCAAAGGTTTGCCTTGATCGTCCTGGCCAAAAGCGGTTTTTTTAATGAATTACAAGTGGCATAAAGGTATCCCTCTTTTTCGGTTATTCCTGTTGCATAACAATTAAAGTTTAAAAGAGGGTCCGAACGGTAGAGTTTACCGGAAGAGTCTTTTTTGATTTCATAAATATTTTTTCCGCCAGAAACAAAGAGTCGCCCTTTTTTTGTAAAAAACTGGTTTTCTGCATCTGGAATTTTAATTGAAGCCTTTTCATCAAGATAGCAGCTACTGACAAAAAGAGATAAAAGGCACAAGGATACAATGCTTTTTATCACGCAATGGCCCTTTGATTTGAAAGCACTATTTAGGGGAAGTAAAGATGAAAAAAGATGGTGCCCTCTCGCGGAATCGAACCACGGACACAGGGATTTTCAGTCCCTTGCTCTACCGACTGAGCTAAGAGGGCATCCATAACTTTTGTGAGATCAAAACTAGTTGTTTCTCCTGAGATCGTCAATTTAAATCTATTATTTTTTTTCCAGTTTTAGTAAGCTGTTTTTATGAGTGTGTCATTAAGTAAAAAAATTTTGGAATGCAGAAATTGGAAAACAAACTCTCTTATTTTCCTTCCTGACCCATCTGGGAAGGTAAAACCGGCCCTAGGTGTGTTTTGTCATGGCTATACAGCTCATAAGGGAGACCTTTTGACCTGGGCGTCGAGGCTTTCAGAGGAGGGCATGGCCACCATAATATTTGATATACCGGGTCATTACATGGGGAGTTATAATGAAGTCGACTCTTTTGAAGACTTCAAGTCGTATTCTCCTGAGCTTTTTGAAAAGGCCTTTGAGGTTTTAAGTAGGGAATTTAAAGAGGCCTACCCTCTTTATGAGCATTATCTAAGTTCTGATGGGCTTAAATTGGTTCTTGGCGGTCATTCTTTGGGGGGACTTCTGAGTCTTAAGGCTTCGAAAAGTGACTTTTTCCAGAAATATACCAAAACCCTTATTGGTGTTGGGTTGGGGATGGGTTTGCAAACGGGGGAACATGTCTTCCAGTCATCTTTTTTTAAGAGTACAATTAACCTCAGAGGACAACTTGTTTCTCCAGAATTAGGACCTGAAAAGGTTTTTCCCTGGATTAAAGAAGAAAAAGAAATTCTGGAGTTAACGGGACAGGATATCCACCTCGTTGTAGGGCTCGATGACATTGTTGTTCCAAAAGATGGGGCCGAGAGAATGAAAGAAAAGTTTGAAAAGCAGGGCAATATTGTAGAATTGACTCGACCAAAGAAGTTATCACACCACCAACCTGAGTTGGCGGCCTCTTATATAAAGAAAATTTTGAAAGAAAAAAACATTCTTTAGAGTTTTCTTTGAGGTAAAATCATGAAAAAGCATTTATTTATTTTTCACCCGATAACCATTTTTGCCTCCTCAATTATTGCTGTGGTGACGTCTTATTTCGTTTATTTAAGATGGTATATTAAGGTTATTGGAAACATTGATGACTTTGCTTTGCGTTTTGGTGTTGATCAAAAGGTTGTTGCTGATCCTTATTCTCTTTTTATGATTATTACCACGTCAATTTTATTAGGTGGAATAATAGTTGGGCTCATTATTATTTTTACTTATTACCAAAAAACTATTCAGCTCTATAGACTTCAAGAGAATTTTATTAATAACTTTACTCACGAACTTAAAACACCTCTTGCCTCTATCAGACTTTATTTAGAAACTTTTAAAAAATATGAAGTTACGAAGGAAGAGCGCGATAAATTTATTGATTATATGCTTAAAGATTCGAACCGTCTGGATAATTATGTCAATCAAATCCTCCAAGTGGGAAACATAGAAAATAAGGAAAAAAATTATAAAAAAGAATTGGTTGATTTAAAAACCCTTTTGAGCGATTTTTTAGAACATAATCATCATTTGTTTACCGAAGGGAAAATTTCTTTCAATAATAATTTCGATGATCAATTAATTTACCCAGTTGAGAAAAGACTCTTTGAAATGCTATTGATGAATCTTATAAGTAATGCATTTAGGTATAATGACAAAAAAGAAAAGCTATTGGACATCTCTTTTCAAAAAGACTCTAAAACCCTGCATCTCTTCTTTAAGGACAACGGGATAGGATTGCACTCAAAATATAAAAAAAGAATTTTTAAAAAGTTTTATCAGATTGGAAAGTCAGAAGACTGCACTGCAAAGGGAACTGGTCTAGGCCTTTATCTGGTTCAGCAAATAGCAAAAATTCATCGTGGAAAAATTAAAGTTGAAAGTCTTGGAAAAGGAAACGGAACTACATTCATTCTGTCTCTTCCTTTCCCTTCAAAAGAACGAATTATTTAAGGGGATAAACAATGACCGAAGATGATTTGAAAGGAAAAAAAATTCTTATTATCGAAGATGAGGCCCATATTGCTGAAGGCGTGGCATATAATTTAAGAAGAGAGGGGTTTGAATATAAGATAGCTACCAATGGTGTTGAGGCTTTGGAATTATGGAAAAGCTATCTCCCAGACCTTTTAATATTAGACCTTATGTTGCCTATGATCGATGGCTTTGGTGTTCTCGATCAGGTTAGAAATGAAAATAAGAAGATACCTATTTTAATTCTTTCTGCTAGGAACCAAACTGTTGATAAAATGAAAGGTTTTCAAAAGGGAGTTGATGATTATCTTACAAAGCCTTTTGAGTTGGAAGAGTTTTTGGCCAGAGTTAAAAGGCTTCTTTTAAGGGCCTCTTGGACCAGCGAATTAAGTGAAGAAAATGAATTAGGAGAAACTTATAACTTTGGTCCAAATACAATTAATTTTAGAGAAAATAAGGCCATTACTCCAGAAAAAACATTCCAACTTACGGAACAGGAAATAAAACTACTAAAATTATTTTTTGTTAACCCCCAAAGGGCCCTTTCCCGAGAAGACCTTTTAAATGCAGGCTGGGGTTATAAAGGAAATATGGAGACAAGGACAGTCGATAATTTTATTGTTCGTCTCAGAAAATATTTTGAAAAAGACAACAAAAATCCTAGGTACTTTAGAAGTGTTCGAGGAAAAGGTTATATGTTTTATCCTTAAGTTTTCGTACACTGCTTAAAAAAATGTTCTTCCCTTCAAATGTAAAAGAATTGTAAATCCCCCCTATTCCGAGTTTACTGTGCCATTTTATTTTTCGTAAACTGACCGAAGGAGATTACAATATACCAATGCTATAAGTTGGCGCTAAGGATTATTACTATGTTTATGAATGACCTTGTTAAAAAGCATATCAAAGAAAAAAACCTTAAGTTTGATTGCACAGTCTTCCTTTTTCTTGTTTTCTTTAAAGTTGTGGCCTTGATTGGATTACCAATTTACTTTTACCATAACGAATTTACGTGGGGACCTTGGATAATATTTTTGATTTTTAGTGTCCTGACCGGAATGTCGATAACAATGGGTTATCATAGACTTTTTTCTCATAAAACTTTTAAGGCCAATAATTTTATAGAAAGTGCCCTCCTCTTTTTTGGGGCCCTCAGCCTTCAAAACTCGTGCCTTAAATGGTCTTCAGATCATAGAACACACCATTCTTATACGGATACAGATAAGGACCCTTATAACGCCAAGTTGGGCTTTTTATGGTCTCATATTGTGTGGATATTCTATACACCGACCGAAAACCGCTATGTTAAAAATAATGATGTTTCAGCGGAAACCCTCAGGCATGAATTTCCTAATTGCCAGGATCTTATTCAAAATCCCAGAGTTTTAAAGCAGCATCAATTTGGTCATAAACTTGGACTCCTTTCTAACTTCTTTATTATGGGGGTTATGGGTTTTCTATTCAACGACTTGTGGGGCTATTTACTGATCGGCGGGTTTTTAAGAATTATATTTGTTCATCAAACAACCTTCTGTATAAACTCATTGGCACACATGTTTGGTGAAACACCTCATTCTGAAGCCCATACCGCGAAGGACAGTCTCTTTTGTGCACTTTTGACCTTTGGTGAAGGCTACCATAATTTTCATCATACTTTCCCTAACGATTATCGTTGTGGGCCATTGTTACATAACTATGACCCAACAAAATGGGTTATCGTAGGTCTCTCTAAAGTTGGCATGACTTGGGATCTAAAGAGAACTTCTAAGTCAAAATATGCATTTGATAGGAGAGGTTTTAAAGTGACGAAACCTGTTTAAGAGCTCTTTTTTTATCTTCGGCAATTTCTTTGACAAAAGACACAATTTTTCTTTTGGTCACATGTGGCATTGTGATTATGTGAGCGGTTTCTCCATTAACAGCTAACTGCCACTTTTTTATAAGGTAATCACTTGGCCGCTTGAAAACAACCGTCACTGAATTATTGTGTCTCCAGGCCTCAATTCCGTAGGCCTTAAACATTTTGATTGAAAAGTCTGCTACATCAAAACATTTTTTAATCATTCTTTGGAAGCCGATAAAGCCAAGTTTTTTAAGTTGGTACCATAAGAAAACAGGAGAAATAGCATTTCTCGATCCTGGAATAGTTGTATCCTTGCTTCCAACGTACTCAACTTCTTGGGATATATGATCAATGTTCTCGCTTTTTGCTAAAACGATTCCACAAGGAATGGGGGAGCCAATCATTTTGTGTCCACTGATGGAAATACTGTCAATTCCATCAGCGAAAGACCATGATTGAGGGTCTTTAACAAAGGGAAGTATCATTCCCGAAAGAGCGGCATCGGCATGGATATAAGATCTTTTGATATTATTTTTTTTGAGAGCATTTCTTATGCCCTTAAGGTCATCAATTGCTCCTTTCATTGTTGTTCCTACATTACAAACAATAATGGCCGGTTTGTTTTGATTGTCATAAAGCAGTTGATTTAAATGATTTAAGTCCATTTCTCCTTTAGGGAGTGCTTTAACTCTCGTGGATTTGATATTAAGACACTTAATAATTTTATTGACGGAGTAGTGTGTTTCATCGGAATAGTAAACAATCGCATTAGGGTGAATTTCTCTCGCAAGAAAAAGACCATACATGTTTCCTTCTGTTCCTCCATTCGTACAATAGCCCCATGTCTCAGATTTATCCGCTTTGGTAAGGTCTTGAAAAATTTCAATAACTTCCCTTTCAATATTATGGGTATTAAGTGCAAAATTTGAAGATACGAAAGGGTCTCCCACATTGTTTAAAGGATAGTCGAGAAAAGGGTAGAGAGACCTATAATCAAATTTTCCGTTACAGGGATAGCCTAGAAAACTTTCCATATTTTCAGAAAAAAAGTGATGAAGACTTTTCATCTTATCTTCGAGCTTATAGGGATTGTATGATTTAAACATAATAGCACCTTGGTTTGCTATTTTATCGCTTAAATTTAAAAAAAAATAAAATTAGGATTACTTATAGGGTCTTATAAGCGGTCTATTTTTAGGGGCTTAGGAGAGTTCACTTGTAAAAAAGTAAGGGTTTCTTGGTTGGCATTTAAGGCAGATTTTACGAGATTTGTCTTTTCGTAGAAGTCAACTTTGATGATGTTAATATTGAGACTCTGGGTCTTCCAAATTCGAAGGAACTCATTGGGGGCTTCATACAGTGGTTTCATTAATTGGAAAAGAGACTTTGGAGAATTCCTTTTAAAGATAGCTCTAACAATCGTATTTTTGTTGGGAGTAAAAGTTAACTCAGAAGTATAGAATTTTGAATTATCCTGATTATAAAGACCTGGAGTCTCTTCTTTTCCATAAAGGAGCTTTTCTAGAAGGTCATCTTTTTTCGTTGTGTTGGCCCAGAGAGAAACCATTGAAAGGTTTCTGTTCCAGTAGAGATTATCTAATGAGGAAAAAGAAGGAGTTGAAAAAAGGAGAAAAGACTTCTTTTTTGCCCAAATATCTTGGAGGGTGAGTTGAGAAGGTGGTAAGAATGGGGGGACGAGCAGAGGTCCAAGAAAACGTTGAATCAATTGATGAAGATCTCTTTCATCCTTTCTTGTGGAAAGGCCCGGTATTAATTCAACAAGGACGATTTCTTTAGGTCTTTTAAGCGCCCATTTTGCAAGATCTTCTAAGATACTTTCTAGAGTGACACTAATAAGACCGTGAACGATAACAAAAGTTTCTTTATCTCTTTGAACTCTTAAATCAATGAGCCTTATTCCTCCCTTGAGCTGTGTACTAATATCGTGATTTTGTGTTTTTGCCCAATTAGCGACCCTTTTTTTTGCCAGCTTGTAATACTTTTTTTCTCTTGGTCCAATTTTTGATTTTTTTGTGATGTTATGAGTGCCAGAATTATGGGTGCCCGGGATGATTATATCACGAAGGCGAACTTCCGGATATTTACTGTATAGGAGCTCCATCCACCTCGAGGTATCAAGTTCAGACTTTGCAGGATTGGTTAAGTTGAGAGATAATAAGATAAAAAAAAATAAGTTTTTCATGGATTTACTTATGTTGGTTTTTTTGTGATAAAGCAAATTAATAAAGGATCTATTATGAATATAGAGCAAGAGATAAAAGAAATTTCGGTTAGGGAATTAAAAGAAAAGATAGATAAGAAAGAAAAGTTTTTTCTTTTAGACGTTCGGACCTCTGGAGAAAAGAAAATCGCAGATATTGGAGGTGAGCTGATTCCAGTTCAAGAAATCCACGAACGTTACTTGGAGCTCAAAGGGCATGAGGATTCTGAAGTTATAGTTTATTGCCATCATGGTATGAGAAGTTTTCATGCGTGCCAGTTTTTAAGAGATAAAGGTTTTAAAAAATTATTTAATTTAAGTGGTGGGATCGACCAATGGTCTTTAATGGATGCCTCTATTCCTCGTTACTAAACAAAAAATTGCCTTAAATTAATGTCATTTCCAATAGTTTTTATTTAATATCTAATTTCATTTATAAAGAATATTTCTTTTAAGTCCTTAAAAAATCTATTTGAAAATGAAAATTAAATAATTTTTTTTAAACCTAATAACTTTAAGCACTAAACTCTAAAGATATATTCATAATTTGGCATAAAGTTTGTTTGATTTTGAAACTGGAGGGAGATTTAGAATTAGTTCTAAATAAATACTGAATGAGTTCAGTTTTCCCGGTGCTAGGCTATGAAAATTTTTTTTACCCCTATATTTAAAGGATATCTAAGAAAAATCCAAGACAAATGCTTTTTGTATGGTCTTAGAGAAAATACGAGAGTAACTCTCATCTGGGTAACCGTATTAATTTGTACGGGCATTATGCTCAAGGCAAAAACTTTGGAATCTGTTTTGTGGTCAAAAGGCCAGGTTTGTTTAGAAAAGTGCGAGCGAAAGTAGAGAGGTTTTTATATGAAAAAGTTCTTTCTCATCAATTTTTGTTTATTAAGTATTTTGGGCACTTGTTTTTCTTTTGAGACAAAAGATCCTTACGAAAACTTTAGAGTCTCTATCTTAGAGCAGATCATTTCAGTTCAGTTTATTGTAAGTGATAAGAAAAAGCCTCAGGCCCTCGATTTAATGAGAAAAATGAAAGTCGGAGAGAATTTTTTGAAAGAGATAGAATGCAAAGAAGCTGCAAAAATGGACCGGGGGACCCTTGATGAATGTCTCAATAATGTTTTTTTTACAAGACCAGAAAGATTCAAGGTCTTTTATCGAAGTGATTTAGATATCACAATTAAGGCACTTGAGAAAGAAGGCTTTATAATTTTACTTTGATCAAAAAAATCTTGTTTAAAACCTTTAAAAAAATATCGTGTATAATAATAAAATGAGAAAATTTTGGGCCATTGTTTTTGGTTTGTTTTTTTTTGGAACATCTCTAGGGATTTGTGGCGAGACTGATATTCGAAACCTTAAATTGGGCGACCTTATGCCTCCTTTTGAGTTTGAAAGGAGTGCTCCGATACTACCAGGTGAGGAAAGGAGCACAATTTCTATTTCTATCCAAATAGAGGATGATGAAATCGGCTCGTATAAAGATAAGCTCAAAGATGCATTTGAACAATTAGATAAATTTCAAGGGCGATATTAATTAAATACGTCTCCTTATGTTCTAGAAATTATTATTCTAGTACATTAAGTCCATTATACGGTTTTTCTGATGATAAAGCTTTCCTTTGAGTCTAAGTTTGATGTGGAAAAAAAAGTTTTGGTTGATCACTCTTTTTCTATGAAAGGAGTCAATTCGGAACTTTTTCCATGGCTGCGGTTAACATATCCCCCAGATGTTTTAACGGAAAATGTTGAGGCCCCTGGACGATTTTTTTTCCATAGTTGGGTTCTCTTTCTTGGTTTTATTCCTATTGATTATTATTCTTTCTATTTTACTTCTTATAATATCGATGGTCATTTTTCCGAAAATTCATCATCTTTAACTTATAAAAAATGGTGTCATATTAGAGAGGTCTCCGAGGCCGAAGGAGGATGTACCTTAAAAGATGAGCTTGAAATAAAACCTCATCTGATATTCTTATCTCCTTTGATACGGTTTTTCGTACGTCGATTATTTATTCACAGGCACAGGGTTTTGGAAAAAAAGTTTAATAAAATTTAGTGAAATTTTTTTATAAGGGAATCAAATTTCATTATCACATTCAAGTTTTTCTCTGGCCGTTTTTTTCATTTCTTTCTTTTTATTAAAACAGTATAGGGAGTTCCTATATTTTCTGTTGAAAGATAAAGAATTTGAGAACTCTTATCGTAGGTATGACTCCATTTTGTACCACTGGTTTTATTAAATACTTTTATCTCATAACCATTGGGGTAATGCCGACGGGGAACAAAAATTTCTGTTTTTCCATTCACATTATCGAGTGTTTGAAATTTAAGCCTGAAGGTTCCATTATTCACATCAAAAGAGTAAGCGAGTGGATGCCCGGCCACTGCTCTCGGATAGGTTCTTACCAGATAATGAAGTTTTTCATTTCCTTTTCTTTTTCCATCAACCAGACCCCATGTTTTTGAAGGATCATTACTCCACCACATCCAACTGGCCCCCATATAATCGAGTATATTCAAAGCTTCTTCGATATAAGTAAAAAAACCATCGACTTTTTCGCTACTACCTATTTCACCGACCCAAAGAGGGGCCTTATGGAGATCAACTTCAATCGATCTGTTGCGAGACCACATAGAAACGGATTTCCTGTCCACGGATCCGTAAGGTACATTTTCGTGAATTAGTGGAGGATACATATGAGGTGCATATACCAGTCTGGGTTCACCAGACCTGACATCTTCGACCTTTTTAAGAAAAGAAGGAATTCCAAAGTTCACTCCAAAGGAGCGAGGTTCAAAAAATATCCATTTATCATTGTCGTATTCCCTAATGCCTCTAATAACCCTTTTATAAAGTTCTCCAAGTTTATTTATTTCAAAAGTATCTTTTAAGTCAGCGTCGTGGGGCTCATTCATAAGGTCATAGCCTAAAACCCCGGGAGTGTCTTTAAACCTCTTGGCCACTTTTTTCCAGGCCCGAACATAATGATTTTGGAGGTAACGGTATTTCTGTTCTTTATAATTCCAGAAATTGATAAAGGCCTGCATGGTGGCCGGATTTATATTCTCAAGCCACCAGTAATGCTTAAAAGTTTCATGAAGCTTAGTCACTTTTTGACCTTCAAACTCTTCAAAAGGCTCTGTGTTCGTTGCCCATTTCGGGGCTCCATTTCCCCCGACGGCCTTTCCATAAATATCTTGGTGCATATCAAGAATTACCCAGGCTCCATTATCGGTATACCACTTCACCCTCTTCGCAACTTTATCAAGATACTTATCATTATACACACCTTTTTGAGGCTCTATTGCAGACCAAAAAATCAAAAGTCTAACTGCATTCATACCAAATTCTTTTGTTTCCTGAATCACATCTTTTTCCGTAATCCAAGACATATTTTCAGGATTACCCTTGGCACTATTTGAGGTATTAACTCCGTGGAGAATAAGGGAACGTCCTTTTTCATCCTTAATGTATTTTATATTCTTAGGTTTTTTTATTCCCGAATGAATAGGAGACTCCGTTTTTCTAGAAACTTTACTCTTGCCATAAATTTCTCCAGAGTAAATACAGGCAACTCCCTTGTCCTCATAACCTTGAGGGCAAGTTCCCATACAGAGAGGCCCATTACCTTTAAAATTCTTTTTACATTTTGGGTAACAAAGACCTATTTTGATTTCTTTCCCTTTAGGGCAAGAACTAGGTAGTTTTCCTAAACCTCTGCTGTAACTTCTTTTCCTTTTCCAACTCCACCATCTTTTGTAACAAAACCAACCAAAACCTTTGTAACCGGAAGGGCATTTTTGTTTGCAGTTAATGCCCGAAGAGAAATAACCACTTTTACATTTATCGTAACAAAGACCCACTTTTTTTTCTTTTCCTGAAGGACAAATTGGAGCTTTTCCAATTCCACGATTATAATTTGGCTTTTTGTGAGTTTCTGGTAATTTGTAGCACGTGATTCCGGCATCTTTAAAGCCATCACGACAATTTTGCCAGCAATAAGGGCCTATACCAATTGTTCCTTCTTTACACTTTGAATAGCAAAGGCCTAATTGATAAACGTCACCTTTCTGGCATGAAGGAAAGATTCCTTTTTCTCTTATTTCATCATCTTGCTCATCTGTTAGAGCGGTCGCTGTATTTAAAATATTAATCATTTCATTTCTTAGTTCGGGCATATCTGCTTTTTTTTCTTCTCCAAAGGAAGTGAAGGAGCAAAAGATTAAAATATTGAAAATAAGGTATTTTTTCATGATGTAGTTCCTCTTTACGTTTAGGGAACTTTTCGAAAAATGTAGGAAAGAACTTTATAAAAAAAGAGAACTTTTAGTAAGTTACGTATTTTTTTGTTCGCCCTAAATGAACCTTGTCTATTTTTATACGACTTGTAAAAAATAGGGGGCTTTTTTTGTTATGAATCATTTCAATGATATTTTTTTGGATTAATTTTAATTCTTCTAAATCAAGTTTATTTTTTTTTATGGCCAAAATAAAATGAAAAGAATCCTTTCCATTCCAAATTATAACTCTTTCTCCGGACTTATTTATTTTTTTTAAAACGTCAGGAGAAGAAAAAAGAAGTTGGTTTTTATTTTTTCTGACTTCTCTTCCTTTTCCAATAAACTCTTCTGTCATGAGAATCGTTTCCTCCATTTTAAAATGAGGTGGAAGATAGATTTCCGTAGGTGCGTTTGATTTTCTGCCTCTCCAAACCATAAAGAAAAAATCATGATGTTCTAAATAAAGCTTTTTACCCAACTTTAAGGCCATCCAGTTAAGTTTCTCTTTTCTTCCATCATAGGGACGGCCTTTATAATAAAAGTGCATAATACGACCCTGGCATTTTCTTGGCCAGGCCCTTTCAACTCCGTAGGGATCAGGGGTCGTATATTGATGATCTTGAGTGATGATGGAAAAATCTTCATCATTCCATGCATCGCCTTTGGTAATTATTTTTCCGTTAAGTGGTTCTGTATGTGTATTGTGATAGATATCCCAATGCCATTGTGTTCCTGAAATAGAGGGAGAATAGAAAGAAGCGAAATTGGATTTTTTCTTCTTGGAGACTTCCATACCTTGATAAGTTGCCTCAATTATTCTTGCTTGGTTTTTTACGCGTTCATTTTTTATGAACATACCAAATTCACTAAGAAAAGGAGGTCTTTTTAGATCAGCAGATGTTTTTCTTATTTGGTCCATATTGCCAATATAGGAACCATTTTTAACTTCTTTAGCGGAAATAGACATTCTAAGAGCATCATAATAGTGACTATTAAAAACAAAACCTTTTGAAAAGCGATCTTCTTTAGTGAAAGGCTTTTCTGCAGGGACTGTGGGAGCATTAGTATTCCAAAAAACAAGGGGTTCGGCAAAAACAAATTTATTGGACCAACCCATACGATCCATGAGAACTCTGACTTTTTTGTTAAAGGGGCTCATTTTTTGTCTATACCATTCATTTGGTGAAAGATTGCCATAACTACCATGAACGGGTTCATTCATGGGGTTAATCCCAATTATGAAGAGCTGTTCTCTTTGTGAGAGGTTTTTCTTGAGGTATAGGATCATTTGTTCCATCTGCCAGAAATATTCATCCTGTATATTTCGTGGCCCAGAAATTGTTTGGACTGCTTTATTATTCCAAAAATTTTCAAAGGCAAGTTTTATTGCTTTGTTGAAAATATTATTCATTCCCCAGTGGGTACAAATAAAGCACCTTTCTATAGGGTAATTATTTTCTGGTGTTATCCATGCAGGAGCTCCATTACCTGTAAACTTAGAGTTTTTGTTGAAGAGGTGTCTTGAGAAAAGGTCCTGATGGTAATCAAGGAGCACATATATATTATTTTTGATGGCCTCTTTAATTTGAAAAGTAATTTCTTCGAGGTAATTATAATTGATGGTATCGACTTGAGGGTGAATAGCTTCCCAGCTTAAAGTGTAACGAATAATATTTGAACCTGTTCTTTCTCTAAGGTCTCTAAAAGCTCGAGATGCATCATCTACGTTTTTAAAAGGTTTATGGCCCATTGATTTAAGTTTTACAGCTCCAGAAATATTCCATCCTCTAAAGTAAACTTCTCGTCCAAGGCCATCAATAAAAATGGTATCTTTTTTTTCTTTATAATTTTTTTCTCCTATAAAGATTTCTTGGGATAAAATCCCTTGTTGAAAGAAAATAAAGAGTATTGAAAAAAAATATATTTTTCTCATGAACTTTTCCTTTTAAAAATAAATTTGGGCTTTTTATAAGAGTTTCGTTTGGAACTGTAAATTAATTTTTTTTTAGGAGCAAAAGCCCTTGAAATGAAAGGCCAATTTCTTTTTTATTGCTTCGTTTCTTATTTGTTGCCGAAAAGATAATTGTGCAAGAAAAACTCAAAAAAAATTATCAAAAGATATTTCTTCTAAATGCTTCCTGGACGTTTATGGTTCTCATGCCTGTTATTGTTCCCTTTTTTCAGGAAATCGGACTCAGCATGGGCGATATATTTAAGCTTCAGGCCCTTTATGCTTTTATTGTTATTCTCTGTGAAATTCCTTCAGGTTATATTTCTGATTTGTTTGATAGAAAAACTATACTTATTATATCTGGGGTTTTACATGGGATTGGTTTCTCTCTATACCCATTCGCTGATAGTTTTTATTTTTTGGCCTTAACCCAAATTATTAATGCTATTGCCATGAGCCTATTGTCTGGTACCGATATAGCACTTTTATATGATACCCATTTTGCTTTGAAGGAAGAAGGCTCCTTCCCCCGTAAGTTGATGGCCAAACAAATTTTTTATTCTCAGGTTTCTGAGGGTCTAGCAGGACTTTGTTGCGCCATGATTATTTTTTTTGGGTCTTTAGATTACCCCGTTAAAATTCAGGCCATTTTAGGGTGGCTCCCTCTTTTTTTAAGTTTGTCCATTGTTGAGCCTCCAAGAAGAAAAATGGAAAGAAAAAAAACAATGGAAAATATAAAAATGATTATTTCCCATATCTTTGGAAGCTCAAGGCTCCTTCTTCTGATTGTTTTTAACGGCCTTATTTATGCGGCGGCCACATGGCTGGCCGTTTGGTCTTACCAGGACTTTTGGAAACATCTGGGTATCCCTCTTCCTGTCTTTGGAATTTTGTGGGCCATCACTAATCTAGCGGTGGGGGTTTGTGGCAGAATGGCGGTAGGGTTTGAAGCAAGACTGGGAATAAAAAAGACCCTTTTGTTTATATCGTTTCTTCCTATTTTTGGTTACGGAGGAATGAGTTTCTTTGCTTATCAATATGCCAAATTTCCCCTTCTTGCTTTTACTTTTGGAGGACTCATGTCTTGTCTGTGTTTACAGGTTAATAGAGGGCTTGGGCATGTTATTTTTCGAGACGCCTTTAACGTAAGGATACCTTCTCCTATGAGGGCCACCGCCAATTCCGTCTTGGCCTTAGGTTCCCGTTTTTTATTTATTTTTTGGGGGCCAGCTTTAGGTCTTATGATTGATTTTTATGGGCATGCACCGGCCTATGCTGTTATGGCGGGTCTTTATGTTTTTAATATCTTTTTTTTCTTTACCCCTCTTTTTGTAGAGGGGCAAAAATTAAGTTACCAAAAAAATTTAGGATGATAGATTTTTTAGCTCTTCAATTTGTTTTTCGAGGGCCGTGATTCTTTTCATAAGTTCAGGAAGTTTACTTATCCCCCTGGCCTCTTTGAGCCATTCCATTTTTTTCACAGTAGGCATGCCCATGTATTCGCCTTTTTCTTTAATAGGCTTAATAACTCCGGCCTTAGGACCGACGATAACACCGTCGCCAATTTCCATTCCAGGACCAACCGCAACTTGACCAGAACACATAAAGTTTTTACCGAGCTTAGCACTCCCTGCAATACCAGTTTGTCCTGCAATTAAAGCGAGCTCGCCAATGTGAACGTTGTGGGCCACATGGACTTGAGAATCAAGTTTGGATTCTCTTCCTATATAAGTTTTATCGAAGGCCGCTCGGTCGATAGTGCAAAGTGAGCCGATTTCAACATCATCTTCGATGACAACTTTTCCTGTTTGAGGGACTTTAATATTATGGGTTCCTGTAGGGGTAAAGCCAAAGCCATCCCCGCCAATTGCCGTTCCTGGATGAATCAGACAGTTACTTCCAATTTCACAATCATTCATGACAACTACATTAGGAAATAAGACAGTATTTTTTCCTACTTTGGCCCTTTCTCCAAGAAAAGTATTGGGGTAAAGGACCGAGTCTTCTCCAACTTCTGCTCCTTCTGAAATATAGCAGTAAGGATAAATTGTCGCTTTGGGATGAACCTTGGAATGCTGATGAATGAAGGCAAGCTCACTGAGCCCTTTAAATGAATGTTTGAGCTCATAAAAAAGGTTATAGGTTTTGGCCATGGAAACTTTAGGGTCAGGATGTACAATTTGAAGGCAATCACTTTCTTTGTTGGCCTTTGAAACTAAGACAGCACCAGCTTTTGTTTTTTTAAATTGGCCTAATAATTTAGGGTTCACAAAAAAAGAAATGTCGTTGGGTCCTGCCTGGTCTAAGTTTGAGACCTTCTCGATGGTAATTTCTTGAACTTTTTTACCCTTATAGTTATCGGGTATAAAAAATGTACCTTCGATTTGCTTTACTAACTCTTCTAGTTTCATTTTTGCTCCGAATTAAAGGTTTTTGTAAAATTACCACAGCTCTTTTAAAAGAACATTTATTTAATTGACTTTTTCACTAAACATTTACGCTCAAAAGACCGATGGGATCTAAGATTTAAGCAAGGCACCAAGAGGTTGGAATGCCAATATTTAGAAAAAATCTAATCACCAATGACTGGGTTATGTTTTCTCCTGAGAGAAAGGCAAGGCCTAGTGATTATAAGAAACCAGAAGAAGAAAACCGGGTAGATGCTTTTCTTAATAGACCGGTTATGGATGAAAACTGCCCCTTTTGTCGAGGTAATGAAAAAGACACTGATAGAGAGATTTTACAAATCCAAGGTGAGGGTGGTTGGCAGGTAAGAATCCTGGAAAATAAATTTGCAAGTTTGGATAGAACTAAGGTTCCTGATAAAAATTTTTCTCTTATGTGTAAGGAAATGGATGGTTTTGGCATTCATGATGTCATTATTGATCACCCGCAGCATAATATGGCCCTTGCGAATATGCCTGTTAAAAATGCCGTTACTTTGATGGAGGCCTATAAAAAACGCTATATGCAAGTTTGTGATGATCCCAACGTTAAACATGTTGTTGTCTTTAAAAACCAAGGCTACAAAGCAGGGGGCTCTCTTCAGCATCCTCATTCTCAAATTTACGGTCTTCCTTTAATGCCTTTTGAAACTAAGGTTAGGCTCCAGCAGATGGAAAATTACCATGTCATTCATGACAATTGTTTGATGTGTGACATATTAAAAATGGAGCTCAAAGAGAAAAAAAGAATTGTTTATCAAAATGATTGTTTTATAGCGGTCGTTCCCTTTGCTAGTTTATCTCCCTACCACACATGGATTGTTCCCAGAAAGCATCATGCCTCTTTTAGAGAATGTATCGACTTAGAGGCGTTAGCTGATATCATGACAAACGTTTGTCACATGTCTTTTCATGCATTGGAAAACCCCGACTATAACTTTATTCTTCAAAGCCTTTCTCATTACGAAAGAGAGTCAGAATACTTTCATTGGTATTTTAGTGTTATCTATCACATGGTTCGAAGAGGGGGAATTGAATTTGCAGGGGGGCTTTTTAGTAATCCTCTTATGCCAGAGGATGCAGCTTCTCATCTCCTTCAGCACAAAAAAAAATAATCAATTAAATGAGTTTACTTAAGGTTTCTTTTTTTTTTATAATTCCCTTGTAGAATTAGTCAGGTATTTAAACTATAGGGGGAAAATTTATGAAAAAATCAAAAATTTTACTGGTAATGCTTTGTTTATTGAGTCTTATCAGTTGTCGTAACCGCAACACCGAAGACAACAGACAAGTTCTTCTAGAAACTCTTAATAGCATGAGTGAAGAGAGTGGTTGGCTAGATGAAACCAATGAGGGATGGGTTCTTGTTAAGGCTGCAGGTCATGGGGATAACAAAAATTGGGCCGTTTTCTATAGCCATGATTGGGATGAGTATTACGCAGTTGATATGAATGCTTATCGTGAGGCTATGAAAAATGGAATTCCAATAGATACCTTTTTGGATGCAGGCTATGAGGCTTCTTATTATGGAGAGGGTAATTGGTCGACGGCCACAGTCCAAGAAGTTTATGAATCAACGGATTTAGGGTTTTTCATTGGAGATTACACAGGAATGATTTTTGAAGAGAGAAATTCAAGTAATAAAGATCTTGAATTGATTGGTTCTTTTTTAGAAAAGAAGAACCTTCAAGCTAAGGCCTCAAAGTTAGAAAACCAATTTGGTTTAAGTGAAAAAAGATCTTTAGAAGTTGCTAAGCTTATTAAGAATATTAATAAGGTCAAAAAAAATAGAGGTGTTACTTCAAGAGACCTAGAGTCTTTTTCCAAAAAACTTCTTGGTTTTAATGTTGATGAAGCACTTAAAGCTTATGAAAAATTAGCTCAAGGTGAGGGACAAAATTGGGAAGCTCTTATGGAACAAGCAGCTAATAAAAATGATATTTCTCCAGAATCAATGAAAGAAATCATCAGTTCACAGTTATTAAAATAAGTTACTTAAAGGAAGAGAACTTGGTGTTCTCTTCCTTTAATTAAGTTCCATTTTGGCAATCGTTTGAAGTTGCATATTAGTAGTGCCTTCATAGATCTGACCTATTTTAGCATCTCTATAATATTTTTCTGCAGGGTATTCTTTTGTAAAACCGTTACCTCCGAAGAGTTCAACTGTTTTTGAGGTAATGGCCTCAGCTGCTCTTGAGGAAAAAAGCTTAGCGATAGCGGCTTCTTTAACAAAGTCTTTACCGCTGTCTTTCAATCTAGCGGCGTTATAAACCATAAGTCTTGTGGCCTCAAGTTGAGTTCTCATTTCAGCAAGTTGAAATTGAACACCTTGATAATGAGAAATTGGTTTTCCAAATTGTTCTCTGTTCTTTGTATAATCTAAGGCGGCTTCATAGGCGCCTTGGCTAATCCCTAACATTTGGGCGCCAATACCAATTCTTCCTTCGTTAAGGGTTTCGATGGCAATTTTATATCCTTTTCCAATTTCTCCAAGGACGTTTTCTTTAGGAACTCTACAGTTATCAAAAATAAGTTCGCAGGTTGAACTTGCTCTAATACCAAGCTTATCTTCTTTTTTACCTATGCTAAAACCTTCAAAGCCTTTTTCAACAATGAAAGCCGTTATTCCCTTGTAACCGGCTTCTGGATTAAGGTTGGCAAAAACGAGAAAAAAGGAGGATTCCATAGCATTAGTGATCCAAAGCTTATGGCCTTTCAAAAGGTAATGATCGCCTTTGTCTTCGGCCCTGAGTTTTAGAGCGAAGGCATCAGAGCCACTTGAGCTTTCACTGAGAGCGTATGAACCAACCCATTCTCCAGCGAGTTTAGGAAGGTATTTTTCTTGTTGTTCTTTTGTTCCCCACTTGATGACTGCATTGGTGACCAGGGTATTTTGAACGTCAACAAGGACACTGACGGAACCATCAATTCTTCCTATTTCTTCAATCGCCAGACATGCAGAAGTAAAAGTACTTCCTGTTCCGCCAAACGCTTCTGGAGTTTCAATGCCCATCATGCCCATCTCAAAAAGTTTTTGGACTAGTCCGGGGTCCATTTTTGACTCATCGTCCATTTTACTAACGAGGGGTTTGATTTCCCCTTCAGCGAAGTCTCTTACAGCAAGACGAAAGTCGTTTTCTTCAGTGGATAGTGTGGTCAAAGCGTGATGAATGGACATGGAAGCTCCTCGGTTCATATTATGCAGAGAATTTAGTTTTTTTTTTATCTTAAAAGGAATGAATTAGACAGAGAAGATTTGCTAAAAATTTAAGAAAGGCCCCTAAGGGCCTGTCTATTAAACTCTTTCAAAAATTGTAGCAACGCCTTGTCCAAGCCCGATACACATCGTGGCCACTCCAAGGTCTACGTTATCTCTTTTCATTTGGTGAAGAAGTGTTCCAATGATTCTTGTTCCAGAACAACCAAGAGGGTGACCAAGAGCAATGGCCCCTCCATTTTTGTTAATGATCTCCCCTTTATCTAAAATCCCAAGGGTTTTTAAGACAGAGAGAGACTGCGCGGCAAAGGCTTCATTGAGTTCATAAAGCTTAAGGTCTTGAAGCCCAAGGTTTCCTTTTTTAAGTGCTTTTTTAACAGCAGGAACAGGCCCAATTCCCATGATGGAAGGGTCGCAACCTGCGGCAGAAAAAGATCTTATTTTGGCCATTGGAGTAAGTCCAAGATCTTTTGCTCTTTCAGCAGACATCATTAAAACAGCACTGGCCCCATCGGAAATCGCAGATGAGTTTCCTGCTGTAACTGTACCACCTTGAGGGTTGAAGACAGGTCTGAGTTTTCCTAAATCTTCCACAGAACTTTCAGCTCGGATGACTTCATCCGTTTCTAACAAATAAGGGACACCCTGTTCATCATGTCCTTGGAGAGGAACAATTTCATCTTTAAAGCGGCCTTCAGTAGTAGCTGCATGCGCTCTTTGGTGAGACTCGTAGGCGAACTGATCTTGATCCTTTCTGGAAATCTGATTTCTTATGGCCAGGAGTTCCGCTGTAAGTCCCATTGACCCAGAGGCCTTGGCATTGTTTATTGATGTTTCTGGATTGTAATCAAATCCATGAGTCATAGGAACATGACCCATATGTTCTACTCCACCGCAAAGATAAACATCTCCTTGGCCGGACATAATTCCCATGGCCGCTGTATGGACAGCTGTCATGGAAGAGCCACAGAGGCGATTAACTGTATGGGCAGAAACTGTTTTAGGTATTTCAGAAACCAAAAGGGCCGCGTTTCTTCCCACATTATAGGCCTGCTCCAAAGTTTGTTGGACACAACCCCATACGATATCTTCGATTTCTGCTGGATTCACTTTTGGGTTTCTTTGAAGGATTGCCCTCATTAAATGAGCGCTCATGGCCTCCGCTCTTGTAAAGCGAAAGGAGCCTCCTTTGGAACGTCCCATCGGTGTTCTGACAGCATCAATAATGACTGCTTCTTTCATATCTCCCTCCCTTATAATGGATAGAAAAGTTTATTTTCTTTAATCATCTTGGCCATAGAAGCTGGAAGCTCATAGGCCTTACCAAGTTGCTCATATTTTTTGGAAAGCTTTTCAAGGTTTGTTGCCCCTAAAGAGTCGGCATATTTTAAGGTGCCTGCTCTAAAGGGAGGGAAACCTAATCCAAGGATAAGACCCATATCGACTTCAGCAGGTGTCTTAACAATTTTATCCTCAAGGCAACGAGCACTTTCAAAAATCATTGGAAGCATCATTCTTTCGACGATCTCTTCATCTGTGATCTCAATTTCCTGGCGATAATGAGGTTTAATAATGTCATAAACACCCTCGACCAAATTCTTTTTGAGTTTTCCTTTTTTATCTTTTTTGTACTCATAAAAGCCAAGGCCGTTTTTTTGTCCCAAACGGTTTGCTTTTACCATAATCTCGGAAATGGTTTCACCATCATTAGTCATTCTATCAGGGAAACCCTGGGCCATAATTCCACCGGCGTGTACACACGTATCAAGGCCTACAACATCTGAAAGATAAGCAGGTCCCATTGGCCAACCGAATTTTTCCATGACCTTATCAATTCGTTTAAAATCAACGCCATCTTTGACCAAACGGATAAAGGCGTTTAGGTAAGGGAAAAGAATACGGTTTACAAGAAAGCCTGGACAATCGTTGACAACGATTGGTGTTTTTCCCATTTTTAAAGCATAGGCCACTGTTTTTGCGACTGTTTCATCCGAAGTTTTTTCTCCTCGAATGATCTCAACCAAAGGCATCCTGTGGACTGGGTTGAAAAAGTGCATTCCACAAAATTTGTCTGGTCTTTTAAGCTCTGCTGCCAGCGAAGTAATAGAGATCGTGGAGGTATTGCTTGCTAAAATAGAGTTTTCAGAAATATGCCCCTCTGTCTCGGCCAAAACTTTCTTTTTAATTTTTGGGTTTTCAACGACAGCTTCCACAACGATGTCGACACCCTTAAAATCACCATAACTCAAAGTTGGTGAAATTTGATTAAGGATGGCCCCCATTTTTTTGGGATCGATCTTTTTTCTTTTTAATTGCTTTTGAAGAAGTCCAGCAGCTTCATCAAGTCCAAGGTTTAATGCCTTATCATTGATGTCTTTCATAAGAATCGGTGTTCCCTTTGAAGAACTTTGGTAGGCAATCCCGCCTCCCATGATTCCTGCACCCAAAACAGCGGCTTGGTTGATAGGACCGACTTCTTTTGTCATTTTTTTACTTGTCTTTTTGAGATACTGGTCACCTAGGAAAACGGTAACAAGGCTTTCTGCAGCTGGGCTTTTGGCCATTTTAACAAAGGTTTTTGTCTCTAATGGAAGGGCCTTTGATCTGTCTAAGGTAGCTGCTTTTTGCATAAGACTTATGGCCGCAACTGGTGCGGGGTAATGAGGGCCTGCGACTCCGGCCACGAAACCCTTGGCCGTTTCAAAGGTCATCATTGACTCAACTTCATTAAGTTTCAAGGGAGAAACCTTTTCTTCAACCCTTTTTTTCCAGTTCAACTGGCCTTCGATGGCCCTTTTAAGCATCTTTTTAGAGCCTTCGATAAGGTGTTCTGGTTGAACAACCGCATCTACGGCAGCAATTTTAAGAGCGTCTTCTGCGCCAAATTGTTTTCCAGAGGTGATCCACTCAATGGCCTGATCAGCGCCACAGAGTCTTGGCAGTCTTACTGTTCCGCCCCAGCCAGGAATAATTCCAAGCTTTGTTTCAAGAAGACCTACTTTGGCCTTTGTTGAAGCAACTCTATAGGTTGTTGCAAGACAAATTTCAAAACCACCGCCAAAAGCGAAACCATTAATCGCCGTAACTGTAGGGTAGGGAAGGTCTTCATAACCACTAAAAACAGCGTTGATTTCAGTTAACCAGTGTGCCATTTCTTCGTCAGACTTTTTAAAGTGACTAAGAAATTCAAAAATGTCGGCACCTAGAATAAACTGTTCCTTTTTACTACTGAGGAGGAGGCCTTTAATGCCCTCAGTTCCTTTTAGAGAATCGAGGCATTTGGCGAGCTCATCAAGAGTTAGTTTGTTGAAAACATTTGTACTTTCACCAATAATGTCAAACGTCAGATGGGCGATACCATCATCTTCAAGCTGGCATTGAATTGCCTTTCCTTGAAAAATCATAAGGAAGACTCCTTTTTTAATTTTTTATTGGCCACTACTATAACCAAGTCACGGACAGAAAGGAAAGGTAGAAAGCTTGAGAGTGGGGATTTCCTTAAATATTATTATACTCCTCTGTTAAAGAATCACAAAGAGAGTATTTTTGTAGGGCATTGAGAAAATTCGCTGTCGGCGAAAATTCGCTTGACTTTTTTTCGCTCCCCCGCCCATAATTCATTTGATCTGTTTCTCTAATGGAGGGCCTTATGATTTCATTTCAGTTAAGGAATATTGAAAAGAATGGGCCGTGCAATAAGACTATAAAGGTTTTTAACCCAGATTTGATTTCTTTGATAACCAAGTTCCATCGGGAGTTTGAAGGATTACGTCAAAACCTCCTTCAAAGAAGAAGGGACAAGCAAGAGTTATTTAATCGAGGGCTAATTCCGACTTACCAAAAAAACTCCAAGGCCTGTTTGGAAAATTGGAAAGTTGCCCCTATTCCTGCTGATTTATTATCTCGTAAAGTTGAAATAACTGGCCCCGTTAATGACCCTAAAATGGTTATTAATATGCTTTCAAGAAATAAAGGGGAGCGAGCGGATACCGCTATGCTAGACTTTGAGGATTCCATGTGTCCGACTTGGGATAACGTAGTCAGCGGCTATAAAAATCTGAAAGAAGCCGTTGACGGAACGCTTAGCTCAAATAGCTATAAATTAGACACTAATGATATGGCCCATATTATGGTCAGAGTTCGGGGACTCCACTTAAATGAGAAAAACGTCATAGTGGATGGGACCTCAGTTTCAGCAGGCCTTCTTGATCTTCTGGTTTGTGCCTACTATACAAGTCAAAAAATTTTTGACCAGGGAAAAACTCCCAAGTTTTACGTTCCAAAATGTGAAAGCTACCTTGAGGCCCGTTGGTGGAACCAAGTTTTTACTGCCATTGAAAAAGCTTTGTCTCTTCCAAAAGGAACAATAAAGTGTACTTTTCTCATTGAGACGCTACCAGCGGCTTTTCAAATTGAGGAAATTCTCTTTGAGCTCAAAGAGCGTGTTGTTGCTCTCAATGTGGGACGATGGGATAAGATTTTCAGCGACATAAAAATTTTGCGGGATCATCCAGATCGCGTAACAGCAGATAGGTCTCTTATCAATATGAATTGTTACTGGATGGAAAACTATGCCAAAAGACTTATCAAGATTTGTCATACTAGAGGAGCATTGGCCATTGGTGGAATGGCCGCTTTTACTCCCGGTCGATCAGAATCAATCCGCGAGGAACAATTAAGAAAAGTTAAAATAGATAAGGAGCTTGAATTCCTGTGGGGCCATGATGGTTGCTGGGTTTCTCATCCCTACTTCATCAAAGAGGCAAGAAACTGTTTCCCTAAAAATAATCAATTAGAAAAAAAGCTAGAAGAATTCGATAAATTTCCAGATCTTTTACCCTCTGGAAAAGGGAAAAGAACTCTTCAAGGCCTTAGAAAAAACATAAGAGTGGGTATTGCTTATCTTAATGGATGGTCAGAAGGTAAAGGTTGCGTGGCCTGGGATAATCTTATGGAAGACCTCGCCACCTTAGAAATTTCTCGTGCTCAAGTCTGGCAATGGATTCGTCATAATACTGTCTTGGAAGAAGGAATGACCGTTACATCTAGTTTAGTTAAAAAAATATTTGAAGAAGAACTAGAAGATATACTCAAGGAAGAACAAAAAGAAAGTTTTATTCAGGCCAAAGTACGAGCTCAGGAGCTTTTTCTTTTAAATACACTTCCAGAGTTTATGGAGGTTTAAACCATAAACAACAGATTCATTTTTTTAAAGACCAATATTGGTCTCAAGGATAGGTATTAACTAAAAAGAGGATATTATGAGAAATGCAGAGAATTTAGAGGAGTCTTGGAAAAACGATGAAAGATGGAAAGGTATCAAAAGAAATTATTCGGCAGAAGAAGTCATTCGCCTTTCTGGTTCTTACGACATTAAATACAGTATTGCTTCCTTGGGCGGGAAACGTTTGTTTGAGTCTCTTCAAAAAAACGAACCAGTTCGCGCATTGGGCGCCTTAACAGGTAACCAGGCCATTCAACAGGTTAAAGCAGGGTTAGATGCCATTTACCTTAGTGGTTGGCAAGTGGCCGCGGATGCTAATAATGCAGGAGAAATGTATCCAGACCAAAGTCTTTATCCCGCTGACTCTGTTCCTAAGGTCGTCAAAAAAATTAATAATGCTTTATTAAGGGCCGATCAAATAGAAACTGCTGAAGGTAAAAAGAACTTAAATTATCTTGCTCCTATAGTTGCTGATGCTGAAGCAGGTTTTGGAGGGTCTTTAAATGCTTTTGAATTAATGAAAGCAATGATTGAAGCGGGTGCTGGAGGTGTTCATTTTGAAGATCAAATGGCCTCTGAAAAAAAATGTGGTCATTTGGGAGGAAAAGTTCTTGTCCCCACTTCTCAGTTTATTAAAACCTTGACCTCTGCAAGGCTGGCCTCTGATGTGATGGATGTTCCAACATTACTAATTGCTAGAACTGATGCTGAATCAGCGACGCTTTTATTGAGTGACATTGATCCAAGAGACAGGAAGTTCATTACAGATAATCAAAGAACCGCTGAAGGGTTCTTTAAAATTCAAGGTGGATTAGAACCTGCTATTAATCGTGCAAAGTCCTACGCTCCCTATGCTGATTTGTTATGGTGTGAAACTAAGACTCCAGACCTCGAAGAGGCAAAAAAGTTTGCGGAAGCCGTTCACAGTGAATTTCCCGGGAAATGGCTGGCCTATAATTGCTCACCCTCTTTTAATTGGAAAAAGCATTTGGATGCTCAAACCATCGCAAAGTTTCAGCGGGAGTTAGGGGCCATGGGGTATAAATTTCAGTTTGTCACTCTTGCCGGTTTTCATGCTCTTAACCACTCCATGTTTACTCTCGCCTCAGACTATCGTGAAAGAGGGATGGCAGCTTATTCAGAACTTCAAGATCAGGAATTTTCCATCGAGTCTCAAGGATATACGGCCACGAGACATCAAAGAGAAGTTGGGACGGGTTATTTCGATGCAGTTTCACAAGTGATCTCTGGAGGAAATTCTTCCACACTTGCAATGGAAGGCTCAACAGAAAATGCACAATTTTAGGGAGGAAAAATGTTAGAACGTATGCTTAAGCAATACATAGAAACAGCGTTGTGGTCCAGTTATGATGAAAGAGAGGAAGATGGAGGAGAGTTATTAGATAAAAACTTTTCCATTAACGACTTCTCTAAATCTGAATTAGACAAGGCCAGAAGGGATTTGTCACTTTTTTTAGATAAGGTTCCAAGTAATATAAAAAATACTAAAGATTTGGCCCATGATTTCTGGTTTCATCGCAACCACCTCTCCTCTCATTTATGTAAAAGAGAGGAGGGCCAAATTTATGAACTTGCGAAATCTTTTGGTCGAATTGAAATCTATGTGGGAGACGACAAGAACCTTTATTTTAATCGCTAAATTGGTTTTAAAAAGTAAATAGCTTTAGTTCAGTTCCTTTGTATAAACTTTATTTATTTTAGAAAAACCTTTAACTCTATTTATAAGGAGTTTTATGATAGTCTAGAATTTACAAACAGAATTACTCTTAATGTTTACAAAAATAAATTGTAAAAAAAAATAAGGTCGTTAAAATGTAAGTAATTATTAGGTGAGTTTTTTATGAAAATAATTTTAGGTGTATTTGTTATTTTTGCCGGGATTTTCTATCTTAACCAGTCTCCGAAAAAAGAGACTGTGAGAAAATCAGTTGAAAAAAAAATTGAAAGGAAAGTGACTGAAATTGAGGTGCCTAAAGTTATCCCTTCTCCAACAAAGAATATGGCCCTTCTTACAAAAACTGTAGAAGAAATTCCTGAGGTGGAAGAGGATATCTTTCCCACGTATAAAGGAAGAGTCGTCGCCAGATTTTTTAATGGTAAACTTCTTCCACCAGTAAAGGGTAGTACTAAAAAACTGCTGTTTTCTAAAGATCCAACTCATCCTCGAATCGAAATGAAGGTCGCCCAGTTTTTCAATTCTATGGGCCTTGATGAAGATGATAAAATGGTCGTCGAAAGAGGAAAAAGTTACTTTCTTGTTTCTGGTGAGGATGCCCTTAAAGTTGAGGCCTTTAAGGTTCTTTATAATTGGAATGGAGAACCTAAGAAAGCAGTTTTTCTAATGAGGTCGACGACGGGAAATTACTACAAAAAGCTTAATTAGTTCTAAAGGTGTTAAAAAGTTGGCACATAATAATTTATTGAACTTGAAAAAAAATTATTAGGTTAAAAAAATTTTATTTTGTCTCTTTAATTCAAGAACTTAACACTTCCACTTTTTTGAAATCAAAAAGTCTTATTTGAAAAAAAATATTCATAAAGAACCAGCTTTAAATTGTCTATAATAGTGGAGCCCGTTCCTTTTTAATAAGGTGAAGAGCATGAAAGTATCTCACTTTAAAAGAGTTTTAAAAATAATATTTGTTTTTGCTTCATTTCTTTTCATTTTTCAGTCGAGCAACCTTTTCTCTGGAGGAGGTTCTGAACCTAAAAAAGTAGACAAGAGCGATTCTTATAAAAGCGGAAGTGTTAGCTGTACAAGTGATAAGTATTACGCTGATGAGGCCACAAAGTATCGTCAAAGTGATGGGAAAAAGAGAGGGGGATCAAATCGTTGTAAGAACGCCTGTGATTGTGCTGGTGCCAGAACGTGTTCAGGTTCAGGTTGGTGCCAGGGAAAGGGTCATATTTCCACTCAAAAGTCTTATCAAGAAGCACTGAATTCTGCTGGTTGGGGAAAAGGAAACTATCTTAACCTTCAAGGTGAGGATAACAGCCTTGAATCTGGAGATAAACGGGTAAAAACTCCCGGCCACAGGAAGACTTCCCATATGGGGGGAAGGATAGAAGCCGAATTTAATGTGAATGCCAAATCAGGAACGGCCCAGTATATGATTCCGATTAAAGTTCCTAGAGGGCATCGGGGGATGGAACCCAAGCTTACTCTCGCTTACTCCTCGAGTTCCCCAAACGGTCACTTTGGAGTTGGGTGGGATCTTTTAGGCCTCCCTAATCTTACCCGCTGTGAAAGGAATGCAAAGTATGAAAAGGACCAGACCAACAAGGAATTGTATGACTGTGAGAAAAGTAAAGAGGTAAAAGAGTGGGTAAGTAAATGGGTTTGTCACTCGCGTAGTTGGGGGGTCTGTACGCGTTGGAAGGATCAAGGTCGCTTTAAGACGTATACCGAAAAATGGACTGCTAAGTTAGGGTGTGAAAGAACACAAACAGTCTCTTCAGGATCAAAGGCCCCCATAGGAAATCCAATGTTTGATAAATTGTGTTTTGAAGGAATGCGTTTTATCAAAGAGTCGGGAGCCTATGGAAGAGAGAACTCAACGTATAGAGTAGCCAACAACAGGCATATCAAAGCGGAGATCCAAGGATCCGATTGCTCTCTTCATATGAATGGTATGAAAGATTGTAGCATTGTTGTCACCAGGCCTAATGGAAACAAACTTATTTTTAAGGGCCAAAAGGATCAGAGAAGGCTTTTTATTCATCAAATTCGTGACCCCATGGGGAACTCCATGGAGATTAAATGGGGTAACTTGAGGGAGAGAGAAACAGTTCTTCTAAAAATTCAGTGGACAAAAACAATGAATGAGGGACCGACCCGGGAAGTCGCTCTTCATTACCGTTCGAGACACGATGATGTTGATGAATTTTTTGGAGGTCAAAAACATGTCAGACACCATATTGTCTCTCAAATCGATGTCAAAAGTTTACATCAAGGGAAGTGGGTAAATAATTTTAAATACAAATTCAATCATTCAAGAGGTTACTCTACAAAAAGAAACCTTTTAAAGTGGATTCAGTTTTGTGGGACTGATGACAAAACTGGAAAAGAAGTCTGCCTTCCGGAAACCTCCTTTACATATTCAGACGGCGATGTGGAGGGACCTTTTAAGGGAGATGCTGAGTCTTGGCTTGGTTTTAATAGTCAAAATCCTCAAGGGGATGAAAAGAATATAAAAATGGTTGCTGACACCAATGGAGATGGACTGGGAGATCTTCTTTGGGTTCGTTCAGGACAAGCTACAAGTGGAGATGCTTGGAAGAATGGGAATGGTGGTCAAAAAGTAGATAAGGTGTGTACGTCCGTTTCTAATGGCGTAAGGTTTTTGGATCCTGTCTGCAAAAATATCATGGCCTGGAGTGAGAAAAACGACCTTGAGCCTTATTTGTTTTCTGACATTAATGCCGATGGGGCCACTGATGTTTTATCCTTTTCTCGTACCCATAAATGGCTTAGTAACCATGGAGTGATTTCGCTTCCAGGAAAACTTATTGGGCATAAAAATTTAAAAAGTAAAAAAGGTTCTGGTTTTGAAAATTGGAGATTGGCGAGCAAGCCCAAGGAAGGTGTTTACTATCAACCTCAAAATGTTAGCGGTGGCACGTCTACATCACAAAGAGACAAATGCGCCAGAGATGGTGGAAATGCTTATTGTAATAGCTACACAAAAAGAGAAGTAGCTGACGTCAATGGGGATGGTCTTCCTGACCTTGTTATTTTTGGAATGAAAAATATCTCTGTTGGTCTAGGCGAAGGTAAAAGTGGAAAGTTCGGTCACCTGAGGTCTTGGCTGGGGGCCAATCACTCTTCAAAAGAAACGGCACCAACCTATAAGACCGGGGGATGGCAAGAGCTCGATTATCCACGGATGCTCTGTGATGTGAACGGAGATGGCCTTCCAGATATTATTGGTTTTGGACATGCGGGAACATTTGTTTACTGGAACTCAGGAAAGAGTTTTGCTTCAAAAGACAGTGGAATGTCTAATGGAATGCATCTCGATAAATACGGTTATAAGCAAGGTTGGCGTGCTGAAGGTCGCCATAAGAGGACCTGCGCTGACGTGAACGGCGATGGGATGGCCGACCTCATAGGGTTTGGTTCAAGTGAAACTTCCGTTTATGCTTCTACGGGAAGGGGTTTTGTCCCTTTTTCTACTGTTAAAGGCTTTGGGGATGACAATTGGGATTTTACTGAAGAGCCGAGAGGGGTTCAGGATATTAACGGTGATGGTAAGGCCGATATTTTCGGCTTTGAAGGTTCGGGAAATATTCTTGTGGCCATGGCCAACGGCCGCGGTTTTGATGACATTAGTTCCGTAAGGGAAGATGGACAATTTACTTACAAGACACCTTATGTCTGGAAGGCCGGTAAGCATCCCCGTTTTTTAAGAGATGTAAACGGTGATGGTTGTGCTGATATTATTGGTTATGGGAACAAAGAAGCACAAGTTATTTTAAATAGGGCCTGTGATTCCGGTCGTGGGATCGTTCCTGATATTCTCGTTGCTGTTCACGATGGTCATACTCCAGGTGCTGGGAGTGATTGGGATACGGAGCGGACTCATGGCATCTCCATTGATTACGGTACCATCAATCATCCTTATGAGGGTCTTATCGCAAAAGGCCTCTATAGAGAAAGTGATAAAAAAAGTTACCCCCTTATAAGGCAAAAACATGCCAGTCCGGTGGTTAAAAAAACCACTATCAAAAATAGATTGAAAGAAGTGGGAAGAGGAGTTCATAAAACAACGAAATATGAGTATGAAGATTTCATATCGAGCGCCAATCGAACCAGTGGTAGTGGCTTTGCAACCCAATGGGCACTTCTTGAAGGAAAAGATGGAAAGGTCGTGTCCAAGGTCATGCTCGAGTTTAATCAAACGGGTCACGGTTCTAATATGTTTCTCATGCCTCTGGTGAGAACCATCCTCAACAAAAAGTTTTCCTGGGTTTCCCATCAGAAATTTCACTATCTCAACATTTCTGCTTATGGAGGTAGTGACTTTATCAAAAATAATTTTGATGAAGTAAGAATCAGACTTGTGGAAAGCTTTAGAGATAGTCCATCTGGTTATAATTTTAACAAAATGGGAGAAAAGTGGAGTGCTTACGATACTGATGGGCTTCTTGTAAGGGAAAAAATAATCTGGACTGAAGATTCTCGGGACGAGAGCCAAACCAAAACAAATTGTTTCCGGTACCTTAAAAATTGGGATGCCAATATTATAGATAATCCGATAGAGCAAATCTCACGACCAGGATCAAGGGATGATTGCTGGGATGATATAAGCCTCAGTGACCGTTATAGAAAAATTACTTACGACAAATACGGGCAGGTCACTTCTAAAACTTCAGGTTTAGGGAAGGAGCAACAACAGGTTAATTTCTTCTACGATGATCTTGGGCGATTGACGAAGTCTACAGACCCTTCAGGATTGTCCACGACATATGGGAACTATAATGCTCACCATTTTCAACGATCAAAAACTATAAATGGGGACCAAACTCTCACGATGAAAACCTCCTATACATCAAGGGGAGAAAATTCGAAAAAAATTAATCCCAATGGTGAAGTATCACAGTACCGCTATGACGCCTTCGGGAGGCAAACCCATATTATTGGTATGAATCCAGATACCGGCCAAATGGAACTTCTTAGGCAAATTGCTTACGTCAAACCAGAGCTTGATGATCACAAATTTGGAACCTTTGCCATCATGACCTTTTTAAGACCTAAAAAGCCGTCAAGCAATGAATATTTTCACAACTTAAGTGGACTCTACCCCAGGAGTATGGAGGACTTAAGAAATGTAACGAATGGAGATTATATATTTGCCCATGAGTACGCCGATACCTTTGGACAAATTGTACGAGCAGAAAAACCAGGCTTTGAGGAAAGTGAAGTCAAAATTTTTCGTCATGAATTTAACTCCGCAGGGAGTGTGACAAGAAAGTACATGCCCTATACCACCCGCCAGGGTAGGTCGGATGTTCATTTCGAATACAACTATATGCAGGGTACCGACTCCCTGGAAAGTGTTGAGATGAAACGAGGCGAAGAGGTTGTTCATACAACAACTTTTGAGTATTCAGGCCCAGGAGGATTAACAGTTACTAAAACCATACCAAGTCCTTCCGGGGATGGGGATATGAAACTCAAAATAGAAAAATCCAATTCAGGAAAACAAATTCTAAAAGTTTTTCCTAACGAAGGAGAAGTTTCTTCTTTTTACAATGCCCATGGGCAGGTTACTAAAGTGATCGATCCCAAAGAGGCCATTACAACCAAGTCCTACAACTCTCTTGGGTTTACCACCAAGCAATGTAAGCCAGATCTTGGTTGTGAAAGTTTCGAGTATGACAAAAACGGTAGAGTCCTCAAAAAGACAAATGGCAATGGTGAAGTAACAGAATATAGCTTTGATAAAAATGGACGACCTTTAACTAGAAAAGATTCTGATGGAAAAATCACAAAGCATTTGTATCACGATGATGAGCTCCAAAAAGGGCTCCTCTGGCAAGTTACTGATGGAAATGGCAACAAGGAAAATATTCATTACGATAGAAATGGAGTCGTAAAGCAAACTGATATTACTATTGATGGAAAAAAATACGTTACCAAAAGAAATAAGTTAGGCCAAACCATCTTGCCAACGGGTGATGTCATTGAGATGACCGAAACCTTTAGAGGCTTTGCAAATCAAGTAAAACTCAATGGAAAAGTTATTGCCAGGATTACGGCCCTTGATCAACATGGTTCTTCTATAACTACAGAGTTTGGTAATGGAAACTTGGCCTCTGCTCAATTTGATGATTTTGGAAAAGTGACAGGGGTTCAGGTTACTCAATCTGGCCGAAGTCTCTTTGAGGAAAATCTCATTTTTGATGACAGGATTGGAAAATTAAAGTCTGTTTCAAGAAATGATCTATCTGTACAAACAGAATACTCCTACGATCAAATGGGCCGTCTTATTGAGGCCTCAAATAACCAAGACCATAATGAAACTTATGAATATGACAGTAACTCCAATATTATTAAAGCAAATGACAACACCGTCTACTATATGGGCCAGGAGGGGTCCAGTCGAGTCTACTCCATTAGCGGAGAAGGAAAGATTCCTTCAGTTAATTATCTCTACGACAAAGCAGGCAGGGTTATTGAAAAAACAAAAGAAGGGAAAACTTGGTCCTTTAAATATGAATCCCACGCTAACCAAGTCACAGAAATTAATGGCCCGGAAGGAAAAACGACCTTTATAAGAAACTCCGCTGGGAGTGCCTTAAAAACTATTAGGCCTAATGGGGGTATGACCATTAATGCCTCTCCTGGTTTAGAAATTAACAAATTGGCCAATGGAACTGTCACTCATACAATCAGTGTTGGTTTTCACGGGAAAAAGGTTTACTCCAAAACGAGTTCTGGTGATGGCGTTGCCGCGATCAAAATGGATAAGAAAATAGAGTACAACGCCTACAAACTAAGTGCGGGAATGTTTGATCCCACAAAGATTATCCAATTTACAAAAAATAAACTCGGTCAATTACTAAGTCGACCAAACTTGGAACATGAGCTGATGAAAGGCTTTTGTCTTTCTTTTGCTATAGGACTCCTCCTTTCCATCATTGTAAATATCTTTAGGAAAAGAGCTGTAGGAAAAGTGAAGTGGTGGCATTACCCAATCCTGGTCGCGATTTTTACCGTCACAACCTCTTTACCCGTTTATGCCATGGAACCTGGGGCAAACGGAATAGGTGAACCAGAAATTGGTGAACAGTATTTTCACTCAGACCATTTAGGGAATACTGCTATTGTTACAGATGAATCTGGAAAAGTGACGGCCAACACACTTTACGATTCTTTCGGTAAAATGTTAAGTCAGTCCAAAGGGAAAGATAATTTTAGAGATAAATGGTCCCAAGCTGAGCATTTAAAACACGACGATGGAAACCTCCGTCTCATGGGGGCCAGAATTTACGATATGGAGGCCAGACGCTTTCTTTCCCCTGATCCAAAAAATGTGTTCCATTCCCCATACAGGTATTCTTCGGATCCAATAATGCAATCAGATCCTTCAGGAGAAGAGCCTTTTACGATTGCCTGTATTGTAGTTTTCGCCATTATTGGTTTTTTTACTGTCGGTTCTGCCATATCTGGAACTATGAATCCTTTTAAATGGTCTGGCAAAACCTGGGGTTATGCACTGATGGGTGCTTTGGCCGGGGGCCTTTTTGCCGCTGCCGGGGCGGCAGCTCTTCCAGCGATCACGGCATCTTTTGGGGCCTCTTCTGGTATAGGTGCTGCTGCAGCTGGCACCGCTGGGGTGACGTCTTCAGCAGGGTTAAAATCTCTTGCCCTTCATATGGTTGTTTTTGGTGCTATAGGAGCGGGAGAGGCGGCCACTATTGAAATAATAAAACAGCACGGTAACAACTCTGTCAATGGAAGGGCTTTTGATTGGTCGGCGGTAGGAAATGCCGCTAAGGCAGGAGGCTATGCAGGAGCTTTAGGAACTTTTGCTACTGCTGTTGTTGTGAGTGTTGCGAAGCCTCTTCTTACGAAGCTTGCCCAAAAACTTGCTAAGTCAACAAATATTGGGAATACCAGGTTTGGTAAATTTATCAAATCAAATAAGTTTCAGGCCTTTTTAGGAGAAAATACCGATGATGTTGTTGGGAAAGGCTACTCTGGAGGAGCTCCTGCCGATCCTTACGACATTGGAATGAACTGGGGTAAAAATGCAGCGGGATGGAAGAGGTACTCTATGAATGGGGCCACCAGTGAACTTCGCTGGTATAAAGCAGGCGTCGTTTTTAAGATTGCCACCAACGATGCTATGAGAGTAATGGCCTTTTTTGATAATGATGGCCCCTGGACAAATATCCGTTATGTAGGGGGATTTGCCTCTAAGAATTGGGCCTATCATGGATTTAATGAAGGGTGGCTGAGAGGTTTCATGGATTCCATGGGCGTAGGACAGGCGACTTACTACGCACCTGAGGCCTATGGAAATGATATGTGTACCTATGGATCTTGTTCTTCAAATTCCGGGGGAGACTTTGGACTTGTCGGTTGTGATCCCAATGATACAACCTGTGGTCGCTAAACTGAGAGTGCTGAAAGATTGTGAGACCTTCTTTCTGTAAGGTCATTGATGACCTCGGTTTTAAAAGTTTCATGATCGTTTTGAGGGAGGCTTTTTTTGTAGTTCTCAATATTGATGACTTCTAGACGGATTTTTACCTTTTGGAAAAGACGGGGAAAAGAGTCTCCTGGAGATTGTATATGATGCATTCCTCCGCTGTAGATGATGAGCATTTCTCCATCGTTAATTTTTTTTAGAATATCAGCGATGCCTCCTTTAATGGAAAGCTCATTACCATATTTGTCAAGGCCGTTTTTTCTTTTCATTCGACCTTCGGGAAAAAGGCCAACAATGGAGGAACCGTCAATGGAATCAAGAAATTGTCCCCAGGTATCGTCTCTTTTTTGGCTAACAGAAGACTTTTTGTTAGTTAGATTTCCAAAAACCTTTCCTACGAAAGGTCTCTTTATTGTTTTTTCGGCAATGGGCGATATGCAGTGCTTTGAGGCCTTCCAAAAGTAGCGGTAGGGAAAGACACAAATAAGGAGAATATCAAAAAGAGAGGTGTGATTAATCCAGGCCAAAAGTCTTATGTTAGACCAGTCTTTGACCTCTTCACCTTCAATCTCGAAAGAATAAAAGAGCTTTCCTAAGAATTTAACTGAAGAGAGGACCAAAAAGACAACAATTCTTCTAAACATTTCTTCTCCTAATAATGAAACACCGAAAGCATACAAAAATTGAGTTAAAAATAGAAGAAACCTATAAACTTTTGTGAAAAATCACCAAAGGGATGAGGATTCAGTGTTGCAGTATGTTTATTTCTATGTTGATAGGTTGTATTTAAGCCTTTTGAGCATGAGCTTTAAATAAAGGTGGACGAACTTGGCGTAAAAATAATTGCTGTTGAAGCTGATGGTCCAAGTAAGTAATGTCTTTTTGGGACCTAAAGAAGAGAGACACATGTCTCCAAGGTGTGTGTTCATAAGTTTTGATTTGGTTACTTTGTATTGAATTTGGTCTGGAAAATGAGAAAGGGTAATTGTCTCTTCTGTTATTCCTACAAGTGGCGCTTCTACTTTTCTTATGTGTCCAACCCCATAGGGATTTTTTGGATCAGGGGATATTCGATGACTTTCAAAATTTCCCAACCACCGGGCAATTTTGGGGGTCTGTGAAAGCCATTCAAAGAGGGTTTTTTGATTGGTAGGAAAGGTTTCAGATAAATGCAGTTTATGTTCCCCTAAATGGTCTTTAAGATTGGAGCAGGGATAGGCCGCAAAGGAAAGAAAAAGGGTGAAAATGAGTAGCTTCATTTTAAAATCCTTGAGTTATTTTTTAATTATAAAAGAAAATGATGATAAGAAATATTCTTTTTCCAGATAAAATCAGGTAATTTAAATAAAAGGATGTTTGAAATGAAGAGCAAAATAATTGGGCATAGAGGAGCGAAGGGAGAATCTCCTGAAAATACTCTCAAATCGATTAAAAGGGCCCTTGATCTTGGGTGTGGCGGTGTCGAAATAGATGTCCATCTCTCTAGAGATGAGCATTTAATGGTTATCCACGACTGGACTTTAGACAGAACGACAAATGGTGAAGGAAAAGTAAAAGATTATACGCTTGAGGAACTAAAGAAGTTGAATGCTGGTGAGGGAGAAACGATTCCCACCCTCAATGAAGTATTAAATTTGGTAAAGGGATATAAAGAGAGTGTTGTTTTAATCGAAATAAAGGCGCCAGGTTGTGAAAAAAGAGTAATAGATTGTGTTGATTCTCTTGAAATGAAAGAGAGGTCGATAATCAAATGTTTTCATCATGGGCCTTTAAAAATGATTAAGGACCTGCGACCGGATTTTAAAACCCACTGTTTGCTCTATGGAAGACCTCTTAATCCAGTTGAGATTGTGAAAGCCGCAAAAGGTGATGGGTTGAGTATTTCTCATGAAACCTTTGATAAAGAGCTTGTATTAGAGTGTCTAAATCAAGGTCTAGAAATGACTGTTTGGAATGCCAATACGGTAGAAGATATGGAGCTTTTTAAACAGATGGGGTTTCATTATATTTGTACAGATTTCCCGTCTCTTTTTTTGAAAAAGTAAGATTTCAGGAGGCCTTTTTTATTTTCGATCTATAGTTTTCAATCGTCTTGATTCCTTCCTCTAAAAGTTGTTCAATCATTTGAATGTTGAAATTTGTGGATTCTGTTTGGAGTTGAGTAAACCAAGGAGAGAGATTTTCAATTTTTGTGCCTTTTATTTTTTTCCTAATTTCTGAAGACGACTTTTCAAGGAGCGTGATATCCATAATATCTCTGGCCATTAAGAGGTCACGTTCGATTTCTTCGAGAAGTTCTTGTTCTTCTTTTCCCAATTGATCGGGGATGAAAAAATTATTGAAAGATGGACGGGTAGTTTCATTTTTTGTTTCTATTTTTTGATGTTTCAAAAATTGGGAAATCTTATTTAAGAAAATATTTTTATCAATTGGCTTTTGTAAAAAATCTTGAAATTTTTTCTTGATATTATGTTCAACTTTTAATGCCGAAACTAGTATGACGGGGGGCTTTATATTGTTTTTTTCTAATACTTCTAAAACTTCATCCGCTCTTATAGTAGGCATCTTATAATCTGTGACAATAAGGTGAGGTTTTAATTTTTTAGCTTTATAAATTAACTCCTGGCCATCTTTAGCAGTTTCTACGTTTAGATTATACGGGGAGAGGTAAGCTTCCAAAAGAGATAGATTTAAGGGAATGTCGTCGGCAATTAAAATATTCTGACCAAAAAATTCGTAGGAGGTCGATACTATTTTTTCTTCAAACTCAGGAATTATGAGGATGTTTTTTAAGGTTATATTAAAAATAGTTCCCTTTCCAGGCTTTGAAATAACACCAATCTCACCCCCCAGTTTTTCTGTAATTTGCTTGGAAATATAAAGCCCAAGTCCAGTCCCCCTTTCCTGAAGGCTACCAGGGTCATGGACTTGTGAAAATGTTTTAAAAAGCTTATCTAATTTCTCTTGTTCAACACCTATTCCTGTATCCTCGATCATAAAAATAAGGTCTAAACAACTTTTTTCATCATTAAGAAAAAAGACTTTGGACTTGACTTCTATGTGACCCTTTTTTGTAAACTTAAGGGCATTATTTAAAAGATTATCGAAAACCTGCCTGATACGGAATTCGTCGCTTTCAATCCACTGGGGAAGATCTTCATCTAGTTCAAGGAAAAACTTAAGTCCTTTATTTATGCATTCATTGGTATGATATGTGGAAAGGTCCTTTAGGAATTTGGGGAGGTTCATTTTTTGCTTAATAATGGTAAGTTCATGGAGGTCTATCTTAGTAAAGTCGTGAACGGAGTTAATGAGGGCCAATAGAGATTTACCGCTGGTTTTAATACAGTCTAGGTATTCCTTTTCTTGGGACGTTTCATCTTCAGGCAATTTCTCTAAAAGGATACCAGAAAAGCCCAAAATAGCGTTTAAAGGAGTTCTTAGCTCGTGACTAAGTTTTGCAAAAAATAAAGACCTTTCTTTTTGTATGGTTTCTAGGGATTTGTTACTTTCTTCCAGTTCACGAGTTTTAACTTGGAGCTGGTATTCCCTTTTTGCCAAGTCAAGATTGGTATGCTTTAGGAGAGATGACTTCATTTGTAAGTCTATATTGGTTTGTTTTAGCTGTTTTGTTTTTTCATTGGCATTTTTGAGTAAATTATTTTTTAGATTGGTCAGCTCTTTATTGGCCTTTTTAAGTTCATCAGATGATTTAACTTGCTCCTCAAATGTTTTTTCAAAGCTCATACTTGCTGCTCTTAAAGAGCTTTTTGTGAGAGCTAGTTCTTTTTTCAATTCCTCTATCTCGTCATCTTTTGTTTTATTATCAGTAAGGCCATCAGATCTTCTAAACATTAATTTTTTTCTTAACTCGATGGCCTGTTCTTCGGCCAGATTGTGTTGACCTGCTCTTAAGTGCTCAAAAACTTCTCTTCGTTCTACACAGTCAAAAAAAGTATTGCTAATATTACCTACGTCGAGAAAGTTCTTTTTGACAGATTCTGGAAGGGGAGATTTCCCATCGGTGATAAGGAGTCCTTTTTCTACAAGGACTGTACTCATATCCTGCCAAATATTTTTCTGAAAAGATTTTTTAAAATGGTGTAAGATATTTCGGCAAATGACGAGATCAAAATTAAAAAAGCCTGGGTCAGATATCATATTGTGGGGAGAAAAAATAATGGAGGATCTGACCTCCGGCTCAATAATTAATACATCTGATTCAACTTTCAAATACTTTTGATATTTTGTTGGTATTTGATTTAAGACCTCTTTAGAATATTGTCCCTTTTTAAGACCTGTTTTCCTTACCATTTTTACATCTGTATCAGTTCCGATAATTTCATATTTTTTTTCCAAATTATTTTCTTTTAAATAGTCATAAATGACCAAAGCAAAGCTGAAAGCTTCTTCTCCTGTGGCACAACCTGGAATCCATATCTTGTACCTCATTTTGTCTTTTTCAAAAACTTTTACAATTTTTTCCCGAAACTCATTATAAACCTCAATGTCTTTAAAAAACTCTGATTTATGGAGCTCTAAAGAGTCATAAAGATTATTGATTTCCATGGGATCTTCTTCTAAAGATTGGACGTATTCAACAAAATCTTTTTTAAGGAAGGTAACCCTATCTAAAAGTCCGTAAAAAATAAAGGTATGCTTATAGCTATCAATATCAAGTCCATGTTCTTCAAATTGAGAGGAAAGAGCATGCCAAACAATCTGAGTTCGTGGATTGAAAAAGGTTTTAATTTCCCGGGGATATTCAAAGTAAAGTTCAAGAAAGTCGCTTATCTCACTTAAATTAATTTCTAGGTGGGCCTTTCCTGAAATTAAAAAAGATTGTGCGGTTTCAGTTGATTCACTATCTGATTCTGCTTCAAGAAGGCAAAGAGCACCTTTGTCAAAGAGCTGACCAACTCCAAGGTGGCCTTCTCCAACTTTTCCCGCAAGAATAATGACAACAACTTCTTGAAAGGCGTCTTTTTTCTTGGTGAATTTAATTAAAGTTTCATCGAGGGGGTCTTCATAGATATCATGGAAGTCACTCTTTTTAATAAACTCTGTTTCAATATTTTTGATAGGGAAGTCTCTAAGCAGTCCATTAAGGACCCTAAGGGATCCATGAGATTCCTTGTCTCCGCAAATTAAAATCAGATGAGGTTTTGCTCTCCGAGAAATATTTGACTCCCTAAAGTACTATTTTTACAGTACTTTATCGGTCAGAATGAAGGCTAGTTTAATTAATAAGAGCTTTTCAGTTGGTCAAATGGACCTGGAAATTTATTTTAATTTTTGAAAAAGTCTCAAGGTATTCCTCGAGCTTTTTTGTCTGAATTCTATTTTCTTTGATTCCAATAGCGATCTGTCCTAATCCATCAAAAGTGCTCATGAATGACGACTCAGGTAGTATAAACTGACCATTTTCATATCTTTTTTGTAGTTGTTCCTTAAAGAAATTTTTAAGGTTGCCTTCCTCTGGTAGAGACTTTTTATTTTCTATAATCGCTTCAATTCCTTGGGAATAAGTTTCTAAGATATAAAAAAGAGAGCGACCGAGGAGTTTTCTTTCCCTTTTAGGGGTAGTGACTTCTCCAGTTATTTCTTTTTTTACCTTTTTAGGAAAATAGAAGTCGTATTTGAGAACGTCAAAAAGGTCTATTGCATTTCTATAGTTATCCTTTCCTAGCTCCAGGATTTCATCAACTGTGAAGAAGTGAAGGATGCTGTTTTTATAGTAAGTAGCAATACCTCTTTTATCCCCTGGGATAAAAATTTTATTGTTTTCAGGGTTTCTTTGAATAAGTTTGAGTTTTGTGAGCTCGTAGATCGCATCAGAAAGAAGGAGGTCGAATTTTGATTTGAGTTCTTCTTCAACTGGTGCGTTGATTGCTTTTAGGTAATCCAGTTCATTTTGAATATAGGAGGTGAGCTCGGTGTCTGAGAGCTCTTTTTCTTTACAATCTAAAAGACATAAAGAGATCAATGAAATCATATTAACAACTCTTGCACCATTGATTTCATGCCCGATTTCAAAGGCCATTTTTTGAAGAATTTCTCTCTTTTCTTTTTTATCAAGGCTGTCTTTATCTAAAATATCGCCAGTAAAGTTATCCAGAAAAATCTCTTTACCTAAGTTTAGAGAAACATTTCCAAATCTTCTTCTAAGCACTCTTATACTTTTTAAGAATGTGAAAAAACTCTCTTTTTCCTTAATCTCACCTTTAAGTTCTCTGACGTAAAGAGCACCTTCCATAATTTGTTCGTACTGAATGGAGAGGGGAATAAAGACAACAGGGTATTTACCCTTCGTAAGAGAAGCTTCAAGAATCCATGAAAGCATTCCATAGCGCGGAGGTAGGAGTTTTCCTGTACGGCTCCGTCCTCCTTCAAAGTAAAACTCCATATTAAACTTATGGGAAATTAAGAAGGTGACATAACTTTTAAAAATGCTAAGGTAAAGCTCATCACCCTTAGCTTTTCTTCTAATAAAAAAGGCTCCGCATCGACGAAGAATTGGCCCCAAAGGCCAAAAGTCCATATTTATCCCAGCAGCAATGAAAGGGGGAGGAAGGTGAT
>JAOMEV010000049.1 GCA_028346125.1 Bacteriovoracales bacterium | reverse complement strand
TATATTAGTATAGGTGAAAGAATTGCTGGTACAGCTCGAAGTATTAATTCCATCGGATAGCTTGAACCAAAAGTTATTGAGTCCCCCCGATAAATCACTGGAAAGGGTTAGAGCTCCTGAACCAGATCGGTTTCCTTTAGAAGAACTACAAGAGTTTTCCGTATAAAGGGTGATCGTATGGTCAGCATCAACTCCACTAATGTTGAGAGATGGTCTAGGAGATGTTCCTGGGTTGGTTGATGTAGAAATTCCAACATTTCCTACGGTAATTCCTTTATTTCTTACCCAAATGGCCATTGTTTTAGGAGTGGCCCCATTTGAGGTCCCACCTGTTGTGACATAACCAGAGTCATCAGTGAAACCTCCGTAAATAGTGGTTCCACTATGATTGATATAAACAGCTTGAAAGTTTTGGCCGTCGGGTCCCCAGTCAAGTTGATTATTGATACCAGGGTTTGTCACAATTCCGTAGGCCTTACTATAAACTACCCCGAAGGTCTCGGCCCTCATATACATAGTGGAGGGAAGTCCGGGGTTTGCTGTACTTAAAACGGTAATTGTCTTTTCTAAAGTCGAGGCATGAGTTGAAATGCGACTAAATTTGTTTGAACCGCCCCCTGTTCCAGGGTTGTTTGAGAGACCTGTCAGAGTTAAGCTTCCAGGGTTTTTTAGACTAAATTTAATAGCATAATCATAGGTTGAAATATCACCTGTGGGGTAGTTGTTATGATCCCAGGAAATTGCCATTTCATTACTAGCTTGGGCAATATCTAAAGCATTTTTGGCAATACCTATACCGTGGCGGTTTGGTGAGACAACGCCAAAACCATTACTGGAAATATCGAGATCAGAAAATTTATTTCCACCAGTACTTCCTCGTTCTCCGTAGTAAATAAGAGTCCATCCACCCCCATCGGTGTTCATATCCACGTAGGCGACACGACCACTGCTTAGTTTATAGACCCCACTATTTAAGCTTGGAGAACTTGTTTTCAAATTCGAACCATCAGTAGCGGAGTAAGGAGAAGGAACCGAAGCGTTAGTGGGTGATGAGTCAATACTGTCAACAAGTCCATCGCCATCGGTATCAGGCTGAAAGTCATACTGGTCAGAAACTGAAGCCGTGGAGCATGGGGAGGGGTTTCCATTACCGTCAAAGGCCTTGGCAAAAAATATCTTAAGTCCGGCTCCACTTAAAGTTAGGGTTACGTTGAGTGATGTTCCTGTTGGTAAATAGCCTCCAGAATTACCGAGAAGACTTGAACAAGAACTGTTAGAGTAAACCTTGATCGTGTTTCCAGAGGCCACACTTCCCCCTGAAATATTTAAAGTTACAGTGGCTGTCGACCCTGATTTGTTATCTGGAGAAGTCACTGCTATCAGGCCAGGGGAAACCGAAGGTCCCGTAGTGTCAAGGGCGTAAAGGACTGAAACACTTGAGCAGTCAGAGGCATTTCCGAATTGATCAAACGTTTTTGCAAAAAACTTATAGTCACTGTCTTCATCTGGAAGCTGTGTTGTATAGGTATTGTTGTTTGCCCCAAAAGTTATTTCACTAGCTATTGCGCTGTTACTTAGAGAGCTGGGGTAAGTGGCCCTCAAATAGTTTGATCCACAGGCCAAAGAGGTATTTGATAAGGCATTAAAGTCAGTGAGCTTAAGAGCATAAAGTTTGACTTGATAGGCCTCCGATATACCACTCACTTTCACTGTAGGCGTTCTTGTTGTATCTGTTGTAAGACTGGAAGGGACCATTGCTATACTGGTTGGTGGGTCGGGACCCGTTGTATCCAGGGTGTAGGAAACTCCAGAATTTAAGCAGCTTGTGCTTGAACCAGTGGCCGTTATCTTTTTAAAATAAAAGCTGTTTTGTCCCTGGGAAAGTCCACTAACTCCTATGTCTAAATGCGACTCAATGGCAACGGCAGACCCTTTTAGGTTCACACAGCCCGAATCATAAACTTTTACGGTATCTCCAGGCAAAACGTTTGAGGCCCTAAGTGTTGGAGAGATATTATTTGATGGACTTGACGATGGTGCGTACAAGGCGAGTGTTGGGACTTTAGTTACCTTTAAGGGAAAAGAAACCTTTCTTATTATTTTGCCGTCCGAGGCCTTTATTGTAACTTTATATTCCCCGCCGCTAGTAGGGGATCCTGATAAAACCCCACTTTGGGTATCAAAGCTAAGCCCCTGTAGCTGTGAACAGGAACTCGAGGCCGAAGAAGGATTCAGGTAAGAGAGAAATAAGCTCATTGCATAGGCATCGGGGTTTGAGGAGAGTGTAACTTTATTGATATTTTTGGGAGAAGAAAAAATAGTACTTCCTCCGAGTGTCGCATTATTTGCGGGGGAGAGGTTCGAAGTTCCTAAATCGTTATTTTCCGAATCATAAAACTTTACGGATGCATTTGAAGTAGAGCTTCCTGCGGCCCTTATGGAATAAGTTGCACCTATAACACTTTGAAGGCCTATACCGGAAATATCTGTTCCTAGAGATATTGAAGTATTGGGTGAAACCAAGTTGGTAGAGGTTTTATAAATGTCCTTGTAAGAACATTCATAAGTGAGGGGGTCTCCCTCGCTGTCTTCATCCTTACCTGAACTGGAATCATTGATATCAAGTGAATAAGTGGAGCCCACTGTCGCCGACTGATCGGCCACGGCGGCCAGTTGAGGAGGGGCATTTGGACCCATTATATTGAGGGACATTGCTGTTAGCTCTGCCCATCCTTCACTGTGGCCTGCATCGACAGACTCTGTTGAAAAGTCTGGAATTGTAGAAAGGAGGGGCGTTTTTACTTTATCGTTATTTTCTGAAACAGTTGGACATCCCGTTGTACTTGTTCCGTCACCGGCCAAACAATAGGTTGTACAGAGGGGAGCCGAACAGCTTGTAAACTCACCATCGCTATCGGGACTTGCATTGCTTGTTCCAAACTCATAGATGGTCATTTTGTTACTGGCACTTTTGACGAGGTACCTTTTTGATAAGCTGTATTGGTTTGTATCAGTATTGAATTCTGTCCTTGCGATGTGGGCCAGGTAGGAGTCAAGACCTTCTTTTTTGAATTGGATCGCTTGTCTTGATCTAAAATTGCTATTGTTGTAGTTATACTTTTGGTAAACGTAAAGCTCAGCATGACCGCTAGTACCACTGCCGTCATAGTAAAGTTCTTGGAATTGTGTTTCATTATCTTGGTTAAATTCGCTTCTCATCCAGCCAATTTTATTGCCGCAGTTTATTTCAAAGATAAAACTGAGGGCCGGAGGCATCCCATTCATCTGTAATGTGAGACCTATCCTTTTGTCGAAAGAGCTTTTCCCAGGCATTCTTTCGGGAACAGGGATGACAGGGGTGACAAAGTCCAGCCTTGTTGAAATATTTTCCTGCAAGGGAAAATAACCAGTCGGATATTGGGTAATGGTGGGAAGCCTTCCGGTAGTTGGGATATCCCCACAGGAAACATTTCCGAACTGATAGAGGCCATCGTGGAGAGTAGTCCCTACAGGTCCCTGAAGTATCCAAGCAGTTTCTCCAATTGCACCGACTTTTCTTCCATCGTAACTTGATGAGTTTGGACTCTTCCCATCAGGAGGCCCTAAGAGGTTTTCAAGGGTATCTTTAACAATGAAGTAGGCCGATTCGCTCGCTTGGGAAGAAGCCGTGTAAAGACAATGCTTTGAGGAACTTCCACTTTTACAGTCGATGAGAGGTGGGACTTCATTAAGGACTGATTGACCCCCCCCATAATAATTGTCTGGAAAAAAGAAATGATTGTATTTTGTCCCATTGATGGGACCTGTGAGAATTTTTTTATTCAAAAAGGGAACAGTCTCATTTTGAGCTTTTCCAAAGGAGTACTTGGCATCTTCTTTGTTACAACTGATATCAGAGTAGGAAATAATTTCTAAGGGAAACTCTGTTAAACCACCAAGAGGAAGATTGAGAGATGTTATGTAAGACGAGGATGTAAGCGTACTTCCATTGGTAATGCAATTTGAAATGAGTCCGGTTTCGGTCAGGGAGGATGTCGTCCCCGTTTCTTTCAACCTAACCTTATAGGAAAGTCCTTTTCCCATCTTTGATAGGGGATAAAAGCATGTGGATGTTTCGTCTGTGATTCCATTTAAACTCATACAGGAGACAAGACGCAAAGGGTGGAAGGTTCCTGTACTATTTCTGTTGAGAGGGCCACTAAAGTATTGGTTATTGCAATCTAAGGATGACAAGTTAAAAGTTACGGCGTTCTCACCTTCTCTAACATCTGCAAAGGCCATTGAGCAGCGGTTTTTTCCTTCTAAAACATTCGGTCCTTCCCAACCTATGGCCAGAAAGCGCCATTGTCCTCCGAGAATTTCAATTTCAATTTCATCTTCTGTTAGTATAAAACCGGTTGAAAAAGTCGTAGTGTTCGGGCCATTTAGCCTTTCGCCATAGATATACGCACCACCTTTAAGGATGCTGGAGGTCGACTCATTTGTAGCAAAACTTATAACTGTCTTCTCAAGTTTTTCGCTTTTTTTGCCACATGAGATGAGGAGAGGTGTGAGTATAAGAATTAAAAAAAGGACCTTCTTACATTCATTGAAGAAAGTAAAAAAACAACTCCATAAAAATGTAGTAAAACAGTCCATATTATATTTTAACGCCTGTCTTCATTTTTGCTATAACTTGTTATAATTGTTGGTATTTATGAGCAAAACTTTAGCCATTTCTGCCACTTTTTTTTGACAGTGTTTAAAACTTCAAAGACTTCAATAAAATCAAGAGGATAGAGAGGCAATATTTTGTTTCATCGACCTTTTCAGTTTTGTGAACTTAAGATCTTTTTTGAATGTCACTTTTCCTTAACTTTTACCTAAGGAAAGAGTTGAGCGAGGGCCTCATTTTTTTTCTTAAGGGCCAATTCTTTGGGATTGAGTCCCTTTTTATTTTTCAGTCCTGGGTCGGCGCCACTATTTATGAGAAATGTTATGTTTTCTGGCCTTTTACCAAAAACCGCATGGTGAAGAGCTGTGTTGCCATTTCTATCTCTAAAGTTGATATTGAGGCCCTTTTCCAAAAGATAGCGGATTGTTTCCACAGTGGCCCTTTTTGCGGCCCTCAAGATGGAACCATCTTTAATTTCCGGAATCTTATGGGGAAAGTAAGTTTTGGGGAAATCCACTTTTTCTTCTTGTGGCGTTGTAATAGCTTTCATTTCTGCTGTTGGCGGGAGCTCTTTGATTTCAAAGGGCGATGGCGAGTCGGTAATTGTGGTTGTTAGCTCGGGAGGGGTATCAATCACCATTTCTTCTCCGTCACTTTCCCAAACCTCAGACTCTTCAGCAATTTCTTCAACCAGAGGGTCTTCTTTAACAATTTCTTCAGGGGCATCTTCAAGAAGTTCCTCAGCATCTTCTACAGAGGCAGGAGCTCTTTTTTTTCTTCCTTGCCTTTCATCAAATTCGTTCTGGTATTTTAAAAGGAGGGCAGAGGACTGATGAAGTTCAGGCCCTTTGTCGATTTTGTTTAGTTCATTACCGAATTCTTGTGTGTCATCCTTTTTAATTTCTTTTTTAGGAGAAGTTAATTTGCTTGTGCTTGAGCAACTAGCAAGGAAAAGAAGGATGAAAAGAGGTATAAGTTTTTTTAGGTGCATAGCAATGATTTTTCTTTTTATTTTTTATTTCGGGTCTTCAAAAAAAAACTTGAGCTTTTTAATATTTATCTGATTGAAAGGCCCTTTTTAAGAGTTTACAATAAGGTCCCGGAGGTTTGGAAATTGAGCAAAAAACTTGGTCTTATCATTTTTTTAAATGGATTTTTTGGTGTAGGTCTCTGTCAGGATAAGGGGAAAAAGGTTGATCTTTCTCTTTCTAGAGCAATAGAGCTTGGGCTTCAGTACAGTTTTGAAGTGAAAGAAAGAAGGCATGGAGATCAGGTCGAAGAGCTTCGTTACAATTTAAAAAAGAGAAGTTTTTATCTTCCTAAGATTAATGTCTACGCTCAAAATACAATTTCTCATACTTTGTTAAGAGCAAAGTCATCAGACGGAACACACCCTCTCAAATTCCCAGATGAAGAAACTGATATCAGAAGCAATATGGCGAAAGAAGGGGCCATTGGAATTGAGGTGAGTGAGTTTAATTTTTTTAACTTTGGTAAGGATAGGGATGACTTAAAAAGGGCTTCCCTTGATTTAAAAAGAAATGGCCTAGGATCAAAAAACTTTTTTATGAATTATAAGTTTAGGATCACAAGAGCTTATTTTCGTCTAAAAGAGGCGATTGATAAAATTGAGCTCGCCAAAAATGAGCTTGCTCTTAATAAAGCGGTTTATGAACTGGCCAATCAAAAAAAGAAAAGCGGACTTAAAAGTGATGTGGACCTTCTCTTTTCAAAATCAGAAATGATGAATTCACAAAAAAACGAAAAACTTTCCAAAAGGTTCTATAGCAAACTTCTTTTTGAATTTAACTTTCTTCTAGGACAGCCTCTGCAACAGGATTACAAACTTGTTACAGAAATGACTTATCGGCCTTTGAAAGCAACTCTACAGGACCTTCTTAAGTGGATTGAGGTGGCGCCCACTTTAATGGAGGCCAAAATAAATTTGAATCAGACCAAATTGTCTCTTCGCTCTACTTGGAAGGACCTTATTCCTTTTCCTAAAGTGAGTCTGAGTGGCCTACGTTATGGGCACGCCTACGGAAAAAAAACTGGTGGGACTGTTCAGCAATTTTCTGGTTCAAGCTCATCTTCCAATATGGATCTTCGTGTGGGAATCGATTTTAGTCTTCCCCTCGTCGGAGAGAATGGCCTTTTCAACCGTTTCGGTGTGAGGAGCGCAGAGCTTGAAGTGGAGAGGGCCAAAAACCAAGTCAAAATGGCGAGAATGCAGGCCCAAGGAGAGATCGTTGGGCAGTACAATGACTTGAAGTCACAGGAAGAACAAATTGTCGGTTTGAAAAAATCCCTCAAAAACTCCTCCCTTCTTCTTGATAAAGTTTTTGAAGCCTATAAAAAAGGGAAGATCCAGGGGTCTCAAATGAGGCAGGCCATTGGGGGTTCCACGCAGTCGAATAAAGAATTAAAGGGAGCCATCTTAGCACATATGGAAGCGAAGATGGCACTGGCCATGGCCATTGGGATGGAAAACCCTTTTGAAGCTAAGGAGAATAAGAATGAAAAATAAGAGTGCATTCTATTTTTTCACTTTTTTACTTTCTTTGAACCTCCTGGCGGAGGAAAAGTTGGATGCCAAAAAAAATAAATGGCTTATGGCGCCCTTTAAAACTCATCGCCTTTCCCTAGAAACATCTGTCTTTTCTCAAGCTGGAACTTTTGATAGTGCTGGAGCGGCTGTCGGGTTAGGTGGGCAAATCAAGACATTTTTTAATTACCGTTCCTATTTTGGAGGACTGGAATATAGTTTTCAGGCCCTCAGTGTTGGAGGAAGTTCTTCTAATTCTAACTTTCCGGAGTCAAGCCATACCGGAACTCGCGATACATTAGCTGCCATGACAGGACTTTTTCTCATGGATGGTCGGTTGAGGTTGCATGGATCTTTTTTTATTTTAAATAAACTTAAACTTTCCAAAGTGAAGTATAAGGCCTCAGTTAAATACTTTTATTACAACGATAGTAATGTCCTCATACAAGACTCTTCACCACCTTTGTCTGAACAAGACTTTAGTAGCAAAGATCCAACATTTGTCGGTTCGGGCTATGAAGTTGGAGGTGCCTTGAATCTACTTAAAAGAGTCGCTCTAAACTTTTCTTTCGCTCGTTACAACTATTCAGGGGCAATGGTGACGACAAATGACGTTTTGGTCTATAACGATTCTTTAACCAAGGACAAGTATCAGGCAGGAACTCTAACAAGGTATAATAATTTTCCAAAAGAGCTCAACTTTACTACTTTTACTGTAGGGCTTAGCGTACCCTTTTACTTTGAAACTTTAAATAACTAGCTCTTTAAATTGAGAGAGTCCATCATTTCATTAAAAGAAGTGGCAACGCCCTGGAACTCATCCCCGCTACGAAACTGAACTCTCTGCTCAATTTTGCCTTCTTTGATAAGGTCCATTGAATTTTTAAGTTTATAGAGAGGTCCTGCAACTTTGTGAGAGAGAAAAAAACCAAGAAGACAGGCCAAGACGAGGAAGATAACGGAATACAATCCCAAATTTAAAATAAACTGATCTAATTCAAGCCACATCTGTTTTTTAACTTCTTCATCCATGGGAGAAGCATCGACAAGGATGGCATAGTTTTCTTCAATTTTTTTGTAGACGAAAAAAGAATAGAGCCCAACCAAAATGAGTCCTGTTGAAAGGGTCCAAAGTGCATGTTTGAGTTGAAATGATGGGTTAATAAGAATATTTTTTAGATTTCTTTGTTTTTCAGTCACGTCGAACCTCTTTTTGATGTGGCCTTGGCCTGACAGTTTTTTCCCTTCATTTTTTTGTTCAGAGATTTTATTTCCAACGTTTTGGACTCGGCCCTTGCTTGAATTATAAAAAGATTTGAAGAGATTTTTATTTTTGCCGAAAAATTTGATTGGTACTTTTCAAACAAGTTCTCATTTTTTGTTTTGAGCCTTTTCAAGCGCTTGATTTCCAGGCCCAATTTTGATTTTTGGGCCGCCCACTCCTGACATTCCTTCCCTAAAACTGGAAAAAAAAACAGAAGAATGGGGATAAAAAGAAACAATTTCATGGACTTATTGTATGGCCTTTTTTTTAGCACCATTACCGGGCAAGGGAAGCCATGTCCGGTTGCGTTATTCGTTTGCCATTAAACACGGCCTTTGATAGTAAAGGTTTCTATGATAAGCGACAAAGATTATGCCACACTAAAAGAACAATTGGGGCGAACCCCTAGGGGGGCCGTAAAGGTTCTTCGTTATAGTCAAAAGGGTGAACCACAGGTCGTTCAGGTAAGTCCTTTGGTTGAAGGAAAGCCTTTTCCTTCTCTTTATTGGTTAAGTTGTCCCAGGCTTCATAAAGCAATAGCCAAAATTGAACAAAGCTCATGGATTAAGCACCTAGAAAATGTCATTATTCCAGGTGACCTTTCTCTAAAGGAAAAGCTAAAAGACGATCATTTGAGGTATCAGAAACTCAGATGGGAAACTTTAGGACCGGAGCAAATTGAATCGGTGGAAGAGAAATATCTTAATTCCTTAAAGAAAACTGGAATTGGAGGAGTGAGAGACTTTTCTAGAGTACGCTGCCTTCACATGCATTATGCCCATCATCTTGTTGAAAAAAATTGTATAGGTGAGCTTATGGATCAAGAATTTGGTATTCACCGTTATCTTTAAGTCTTTGTTATATTCTTTAAAAATTTATCCCTCTCTTCTCTGGAATAGGCCTTCCTTATAGTTTGGTCATCATAGAGTGGGGTTCTTATTGTGTTATTTTCTTCCCCCATAATTCGAAAGACGATATTTTGTGTTATTTCGAATTTTTTCAACACCAAATAGTTGAGATTTGTAATAAAAATACTGTAAATAAGCGGTTCATTTTCAAATATATTTTGGAGGACAGTGAAAGGAATCTCTAAAACCTTAGTATTTTCTTGGACTGTTAGAACTTCGGTTTGTTTTATATCTGAAAAAAGAAAGTGTTCTCCGTAAAAGCTTCCCTGGGAAAGAACTTGTATGTCCTTAGAGTCTTTTTTGTAAGACTTGGAAACAGTAATTTGCCCTTCTAAAACTGTAAAAAGGTAATTAACTTCATCGGCTTCACTGAAGATTGTCTCTCCTTTATGGTATTCACTCACCCGGCAATTGATAAAATGGGCCTCCATCTCATCCTGGTGGATATCATAAAAGAGCGGGCATGTGCTTAAAGTTTTCCAAAGAGACATTTTCTTTCCTTTTTCTAAATAATACTCCAAACGAGCATTAAAGACATGCCATCATTGATGTATTTTTCTTTAATATATTCGGCCGTCCTGTTTTGGTCCTTAACGACCCAGGTTCTTTCCATTTGGGCCCTGATGATACCATCCCAGGGAACATGAGGAATGACTAAGGAAATTGAAACAGCGCGATAACCTTCTCCTTTAGCAGCGGAAGGTCCATAAATATATTTATTGGCCTTAAGGTCTCCGATTCCGTTTTTCAGGTGAAGACTGGTATAAGGAAAGATAGGCATACCGACCATGATTTCAACAAATTGCCCAAAGTGCCTTTTTACTTCCTTGTAGTAAGCAAATCCGAAATAAAAGCTGTTTCTATAGCCGAATTTATAGCGAAAAGTCGTCGATAATTCTAGGGCACTTGAACGCTGGTTTCTATAATCTTCTTCGTGATCACTTGTATCCGGCCAAGGCTCATCGTCAGTTAAATAGCTTATTCCTGCACTCAACGTAAAAGGAGAGCTTTTTGAAAAGTGGGAATAAAAAAGAGCAGGCCCTCTGATAAACCACCTGTCGTAAAGAATAATTGAAGGGCCTACAAAGTAACTTGGATCAGGCCAAGTTTCGGCACCCCTGAAGACGCTCTTATTTCGATAAAAAGAGGAGAGTGACAACCGAATAGGCTTTTTTGTCGAAATTTCTTGGGCCTCTGTCAAAAAAGGTAGAAAAATTAAAAAACAGAGTAGTAAGGTTCGGGGAAACAACAAGGAACTCCTTTTTCTAAAATGGTAATGAAAAAGGAGTATAATTACAAACCTTATATCCCGCTTGCGCCATAGTTGGGAAGCGCCCTCGCACTGGGGTCAACAACATTGCAATTTTTCCAGCTCTTGTTAGGCATCCAGAAGTCTTTAATGAGGTTGGCCTTCCCTTTATAAAAGTCCTCAAAAGTTTTTCGGTAGAGAAGTGACTCTTTTGTGAAAGGGGGACAGTAGGGAAAGTGGATTTTGGCCTTCTTCACATCTTCTGTGGAATAAGAGCCTTCAGCGAATTCTTTTAAGTAGTCAACAAGGCTATGTCCTACGGCATCGGAAAAGGCCGCTTTTTCTCTATAAAGAATTGAATCGGGGAGATAGTCGCCACCTTCAAAGGCCTTTCTAAGAAGGTATTTTCCAACTCCAGTTGTATTCATTTTCAAAGAGGGAGAAAGGGCCATAACATATTCCACAAATTCTTTGTCTCCAAAGGGGACTCTTGCTTCTAATGAATGGGCACTCAAGCATCGATCTGCTCGTAAAACATCATACATAAAAATTTCATCAACCCTTTTTTTGGCCTCTTTTTGAAATTCTTCTTCGGAAGGAGCGAAGTCTGTGTACTTGTAGCCAAAAAGCTCATCACTGACTTCACCTGTAAGAAGAACCTTTATGTCTGTATTTTCCCGAATGTGTTTGCAAATGAGGTACATTCCAATAGAGGCCCTTATGGTGGTGATGTCCCAGGTTTCCAAATGATAAATAACCTCTTCCAAGGCCTTTAAGACATCCATTTTGGAGATAATGACCTCTGTATGGTCTGTTCCTAAAAAGTCGGCAACTTCCTTGGCATATTTCAGGTCAATGGCATCACTTTCCATACCTATGGAAAAGGTACGGATAGGTGTTTTTTGAATTCGAGCAGCAATTGAGCACACGAGGCTTGAGTCGAGTCCTCCGCTGAGAAGAAAGCCCATAGGAGCATCTGAACGTAACCTTTTTTCAACGGCCTTTGTAAGAAGAGCATTGATATTTTTCAATGAATCGCTAAGAGAGTCCTTATGAAAACGTTGAGGACTTGTTCCCTTCCAATATTTTTGAATTTTTTCACCATCGTAAAAATGCCCTGGGGGAAAGGCCTTTACTTCAGGACAAAGGTCAAGAAGAGCTTTGGCCTCAGAGGCAAAGGCCATTTGTCCAGATGCTAGTTTTCCATAGAAAAGAGGACGAATTCCAATCGGGTCTCTGGCGGCCATGAGTTTTTTTGCCTTTTCATCGTAGAGCACGAAGGCGTACTCCCCATCAATAAGGGAGACCATTTTTTCAAGCCCATACTTTTGGTAGAGGGGAATGAGGACTTCACAATCAGAACGGGATTTAAAATCGAAAGAAAGAGATTCTTTGAGGACAAGTTCATTATAAATTTCGCCATTACACACAAGATGAAGAGGTCCTTGTCTGAAAGGCTGGTTCCCTTTAGAGGAAAGGTCCATAACCGCCAATCGACTAAAAGACATATAAATTGATTCTCCTATGTCACTTGATTTGTAGGCATCTGGTCCTCTATGGGTTAATTTTTTAGATAGATTGGTAATATTTGAAAGTATTTTTGAATTTTGATCTTTTTCGACAACTAAAAATCCGCACATAAGAGCTTCCTTGAAAGAGTTTATGTAGGAATAATAATAAAAATAAAACAAATTTAAATAACTAATATTCAATTAACTTAATTTTTATAAATTACATAAAATTATGGTTTATAAATTAGAAATATTATAAAAAAGGGGGCAAAGAGAGGCCCTCAATTGAAGATATGGCAAAGGAGATTTCATGATAGGGGACATAAAAGTTCTGTTAAGCTTGGCCTATTGGTTCGGTCCTTTTTGTCCAGAAGATTCAAGACCGACTTCTTTAACAAAAAAAGAGGTCGAAGTTTCCTGTGGTGATAGAGTTATAAAGGCCTGGATTTATATTCCTCGTGGGGCCATAAGGGGAGTTTACTTGATTTCCCCAGGTTTTCATTTTCAAGGCCCTTCTGACTCAAGGTTTATTCGGTTTAATTCCATTCTGGCGAGTGCCGGTTTTCTTATTATGGCCCCCTTTATTGAAGACTATATAAATATGAAGCTCCTCCCCACAGCGGAAGTGGATTTTAGGGCCTGCTTTGATTACCTTGAGTCTATGGAGGAAAGACCACAAGAAATAAAACCGGGAGTTTTTAGCGTTTCCTTTGGGTCTCTTTTGGCCATGAGGCTTGCTGGTCATAAAGATTATAAAGAAAGAGTTGGTGGTCTCATTATTTTTGGGGGCTATGCAGACTGGGATGAAACGTTGAGATTCTTTTTAACGGGGCTCTTGAATGGGGAAATGGTTGCGAAAAGGGATCCTCTTTGTCGGCCAGTGGTTTTTTTAAACCTTCTTGATTGTATTCAGCCAGAACCTAAAGATCCGGAGAAACTTATTCATGCGTGGAAGGAATATATTCAAACGAGTTGGCCGGGGTCATTTTATTTAGAGAAAGAAAACTATGAAGCTCTTGCTTACAAAATTAGTGAAAAATTAGAAGGCCGGGATAAAGAGCTCTTTATCCAAGGTTGCGTTTTTAATGATGAGGGAAAAAAAACAGGCCTTGAGGCGCTTGATAAGATGAAAGAAGAGTGGACTTACCTAGATCCTCTCGTTTGGTCTTCCGAAGTAAGTTGTCCAGTTACTGTAATTCATGGTAGAGATGATGATGTCGTACCTGTTAACCAGGCCAAACGTTTTGAGAAGGCACTTAAGCATAATGATAATGTGTCTATTTGCATAACAGGTCTTTTCGCTCATAGCAAAAATGAGGGGAAGGGTAGTCTTTATACAAAGACGGCCCTCCTGGTAAAAGAGGTGAAGATGCTTTTTAAAATATTAAAAAACTTTTTAATCATGGGACGCCAAAAAGGAGAAAAATAATGGCAGAAAATGTCTATGAATTTTCCGTAAAGGATATTAAAGGAAATTTGAAAGACCTGGAGAGTTACAAAGGAAAGGTACTTCTCATCGTTAATGTGGCCAGCCGTTGTGGGTATACTCCACAATATAAGGGGCTCCAGGAGCTTCATAATGAGTATAATGAAAAAGGATTGGTCGTTTTAGGTTTTCCTTGTAATCAGTTTGGGTCTCAAGAGCCTGGTTCTGAGGATGAAATTCAGGGTTTTTGCTCGACTAAGTTTAACGTCACTTTTGATCTTTTTTCCAAAGTAGATGTGAATGGAGGTCATGAAACTCCTCTTTATAGTTTCCTTAAAGAGAGCTGCCCTGGCATCTTAAATACCAAGCAAGTGAAATGGAATTTTACAAAGTTTTTGGTGGATAAAACGGGAAAACCAGTCAAAAGGTTCGCCCCTAAAGACGAACCCGAATCCTTAAAAAAAGATATAGAAGAATTATTAGGCCACTAGAAAGTGGCCCTTCTTTTTAAAGCTTAACGACCTTTTTAATAATAATACTGCTCACAGGAACATTGGAGTGGTATCCGGAATTGTGAGTTTTTACTTTCTTAATTCTATTAACAACACTCATGCCTTTAACAACTTTTCCAAAGACAGCGTAACCATAGCCGGAAGTTGTTTTTGCTTTGTGATTGAGAAACGAATTGTTGTTAACGTTAATAAAAAATTGAGCTGTAGCACTGTGAGGATCTGAGGTTCTTGCCATGGCAACTGTTCCTGCATCATTAGCAAGACCATTAGAGGCCTCATTTTTGATCGCTTTTAAGGAGGACTTTGCTTTCATACTTTTGTCCATTCCTCCACCTTGGATCATAAAATTATCAATGACTCTATGAAAAATGGTGCCTTCATAATGGCCTTTTTTCACATAATTAAGAAAGTTTTTAACGGTTAAAGGGGCCTTCTTTTCATCAAGCTCGAGAGTGATGTCCCCCATATTTGTTTTAAGAAGAACCTTAGGGTTTGCCGCAAAAAGGTTTAAAGAACCTAAAATGAATGCCAATAAAAGTGAACTTTTAATCATTTTTCCTCCAAAGTTAAAATTGGAGTCATTATGCCATTAACAGAGGTGGTTTTTCTATTAATTTATAGGAAAAACCGCCCAAAAACAGCGCGGTGGTCTGAGGGCCAATCTGGTCCATCAATGACTTTCATGGATAAAGGCATGATCTCACCTTTATAAAAAATATAATCGATTCTGTCCTGCGTTTCATTTGGTCCTCTGGATAAATCCGGCGTCCAGGTGTATCCAGGCGTTATTTCAGGTAAAGGGTGAATAACTCTATAGGCGTCTATAAAGCCTTTTTCCTCTAAAAACCAAGAGACGGGAAGCTCTTCTTTTGGCGTATCGGCCCAATCAATGTGGGAAACAGTATTAAAGTCTCCTAGCATAAAAGTGGGGATCTCTAGTTTTTGTTCTTCATAAATGTCAATAATCTTCTTTATTTCCTTAAAACGATGTTTTTCATAGGGAGCTTTTCCATCTCTCACTCTATAGGGGGTGTAGGGGTAAGGGAAAAGGTGAAGGTTAATAAAGGCCACTTTCTTATTTTTTACTTCTATCACAACCCCATTGTTAACCTTGTTTCCTGAGATTTTGAAACTTTTAACAATAGGATACCTGGATATGATTGAGCTCTTTTTATCAAAATAGTAACCAAGCTCGTTCGCAATTTTTTCAAGAGACTTTCTTGCTTCCTGGATTCCAGCAACATCGGGCTCCAGTTGTCTTATCACTTCGATAATAGCAGGAAGCCGGTCTTTTCCCCCTTTTAAAATATTAAAAGTGAGGACACTAATGTGCTCCGCACATGGCGCTGCCCATGAAGTTCCGATGAACAGCAAAATAAAAAAAATGTTTTTCATGAATCGGATAATAAGGGAGAATTTCCAAAAGTCGAGTCGGGGAGCAAAATTTAAAGGGCCTTTCCTCCAAGCTCTTTACAAATTTTTCTGGCAAGCTCTATATTTTTACACTCAGTTGAAATATGGAGGGCCTCATCTAAAACACCAATGTAAATACCTTTTTCTCCTACTTCTTTTTTAAGGCGACGGAAGGCATTTTCCAACTTCTTGGGTTCCTTGAAATCAAAGATAAAAACGTCATAAACTTCCATAGGACCTCCCGGAGGGCTTCCTACCCGTTTATTATACACTGATCTCTAGAAAAGAGAGAGCTTTTAGTGCTCTCTTTCTCTCTTCTTATTAAGAGATTTCGCGGCCTTACCTAATCTATGCTGTAATTTTATGAGTTCTTTAGCCTCCGGAGGGGGAGTGAGGGAGATTTCATTCTTCCTTTTTGAAGTTTCAATTTTAGGAATAACAATTTTTCCTTTCTTGATATTGGTAAGAAGGCTCTTTGTTGAGGCCAAACTTGTATTTGTTTCTATAAGCCATTGCTCCAAGTCCTCGTCCTGAACACCTGGTGGTAAAGGTGGAACACACGAAGGACAACCCCACTTACAAGGACAGGAATCAATAATTTTTTGGCAAAGATCCAGAGCTTCACTGAAAAGGTCATAGATCTTTTCACTATGGCCAACACCACCTTCATGAGCATCATAAAGATAAAGTGCGCTTTTCCAGTTTTCATTTTCATGAGTAAGAGAAACATCCGTTTGGATATCTTCCGTGGAGCCCATGCAAAAACCAGGTGCTGTCCTTCTTAAAAGGTAAGCAAGACCATAAAGCGATCCCGCCTTAAGGCGTTTATCAACTTTATCAAGCTCTTTTTGCCATTCTTCATTGGGTAAAAGGCAAAGGCCCGTCGTTTCATACTCGAAAGGATCCAGCGTAATCGGGCCGTAACCTATATTTTCATAACTTCTTTCTCTTATCTTTTTAAAAAGCTTCGGTTGGCGATTCACATAGACATCACCGAACTGAAGGAAATCCTTTTTTTCAAGGACATCGGTCATTTCAACACGACCTTCCCAAACGGCCTCTGTGTAATAATCCACATTAACTTCTCCAACTTCACAGAGCTTTTTTTCAAGGTCCAAGTTAAGAGACATATACCTCTTCCCAAGGTGCTGATAAATAGCGTCTTTATAAAGTGTTCCCCTTGCACCTATAGGATCAATTTCTCCTATAACAACTCCCTTATGAAAAATTTCAATATTATAATCGGTCATTCCCCTTAAATTGACCCCCCTCGAAGGAAAGTGAGATCCATTATAACGGAGGTCACCCTCAACATCCTTAAGAGTCCCTTCCTCAAGAAGCACCTTTTTACTTTCCTGTAAAAGAAGAGGTTCACAAAGAGGCTCCTCTTCCCTCAGTGGGTACTCTTGGGCCATACAAGGTAAATGTTGAAGAAAGATATAAGGGTTATCTGCATTTAACCATGCCCGTTCAATAGGGGCATCTGTTATAAACTCCGGATTATTGACAAGGTACTGATCAACTGGAGAGTTACGTCCGATAAAAATAATGGTGGCCCTTTTTCCCTTCCTTCCAACTCTTCCCGCCTGCTGCCAAAAACTGGCGACTGTACCCGGATGGCCGCAAAGTATAGCGAGTTGAAGGTCTCCAATATCAATGCCCAACTCTAAAGCATTCGTCGTAATGATCGTGGTTATTTTTCCATCGAAAAGATCTCTCTCTAACTGCCTCCTTTCATTGGGAAGAAGTCCACCTCGATAGGGCTTTACCTTATCCTTCAACCCATGATGCCCATCTGTTACTGCTCTATAAAGTCTTTCTACCTGCTGTCGGGCCTTACAAAAACAAATGGTTCTAACACCTTCAAGAGTTGCCTTCCTGATAAGAGGTATGGCGACACTTGCAGGGCCTTTTCTAAAATAGGTATCCCCATGACCCTTAATAAGTGGCGGATTAGTTAAATAGAGGTCCCTCTCAGGCTTTGGAGCACCATCCATATCAACCACACTAAAAGGTTTTTGGAAAAGTGCCTCCACATGTTCTTTTGGATTCCCCACAGTCGCAGAAGAACAAATAAACTGGGGTTTACTTCCATGAAGCTCGCAGACTCTCTGAAGCCTTCTTAAAACATTAGCGGTATGAGATCCATAAACTCCCCTATAAGTATGAACCTCGTCGATAACGATATACTTTAACCTCGATAGAAAGTTTCTCCACCTCCGATTATGATTAGGAAGAATTCCCGCATGGAGCATATCTGGGTTGGTTAAAATAAAATCAGCACTTCTCTGAAGAAGTGAACGCTCTTCCCTCGGTGTATCTCCATCAAAAGTCCCCAACTTCCTCTCACTAACAACTCCCTCCATAAGCTTATTAAGAGTACCTTCCTGATCACGAGAAAGCGCCTTGGTTGGGTAAAGTAAAAGGACACTAAAGGGATAAGAAGCTTTTAAATACTCATCAAGAATGGGAAGCCAAAAGGAAAGAGTTTTGCCACTCGCAGTTTGGCTAACGATAACCGTATTATCTCCGTTCTTTATTTTTTGAAAAGCATCGGCCTGATGAGAATAAAGAGACTCAATGCCTGTTTCTCTTAAAATGCCTTGTATGTCTCCGTGCATATTTTCGGGAAAAGGCGAAAATGAACCTTCCGTCGAGGGAAGAGTTTGGTGTGCACTAATTTCAGGAAAAAACTTTTGTTCAAAAAACTGAAGAGTTTTTTCCAAAGGATTTAAAGAAACTTTGCCCAGCATAATAAAAACCTTGTTGGAGACCACAGATTCCTACCACTTTTTTGAAAGGACGCCAAAGGAATGAGCGGCAATGAGGTGTTAATTAACCTCCAGCGATACATACTTCTTAAAAATAAAAACTTTATAACCTTCTTGATAACAGGTGACTTGCTTATACCCTTTTGGTGCAACCCTCCATTTCCTACGAAAAAAAAGATCCAAACAACTCCCTAATCAAAAAAGTTGTCGCTGAGAATATCGTTAAGTTTGAAAAATACTTTGCCCTAGAGCAAAAAGTTCTTCCCCATTACATCAAAAATGAATTCACCTCATTCTTAAACTGCGGACTCTACTCCTTGGGATTTTTAAAATTCCACTGCTCAAATTGCAACAACAATTTTCTCCTCCCATTTTCTTGCAAAAAAAGAGGAATATGTTCCTCATGCGCCGGACGTAGAATGTCACAAACAGCAGCGCACCTCAGAGATTTTGTTTTTCCTAAAACAGGCGTCCGTCAATGGGTTTTGTCCCTACCTTTTCCCCTCCGTTATCTCCTTTCTTTCGACAACAAAACTTTAAGCATCCTGCTTAGAATTTATGTTCGAGCGGTTTCTTCGTTCTATAAATCAAAAGCAAAGAAAAAAGGAATTAAAAAGCCAAAAACTGGCGCCATAACATTTATTCAAAGATTTGGAGGAAGCTTAAATTTAAACATTCATTTTCACACCCTCTTCCTAGATGGTGTTTATTTCAAAAATAAAAAAACCATCATTTTCAAAAAAATAAAACCACCATCAACCAAGGAAGTAAGAGAAATAAATTTAAAAATAAAAAAAAGATTTATTCGCGCCCTCAGAAAAAAAGAACTTATCGAAGATTACGAAGAGGGAAACACGCAATTTATTTTCCCTGATTTTAACCCAATCCTCGAAAAGGGACACGCCTCTTCCATTCAAAGAAAAATTGCTTGGGGAACAAGAAAAGGAAAAAAAGTTCTACTCGTAGGAAAACTCTACGACCTCCCATGGGAAGAGTTTTCAGGACAAAGAAGCTCTTACATCGATGGCTTTTCCCTCCACGCCAACGTAGCAATTGGAAAAAAGAATAGGGAAGGTCTAGAAAGGCTTTGCCGCTACACCGCCAGACCAGCAATCGCAGAATCTCGCTTAACAAAAGATTCCGAAGGTTCCATTTTATACGAACTCAAAAAACCTTATAGAGACGGAACGACCCACGTGAAGTTTTCCCAACTAGAATTTATGGAAAAAATAATGTGCCTCATTCCACCTCCCCGCCACCATCTCATTAGGTTCCACGGCGTTTTAGCGCCAAACAATTCCTGGCGATCATCCATCGTTCCCAAAAAAAAGATCCGAAAAAAAACAGGTCAAAACGTCTACTGGATACCCTGGGCAGAACTTCTAAAAAGAACCTTCGAAGTCGATTCCCTTTCATGCAAAAAATGTAACCACACAATGAAAATTGTAGCGGTCATTCTCGAAACAAAAATAATCCAAAAAATAATGAAAAGCTTGGGAATTAAAGAAGAAATATTGGGAACAGAAAACCCTTCAAGAGGGCCACCTCAAAAAGAAAGTGGGGATTTTGATGAGTCCCACGAATTTGAATATCAAAGCGAATACGATGACTGTTTTGATGTTGATTATTCTGATCAATTTTGTTC
>JAOMEV010000048.1 GCA_028346125.1 Bacteriovoracales bacterium | reverse complement strand
TAAGGGTATTGTCCAAAGAAACGACAGATGCTTTAACAGATATTTTGGTTTTGGCAGTAGAAGAAGGGACTGGTGGAAGGGCCAAAATTCCTTATTTTAAAATAGCGGGAAAAACAAGTACTGCTCAAAGACCTGATAAAGAAGGAGGATACTCTGGTTATATACCAGGATTTGTTGGTTATCCTGTTAATGTAAAAGACCGATTCGTTGTTTATGTTTATATAGAGAAGCCTGAGGGAGAAGATTACTATGGAAATAGAGTGGCAGCTCCTGTTTTTAGAAAAATTGCTCACTATTATTTATACAAGAATAAAGATTTTGATGAGTTGGCCTTTGAGGAAGGAATAAATACTAAGGTTTTTAAATCTATGGTTGTTGATAAAGCTCCGACGAGGCTGATAGGTAAAAAGTATGCTCCTGATTTTATAGGGCTCGACAAAATTTCGGCCAACAAACTTGCTGCTTCGCAAAGTGTTCGGCTATTGCATAAAGGTATCGGTCTTGTTATTTCACAGAGACCTTCTCCAGGGAGAGAATTTAAAGGTAGAAGGTCTGTAGAACTTATTTACTCTCCTCCGCGCTATGACTAATATAAATGACATATTCAGAGCAGTCGCTCCATTTATTAAAGGCGAAAGTGATCTTGTTAAAGGTATAGAAGTAGATGATATTTCTGAATCCTTACAAGATGCAAAAAAACATGAAATAGTTTTTTATCGTCTTCGTGAGAGCGGGAAGGCCTGGGAAGACTTTTTGGATCGATATAAAACTTCAGAGCACGGCCTTCTTGTTTTATATGGTGCAGTAAGACAGTTCGGGGCTTTGGAAAGATGTCTGGTTATTGACGAGAGTGAGGCCCTTTCTTGCAAGAAACTTATTTTAGATATCTTGTATCCTCTAAAAAAAGATGGTCCCAAGTTAGTTGGAATCACAGGAACTAATGGAAAGACAACAACTGCCCATTTAGCTCTTAGAATAACTTCTTTAATGGGAAAAAAGGGTCTTAGCGTTGGAACTTTGGGAGTTCTTTCTTCTGAGGGCCAGGTTGAGCGTGCTACTTTAACGACGCCCTCACTTATAGATTTAAGAAAAATTATTTATAAATATCAAGAAAGCACAGATGTCTTTTTTTTAGAAGTGAGTAGTCATGGCCTAGACCAGGGTCGTATGAGTGGTCTCCAATTTAACTGGGGTGCCTGGACAAACTTCACTCAAGATCACTTGGATTACCATGATAGTATGGAGAGTTACTTTTATTGCAAAACTCTTATCTTTGATTACTTAAAAAAGGGAAAGCTCTTCAGGCCTTTTTCGGAGAGTGATTTGGAAGAAAAATTAAATGATTTTCCGGCCTTTTCCACAAAATGTCTCAGTGATTGGGATATTATTAATTTACCACCTCTTTTTTTGGAAGGGTTTAACCGGAAAAACTTGGAGCTTGCTCTTCAGCTCAATGAGTCTTTATGGGGGCCTATTACGAAATTAGACCTTCACGGTCTTGATACTCCTAGGGGAAGATTTTCTAGAGTCCAAATAGGGGGAAAGCTTGTCATTATAGATTATGCTCATACCCCTGATGCTTTAGAGAACATTACTAAAGAATTGAAGAGTATGTATCCAGAGAGGCCCTTGGGGGTTGTTTTTGGCTGTGGAGGAGATCGAGATAGAAAGAAAAGGTCGGTTATGGGGTCTGTTACTGCATCGTGTTTAGACCCTGAAAAAGATAGTATTTATGTAACTTCAGATAACCCCAGAACTGAAAACCCCTTAAAAATAATGGATGATATTTTGGGAGGTCTCCAAGACTACCCTAAAATCTATACTATCGTAGAGAGAAAAGAGGCCATTTTAAAAGCCTTGTCATTGATGGAAGAAAATGGGGTGTTGTTAATTGCAGGTAAAGGACACGAAAACTACCAGGAAATAAAAGGGGTGCGGTATTCTTTTTGTGACTTTAAGGTTGTTGATGAATTTAAGAATAGGAGAGTACTTTGATAGAATACGACCTTCTTAAGAATATCAGAAATATTAAGAAAATTTATGGTGAGACTCGAAACTCTTGTTTTGACTCCCTTTCAACTGATTCTAGAAATATTAAAAAAGGACAGGTCTTTTTAGGTATTAAAGGAGATCGTTTTGATGGCTTTCAATTTGTTCAGATGGCCCTTAAAGCAGCTCCCGTTTTAATTTTTCAAGAAGAAGAAGGTCGTGAAGAAAAAATTAAGGAACTTTCAAAAAAGAACCCAGGAAAAGTATTTATGCTTGTCGAAGATTCCACTTGGTATCTTCAAGAGTTGGCCCGTTTGAAAGCTCAAAAATGGCTTTCAGCGCAGCCTGGAAGGAAGATTATTGGAATTACTGGCTCCAACGGAAAGACTACTCATAAGGAAATGATGACATGGCTTTTTGAGTCAGTAAGGCCAGGAAAAACTCTTTATACTCAAGGGAATTTGAATAATCATATAGGAGTTCCCCTAACCCTCCTTCGTTTAAAGGAGGAGCATGACTTTGCAATCATTGAAATGGGTACTAACCACCCTGGGGAAATTCAGAGACTTTGTGAGATTGCCTCGCCTAATGCCGGTGTTTTGACAAATATTGGAAGTTCTCACTTGGAGCATTTTGGAAAAGAAGAGGCCGTTTTTAGGGAAAAAAGAAATTTGTTTGACTGGGTAAGAAAAAAAACGAACTTTTTAGGTGAATTTGTTCTTTGTTCGGATGACTCTTACTTGAAAACTTTAAATGATGAATACGTCCTTTCTTTTGGAAAAGAAAATGAAGACATTAAGTTTGCATTTGAAGGGCAGAAGGCTTCTCTCCATTTTGTGGAAGAGGACTGCTTTGTAACTCTTAATAATAAAAATATTATTGGAGAGCACAATTTTTCGAACCTCGCATGCTGCTTCTTAATGGCCCGTGGACTTTTCCCGAACGATAGTGAAAAACTCCTTGAAGCAGCTTCTTTATTTCGACCTTTTCAAAATAGAGGTGCTTTGTTGGAGAAACGGGGGAAGAATTACTTTCTTGACGCCTATAATGCGAATCCTTCTTCTATGAGGAAGTCTCTAGAGGGCTTTATTGATTATTGTCTTGATCAAAAGATAGAACTCGAGGATTGTTATTTTATTCTTGGAGATATGAATGAGTTGGGTCCCAAATCTGACCTTTATCACAAGGAAATTGGATCCTATCTTAAACAGAGAAGAGTCTTGAAAACTTCTTTTATTGGAAAATTTTCTGAATTATATGAGCAAGGATATGGAGGCGATGCATCGTCTTTTTGTAGTGTGGAAGAGTTCTTGCCATTTTGGGAAAAAGAAAGAGAAAATTATAAGTATTTTTTTATCAAGGCAAGTCGTTCTTTACAACTTGAGTCATTAGTGGATATAACCTTCTAATTAGGATTTTTTTCCAGTTCGTTAAGATACTCCTCACTTTGGAAAATTAGTATATGCTTTACCATTTTCTTTATCCTCTTAACCTCGACTTTTCAATCTTCAATATTTTTCGTTATATAACATTTAGGTCTTTGCTGGCTTTTTTATTGGCCGCAATTTTCTCCATTTTATGGGGGAAAAGATTTATATTGTTCATGAAGAAAAAACAATTTGGTCAGGTCATAAGAAACGATGGGCCGGAGAGCCACTATAAAAAGGCCGGGACTCCAACTATGGGGGGAGTCTTTATTATTGGGAGTATTCTCGGGGCCTTGTTTTTTTGTGGTAATTTTATGTCTATCCCTCTTCTAGCAACTTTCGGTGTTGGGGCCTCCTACTTTCTTTTAGGGTTTTTAGATGATTATTTTAAAGTCCTTAAGGGAAATACAGATGGGATATCTGCAAAAGGCAAATTGATTTGGCAGTTTATTACAGCGCTCTTAGCGTCTTCTATACTCATTAAGTTTAATATAATTGATACGAAGCTTTATATGCCCTTCTTGAAAGGTCCCTTACTGGACTTAGGACTTCTGTACCCTCTATTTGCGGGTATTGTAGTAGTAGGTTGTAGTAATGCCGTAAACCTTACAGATGGGTTGGATGGACTTGCGATTGGCCCTATTATAACGAGTGCAGCTTCTTTGGGGATATTAGCATATGTTGCTGGGCACAAAGAAATCGCCAGCTATCTCTACATACCCTACGTCGAAAATGTTGGAGAATTGTCTGTAATGGCCGCTGCAATCATTGGAGCTGGTGTTGGCTTTTTGTGGTATAACTCCTATCCGGCCCAGATATTTATGGGTGATGTGGGATCTCTATCTTTAGGTGGGATTCTTGGAATAATTGCAGTTTTGACGAAAAATGAAATTTTATTCGTTTTGATTGGGGGCGTATTTGTTGTTGAGGCGTTATCAGTCATTATTCAAGTGTTTTCATTTAAGACGAGGAAGAAGAGGATATTTCGAATGGCCCCTATTCACCACCATTTTGAGTTAAAAGGGTGGCCGGAGCCTAAGGTTATTGTTAGGTTTTGGATTATCAGCATATTTTTGGCCATCCTCTCTGTTGCAACGTTAAAAATACGTTAAAGAAACTAAGGAGACTTTACCTGTGGAACGTTTTAGAAAAAAGAAAATACTTATCGTTGGGATTGGTAAAACAGGTTTTACTTTGATTAAGTTTTTCAACAATTTGGAATGCTACATTAGAGTCACTGATATAAGGCCAATATTTGATTTGAATAAGTCTGTTAAAAAACTGAAAAAGATCAATCCAACTCCAGAAATGACTTTTGGAGAGCACCGCATAGAGGATTTTTTAGAAGCGGATGTTGTGGTTTACTCTTCAGGAGTTGACCCTGACTTGCCACAATTAGAAGGCGCGAGAAAGGCAGGAAAAGAGGTTTATAGTGAGTTTGCTTTGGGTAACCTTCTTTGCCGGAAGCCTGTTATCGCTATATGTGGGACACATGGAAGGACTACCGTTGCTCATATGGTAGGTTTTACCCTTAAATTAGAGGGTAAAAACGTTTTTGTTGGAGGGACAAGTGAGAGTCCTTTTATTGAGTTGGCCATGCAGCCGAACTTGGATGACATTGATTATGCAATCATTGAGGTCTCTGCTGTCCAAATGAAAGGGGTTACGAACTTTCACCCTAAAATTGTTATTTTTACCAATATTGGTGAAGAGTATTCTGAGAGCCACTTTAAATCCGCTGGAGACTTTATTGAAACAAAGCTGAGCATTATTAAAAGTTTATCTCCAGATGATATGCTTGTTATTAACTTTGATTCGCTTGGTAATAACAGTTTTTTTAGAAATGCGTCTTGTCAAAAGTATTGGTACTCGAGAAGGTCATTTTCGAAACTCGGCGTTATAAATGAGGTTCAGGGGACCCACTTTCACGAGAGAAGAATTAATTGCAATATTAATTATCACTCCGATTTTGTTGTCTCAAAAATGAGAATTGTGGGACAGAGAAATAGAGAAAACCTATTGGCCTCTATAACGGCTTGTAAGGCCCTCAAGGTTTCAGATAAGTCAATTCAAACAACTATCGAAAGATTTCCTGGGATTCCTCATAGGTTAGAGTTTCTCATGGAAAAGAATGGAGTCAGTTTTTATAATGATTCGAAAGCTGAGTCTATGGAAGAGCTCTTAAAAAGCATTAAGTCATTTAAATCGCAAGTTATCCTTATCGCTGGAGGAAAGGATAACGAAGAAATTGACTATGAGCCTTACGCTAATGAAATGATAAAAAATGTGAGGGTGATGGTTTTAGTGGGCGAATGTAAAGAAAGAATGAACAGGGTTCTTGGGGGGCATTCCCAAACTTATATTGTGGGTTCCTTTGAGGAGTCTATTTTATTTGCTTATCAAAAATCAAGAACAGGTGATATTATTTTACTGTCGCCGGGTAACTCGAGCACGGACTTCTTTAGAGATTACGAGGAAAGAGGAAACTATTTTAAAAAGTTAGTTTATCAACTGTAAATGCCTTTGCCTTTTTAATAAAAGAAACTAACCCTTAAGGATGAGGAGGGTACTGTCGTGTTTACCAAAGATCAGACCGAGTTAGAAAGAGTCGGACTCCAAATCATTTTTATTCTACTTCTTATAAGCTCAATAGGCCTTTTGATGGTTTATTCATCGAGTTATATATATGCCAAAGAGGTTTATGGAAGCTCAGCCTATTTTTTTCTAAAACAGCTCATATACTTTGCAATAGGGTTGGCCGTTGCCATCATTGTAAGTAAAACAAAATTTAGCTTTTGGATAAAGTATGGACTGCACATCAATGCAATATGCACAGGATTACTTATTCTTACTATGGTGCCTAGTTTCTCTCGTTCAGTTAAAGGGGCAGCGAGGTGGATTGAATTCAATGGCCTTGGGATGCAACCGAGTGAGATTATAAAATTTAGTCTTATGATCCTTGCCATACCCTACTTTGAAAACTTTTCTCATTATTCTTTTAAGCAAAAATGCTTGGGCGCCATTGGGATGATATTGCCATTAATAATTCTGATAAGACAGCCTGATTTTGGTAGTTTCACCATCTGTTTCCTTGTTATTGGCTTTATTTGTTTCTTGAGTAATTTTCCTAGAAAATATTTTTACGGGATTCTTTTGAGCGGTCTTTTTATCGGGTTATCGACATTTTTTTTAAAGGCATATCGAATAAAAAGGCTTTTAACATTTTTGGACCCTTGGAAAAACCCTAAAACAAGTGGTTTCCAAATCATTCAATCTTATCTTGCTTTTGCAAATGGCTCTTTTTTGGGACAGGGTTTGGGAAATAGTAATGAAAAGTTATTTTATTTACCTGAGGCCCACAATGATTTTATTTTTAGCGTCATTGGGGAGGAACTTGGTTTTCTAGGGGTTTTCTTAATTATTGCCATGTTTGTTTGTCTCATATATTTTGGATACAAATTTGCGCTACAGCTCAATAGCAGACTTGCTTTTATTCTGGCCTCTACGGTGATGTTTTCTTTGGGGCTTCAGTCTGTTCTTAATATGGGTGTTGTCTTAGGGCTTCTGCCAACAAAGGGGTTGAATTTACCCTTTATAAGTTATGGGGGCTCTTCGCTGGTTTGCAATTTTTTTGGGATTGGGCTTTTGTTTTCTACAATGAATGAAAGTAGGGATAACTCCTACATTCATTCCTGAACTGTTGGGAGATTCTTTTGTTTCAAGTTGCTAATAAATTAAGAGTTCATTTTGTTGGTATTGGTGGAATTGGGATGAGCGGTATTGCCGAGGTTCTACTCTCCATGGGTTATAAAGTTTCAGGTTCGGATCTCAACGATTCCTCTTCTTTGGAAAAATTAAGAAAACTGGGAGCCGATATTTATGTAGGGCATGTGGGAGAAAATGTGGAAGGCGCGACGACAGTCGTTTATAGCTCGGCCATTAGTTCGTCTAACCCGGAAATTGTTTGTGCTAAAGAAAATAATATCCCTATTATGAGAAGGGCCGAAATGTTGGCCGAATTAATGAGGCTTAAAAAAGGGATTGCTATAGCAGGAACTCATGGGAAAACAACAACAACGAGCTTTCTGGCGACAATTCTTCATGAAAGTCAGCTTGATCCAACTTATATTATTGGTGGGATCGTCCATAATCTTAATGGTCATGCCAAAATTGGGGCGGGAGAGTTTCTTGTTGCTGAAGCGGATGAATCAGATGGATCTTTTCTTCTTTTAAACCCAGTCATGTCTATTATTACTAATATTGATAATGATCATATGGATTTTTATAAAAATGAAAAAAACCTCATTACGGCATTCAAAAGTTTTGCGAATAGGATTCCTTTTTATGGGGTTTGTGCAATTAATGGTCATGACAAGAACTTAATGCAAATTAGAAAAAAGCTTAAGAAGCCTAGTGTAACTTTTGGTATTGGTAATGAGGGTGAGACTTTTGATTATGAGGCGAGGGACGTAAGGTTTTCCCCTCAATCTCTGACTTGTTACGATCTTTGGCATAAGGGAGAGAAAAAAGTTACAATAGAGATGTCCCTTCCAGGGAGACACAATATTTTAAACTCACTTGGGGCCATTTCTCTCGCTCATAACTTAGATGTTGATTTTCCTCTTATAGCTCGCTCAATAAAGAAATTTAATGGTGTTGGAAGAAGACTCCAAAAACTTTACACTAAGGATAGCTTTGAAGTTTTAGACGATTATGCTCACCATCCGACAGAGATTTCGACGACGTTAAAGGCCGTTAGAGAGACTCGTGCAGATGCTGAAATAGTGGCGGTTTTTGAGCCTCACCGATACACGAGAACTCAGGATTGTTGGGACCGGTTTCTACATTGCTTTAATTATGCAGATAAGCTCTATATTTGTCCGATTTATGGGGCAAGTGAAACGGCCATTGAAGGAATTAATTCTGAAAGACTTGTCTCCGATATAAATAGGCTTCATCCAGGTCTAGGACATATTCTGGAAAACAAAGATGGCCTTCTTGACCTTATAGAATCCCATAAAGATAAAAAGGCGACACTGATTTCCTTAGGGGCAGGCTCTATAGGCAAGAATATTAGAGATGCTGTTTTTCAAATTGGTAAATAAAAAATGAATGATTTAAGTCTGGTATTAAAAAGTATTGATAACGTTGAGATTCTTTTAGATGAAGACTTATCCAAATATTCGACGTTGAAGCTAATTGCCCAGGGTGACGTTATCATTATTAAGAGTAAGGATGCTTTGGAGAAGGTTGTAAAGGCCCTTTTCTGTGAAAAAATAGACTATAGGGTTTTGGGTTTTGGTTCTAATCAAATGTTGCAGGAATTCTCTGATGCTCCTTACCTTAAGTTGCAATTTCCTTTTGAGCAAGAATATTTTAGTACAATGAGGGAAGAGTATACTCTTCCAGCTTCTATCCATTTGAGTAAGCTCTCTTCGCATGCTTCAAAATTTTGTTTAAAAGGCTGGGAAGTTTTTACAGGAATTCCGGCAACCCTTGGAGGGGCGGTTTTCATGAATGCGGGAACAGGTCTAGGTGAAATTGGACCTTTAGTGAAATCGGTAAAACTCATTTCTAAGGAAGGCATCTTTAAGACTATTTCTCCTGACGAAAGGTCTTTTTCCTATAGAAAAAACAATTTTGCTGAAGAAGGAGATCTTATCTATGAGGTTACCTTAGTTCACTTTGGGAAAGATGATCAGGTTGCAATGACTATTAAAAATTACCTGCGAAAGAGAAATGAAACACAACCTTTAAAGTCTCAAACCTGCGGTTGTGTTTTTAAAAATTCGAATAGAGAGCTGCCAGATGGAAAATTAGCGACTTGTCGTGCAGGTGAGTTTATAGATATAATTGGGCTCAAAGGCTTTTGTTTGGACGAAGTGAGAATAAGTCCCCTTCATGCTAATTTTATGGAAAATAGAGGAAGTGCAAATTATTCTAACATGGTAAGGGCCATTGACAGTATAAGGGAAGAACTCAGCCTTCAATTCGGTGTAGACTTTGATACGGAAGTGAAATTTTAAAATAATGAATTATTTTAAGCCTCGAAATAACGTTTTTTTAGTTCTGATCCTTTTTTTTCAGGTATCAACCTGTCTAGGTTCGGTCAAAGAAAAGTCTTTAGGAAATGTGAAATATAGAACCTTCTTTGGAAAATGTCCTTCAAGAGTGGCCGGCTCTTTGACTCTTAACCTTGTGAAGGAGTTTGAAAAAAGAAGGCTGTTAAGTGATGTAAAAAAGAAAATTTTAAAAAATAAGCTTGTTTTGAAGCATTTTTTATCTTCCTACGAAATTAAGTTTAATCCTCTAAAGAAGTTTTTGAAAATTAAGCTAGATTGTCCCCTACCCCTCATGAAGGTACAGATTTATAAAAGAGATGGTCAAAACTCTTATGATGCTCTTCTTGTAGATAATGGAAAACTTTTTGATCCAACATATGAAGAAATTTTACGAAATGACAATAAGCTTCAATATGGCCTACCCTCTTTGGCCATACCTGTAGAGAAGGCCAATAAAAAAGTTCAAAATGAGCTTGTTAAAATCATTCACGCTATGGACCTCGAATTTAGAAAGAAGCTCTCAGAAGTTATTTTAGGTAGCCATGGGGCCCTTACAATTATTCTTTCTTTGAAGGGAAGGCCAACGAGTGCCTTTTTAGGAAAAGAGCTTTGGACAGAAAAAACCTTAAAGCTTCAGAAAATCATAAAATTTTTGGGTGAAAAACAAAAGACTCCTTCCATAATAAATCTGACAAATTCCAAAAAAGTTGTTGTCAAGTTCAATGACAGATTTTAAAATTTTTCCTATGATGGAGTCTGTCTATTAACCTTGAAATTCTCTGTTGTTCCGAGTTCATATTGAGAAAGGAATCTCATGAACGATAAAAATGTAATTGTAGGATTAGATATAGGGACAACTAAAGTTTGTACTGTTGTTGCTATCCAATCAGGAAGACCAAAAGAACAAGACCTTGAAATTATCGGAGTTGGAACCCATCCAAGTCATGGCCTAAAAAAAGGTTCTGTTGTCAATATTGATAAAACGGTTAAATCTATCAAAGCTTCCTTGGAAGAAGCGAGACTTATGTCGGGAGTTAACATAAGTAGGGCCTCTATAGGAGTTGCAGGAAACCATATTTATAGTTTTAACAGTTCTGGTGTTGTGGCAATTAAAGGTCGTGAAATCGACTCTTATGATGTTAAAAGAGTTATAGAAGCCGCGAAGGCGGTTGTTATTCCATCTGATCGAGAGATTTTACATGTAGTTCCTCAAAGCTATAAAGTTGATAATATAGGTGGAATAAAGAATCCCATTGGAATGTGTGGTGTGCGTTTAGAGGCTCAAGTTCACGTTGTTACTGGATCAATTTCACTGATTCAAAATCTTGTAAAATGTGTTGAACATACAGGTGTTACAGTTTCTCAGATAACTCTCCAGCCAATTGCTTCTTCCCGGGCCGTCTTAACTGCGGAAGAAAAAGAGTTAGGCGTAGTTTTGGTTGATATTGGAGGGGGCACAACTGATTTGGCCATTTGGAAAAATGGGAGTTTAATTCATTCACACATTATTCCTGTAGGAGGAAATCATTTTACAAATGATTTGGCCGTTGCTTTACAAATACCTCACACAGAAGCTGAAACTATTAAAGTTAATCATGCTAGCGTAATTCCAGAAGGGATTAGTGAGCAAGCTTGTATCACAGTTCAAGGACTTTCAGGAACGAAACCTAGAGAAGTAAGATTACAAGTCGTTGCTGATGTTTTAGGTGCTCGTGCGGAGGAGTTGTTTAGTATAATTAAGGGGATAATTTCAGAAAAAGGACTTACTCATCAAGTTACAGGTGGCTATGTTTTGACGGGTGGAGGTTCTTTAATAAAGTCAATTTCAGATCTCGGTGAATATATATTAGAGCGCCCAACTAAAACGGGCCATCCCCTTTCTTTAGGCGGGATGACTAATGCGATGCATAGTCCCAAGTTTTCTACAGTTCTGGGACTTCTTTTAGAGGCTAAAAAAAATAATGTGAACTATGTAGAAAGTAATAGATTAAGAGGCCAGAAAGATTTAATTGGAAGGTTGAGTGAATCATTAAGATCCGTATTTAAAGAAATTTTTTAAATTCTCATGGTAGAGGAGTATGACATGTTTGAAATATCTGATGGAATGGGTGAAGAAGTTAAGCAATGTGCGAGGATTAAAGTAATTGGTGTTGGAGGCGGTGGGTGTAACGCCGTTAATACAATGATAAAGTCAGGACTAACTGGCGTAGAATATGTTGTTGCCAATACAGACATTCAGTCGCTGAACGTAAGTTTGGCCCCAACCAAGGTTCAGTTAGGTGCTGAAATTACCAAGGGGCTGGGAGCAGGAGCAAACCCAGAAGTTGGTAGAAAAGCTGCCCTTGATGAGTATGAAAAATTAAGCGAAATAATGGAAAGCTCTGATATGGTCTTTATTACCGCCGGAATGGGTGGTGGAACTGGAACAGGCGCTGCTCCAGTTATTGCAAAGTTGGCAAAAGAATTAGGAGCTCTTACCGTTGGGGTTGTTACCAAGCCCTTTATTTTTGAGGGAAAGAAAAGGTTTAAACAGGCAGAATCAGGAATCTCTATTTTAGAAGATAATGTAGATTCTCTTATCACAATACCCAACCAGAGACTTCTCTATATTGCGGGGGAGAGTCTATCTCTAGTTGAAACTTTTAAAAAAGCAGATGAAGTTCTATTAAATGCAGTTCGAGGTATTTCTGACCTTATAAATAATACCGGCCATATAAATGCTGACTTTGCAGATGTGAGCACTGTCATGGCCAATAAAGGGCTTTCTTTAATGGGAACTGGTGTTTGCTCAGGGCCTGATAGAGCAATAAAAGCGGCCACTGAGGCCATTAGTTCACCTCTTCTTGAGGATATTTCAATAGATGGTGCAACAGGCATTATTATTAATATTACAGGAAATGATACTTTAACAATGCATGAAACGAATGAAGCGGTTACTTTAATTATGGAAGCTGCTGATGATGACGCTGAAATAATTTTTGGAACAGTTATTGACTCTGAAATGACCGATGAAATAAAAGTCACTGTTATAGCAACGGGACTTGGTGGTCAAGAAAGAGTCAAGTCACCGACTTCATTAGAAAGAAAAGAGTCCCGTCCAATGATCGAAAGAGAAGAAGAAATAAATTATCGGACTGAGATTGAAGATGTAGAAACGAAGTATCGTCCATCTAATGACATCTATGATAATTTGGAAACACCTGTGAATGAAACCCTCGAGAGAGCAAACCTTAATGAAGGGGAAGAAGTTCCGAGAGAGCAGAATTTTAAAATGCCTGTGCAAAAAAAGAAAAGCACCGTTGAGGAGCAAGAAAATGTATCTTCGCTAGTTGAAAATATAAAACAAGCTGCAAATAGGTACGAAACTTCTAAGAAAAGAGAAGAGGCCCCAAAAAATATCGATAATACTCCTGTAACAAAGAAAAGAGATATGGGGTCGAGAGAGGAAAGATCTCCTGCCCAAAATTCTGGAAACAGAGGTAAAAGTATTGCTGAAAAATTAGGTTTTATTAATTTTAATGAGGAAGAATTAGATACTCCAAGCTTTATGAGAAAAGATAAAAACTTGGATGAAAACAATATTCAGAGGTAATTAAGGGCAGTTAACTTTATCTGTCCAAAGAGACGTTATTATTGAAAGGTCTTTGTTTAGGGAGTTGAGTTCCATTGTTGTTAAGAAAGAATTTTTTGAGTAAGAATAATTAAAGGATAGATAAGTGGGGATCTCTTTTGATTCCCAAAGGAACTCTTTGAACCGGTAAAGACTGAGCCCCAACTCCGAAGCTTCTTCAGAGCATGTGATAATGATTGATTTTACCCAAGGGCCTTTTAGGTAAATTTCTTTGTGCTTTGAGCATAAAACAGTGCCATTTTCTTCTGAAAGACAAAGTGAGCAGAACCTTTGCTCGCAGATTCCGCAGTTGATTTCATTTTTATTGTTGGGGTGTATCGGACAGTTTTTTTCCATTGAATTTTTCAAATAAAATGAATAAAGACTAGAGGCTTATAACCAATAACCTTATTACAAAATTTTCTCAACTCTATTTTAAGTTCATCCTTGGATTTATCGAAGGTTTTTACTTTGGTCTTATTGAAAAAATTGTTAATAAGCCACCCTATTTTCTCTTCTTGATTTTTTATTAATTGAGGTAATCCAAAATGTTCTAACGAATAATTAACTCTTTTTCTTCCTATTGAATCTATTTTTATGGAAAGAAATAGAAGTCCACTTGATGCCATTTTTCTTCTTTGTCTAAGATTTTCTTTTTCTAAAAGAATACCTTTTCCATGGATAAGCCAGGGTTCTTTTGATTCATTCTTTTCAATTTTAACTTCCAAGCTTTGATTAATGTTGATTGAATTAAAGTTATAAATGAGGTGTGTTTTTATATCTGGATATGTTTCCTCAATAAATTTTTTATGAGCATGGAGAAGGTAGGATTCTCCATGAATCGGAATGACGTCTGTGGGGTTAAATGTATCGTAAAGAATTTTGAGATCATCTTTCCCTGGGTGACCTGAAGCATGAACTAGACAATCTGCATTTGTAATCACCTCACCTCCAGCTTCATATATTTTATTCATTATTTGAGAGACCTTTTTTTCATTTCCTGGAATTGGAGTTGAACTAAAAACAAAAAGGTCACCTTTTTTAATTTTAAATGTTGAATCTTCTCCCCATGCGACTCTTCTAAGGGCCCCTCTAAAATCTCCTTGGCAGCCTGAAATTAAAATGACAAGGTTATCGCCATCGCAGTTTGTATTTTTAATACTTTTGATCAGACTTTTATCATTTTCTATGAGGTTTAAATCTATAGCAGTTTCAAGATAGTTTTCTACTGACTTTCCGTAAGGGATAAGCTTTTTTTTAAATTTTTTGGAAGCATTAATTATGGATTTTTGGCGAAAAATATTGGAAGGGAAAAGTGTAAAAAATACTCTTTTATTATTTTTGGACAGAATGTCTTCAATTGGTGCGATTAAATCCGCTTCAGAGGGGGTTTTAAAATTTTTACTTTTTATATTTGTGCTATCAGAAAATAACACCCTTTTCTCAAAGTTTTGAGAAATATTCTTTAAGTAATTTAAATCCATTGGACTTTCGTAAGGGGTTTTATTATCAAATTTAAAGTCTGAAAGGATAAAAAAGCATAAGCTTTCTTTCTTTGACTTAAAGAAAAGACCATGAGTTTCCGGTATTGAATGATTTGTTTGAATGGGTATAAAAGAAAAGTCTGAAAAAGTGATTTCTTTTTTTTGTATTAACAAGTTTATCTTTATGGATTTTTTATAGCTCTTCAGCTTTTTCTTAATAAGTTCAGAGGTAAAAGGAGAGGCCCAAACCTTAATTTGGGGAACTTTTTCAATAATGTGGTAAATGGCACCTATATGGTCTTCATGACCATGAGTAATAATAAGGTCTGTTGGAGAGGCATTTTCCAAAATATCTAAATCGGGTATTAGATAATTTATACCGAATGAGTCTTCATTGGGAAAGAGAATGCCACAATCAACAATTAATGACTCTGTTTGTCCAGAAATTAGGGTCATGTTTGAGCCAATCTGACCCAATCCTCCAATCGGAACAATGGAGAAAATAGTCTTTTTATTACTGGCCATAAATAGGTATCCTTTTTTCTAATGCTGTAGCACAAGGTATTTGCCTTAGAAAGAACAAAAATGATATTTTTTGAAGAGATTTAATTTCAGTCGGAGGTTATACAATGAAAAAAGGCTTTTTAATTTTAATGATTGGTTTTTTCACCTCAATACAATGGGCCATGGGAAGTTTGAGCCTTGCTATATCGAGTTTTCCCCAATCGTTAAAAAATCCTTTTTTTGCAACGGATTCTAACTCCCAAAATATCCATAGATTAGTCCATATTTCTTTGACTGATATAGATGAAAATATGAGGTTTTCATGTAGGCTCTGCAAGGGTTATGTGGAAAAAACTTTAGGCAATGAGCATCGAATTACCTTCCATTTAAAAAAAGGAATAAAGTTTTGGGATGGGAGTGAGGTTCAGGCAAAAGATGTTGAAAACTCTTGGAAATATTTTAGAGAAGAAAAGCATATAAAATCTATTTTTAGATTTGCTTTCTCAAAGATTACATCTTTAAAGGTTATTGACCCGTACACAGTTGAACTAGTTTATTCAAAATATTCTCCAGACAATATATCGGATTTGACTCTTTTCAAAATAATAAAAATAAAAAACTTCGGAAAAAAGAAGTTTGAACCTAAAGATATTATTGGTGCTGGGCCTTATTTATTTTCCGAATCTACTGATTTAAGTTTTAAGCTGTCTCCCGCACATAATTCTAAATTGCCTTCTTTAGAGTTTAAAACGGTTAAAGATGAGACAACATTATCTCTCAAATTAATGAATAAAGAAGTGGATTTATCCTTGATTGAGTTCTCACCAAGAAAATTAAAATGGTTTAGAAAAAATCTTAAAAAGTTAGGCCTTAAAATTTGGGAAAAAGAAAGTTCTAACTATAAGTATATTGGTTTAAATCATGAAAACAAGCACCTTAGAGAGCTTAATGTAAGAAAGGCCCTATCATACCTTTTACCAAGGAAAGACTTATTAAAATATAAATTAGGAAATTCAGCGATTTTATCAAAAGGGATGTTTTCACCTGCCTTTTCAGCTTATGATTTTCCAGGTCTAGTTGATTTTTATAACCCACAAGAATCAAGAAAACTTTTAGAAGAGGCAGGTTATGTAAAAGGAAAAGTTGGTTATTATGAAAAGAAGGGTGAGTTGCTTCATTTAAAATGGAGGATTTCAAATAATAAGCAGACTGTTGAATTGGCCAAAACGATTAAAGACTATTTTGAAAAATTTGGTATAAAAGTTTCTCTTGTTGTGAATGAATGGGGAACTTATTATAGGGCCTTTAAAAAAGGAAATTATGACCTTACTTTGGGGCAATGGATTGGTTTTACTGGCCCTGATTTTTTTCATTCTCTCTTTTATAGCACTTCATTACCTCCAAGAGGGAGAAATCGTGGCCGATACAATAATGAAAAAATGGATAAACTCATTGATAGTGCTAAAGGTGAGTTGGACCCTGAAAAGAGAAAATTACTTTTTGGAAAAGTGCAAGCTTTAGCAAATACTGATTATACTTATATTAATCTTTGGCACCCTAAGGTCTTATGGGTTGGTAGAAGTTGCTTGGAAAAAGTAAAAATTTTTCCAAATGGTAGCTTTTATCCACTATTAAAGATAAGAGATCATTGTGCCAGGGAGAATTGATGGAAGATCGTTATTATTACTCAGTTTCAATAAACTTTATTGACCGTTTAGACCTTAAAGAGGTTGTCATGGCAAAAGCTGTTGACGATTATTTTTGCCAAGGTATTGAAGACTTTTCTATGAATGAAGAGCAGGTAGATGAGGCCCTTGGAGAGAAGGCCTTTTCAGGCGGAAGTGTCCCACAAGACGTTCTTGATGAGGTAGACTTAAACCAAGCCGCTAGAGAAGGTCAGAGAGTAAAGTTTTATTTTCATGAAGGTGAAATTGAAAATAATGTGGATAACTTCCAAAAATATTTGAGAAAAAATTGTGAACACCTTGATGTTGAAGTAGAGAAAAATAATTGGAAGGATTGGAATGCAGAATGGAAAAAGTCCTATAAACCAATAGAAATCTCTTCAAGATTAACAATTATCCCAGAGTGGGAAAAAGAAGAATGGGCAGGTAAAAAAGAGGCCCTCTTTATTTATCCTGGTATGGGGTTCGGAACTGGCGATCATGAGACTACTTTTTTATGTCTTCAAATATTTGATGAATTAAATCAAAAACAAAATAATAAGTTTGCGCATTGTTTAGACTTTGGTTGTGGGTCTGGAATATTGGGAATGTCTGCTTTAAAGCTTTCTCCAATGAAAGTAGATTTTTGTGATATAGAAATTGAGGCCTTGAATAACTGCAAGCAAAACCTTGAGCTCAACTTTTTGCCGGATCAATTAGATGGGCAAAGACTTGTATCTAGAGAAAGATTTGTAGTTAAAAAAGATTATGATTTGATTTTTGCTAATATATTGGAACATATTTTAATTGAAGAGAAAGAACTTTTAAAAGAGTGTTTAAATGACAATGGCGCTCTCATAATTTCTGGAATTTTAATTGAGCAGATGAAAAAAATAAAAGATGAATTTTCTGAAATGGGATTTCAATTAAAGGAAGAAAAAATTAAAGGGCAATGGGCAGCTCTCTTATTTGAGAAAAAGTAATATGAGAGCAATCTTTTTAAAAAAATCTGAAAATCTAAAAAATGGGGACATTTTAAATATTGACGGTGATCGGGCCCACCATCTTCTAAAAGCTGTTAGAATAAAATTAGGAGAATATCTTTTAATTTTTAATGGGAGTGGCCTTAAAATAACTGCTAAGGTAAGCGAAGTTAAAAGAAGAGAATTAAATTTGGATATTTTAGAGGTATCTCATGAGTCAAGACAAACTCCTCTATTAGATATTGCTTTTTGCCTGCCTAAAAAGAATGCCCTTGATGAAATTTTAAAAATCTCTGTGGAATTGGGTCTTAATACAATAACTCCCCTTTTTTCCGAGTATTCATCTAGGTATGATTTGAATAAAGAAAGAATTGATCGGCTTTTGGAAAGTGCTCTCATACAATCGAATAATCCGTTTTTGCCAATTATGAATAAAGGAAGAGATTTAAAAGCTTTAGATAGCTTGTGTCGTGACTATGATAGGGCCTTTTATTTTTCATCCATAAAAAAGGTAAATGGAAGTATTACTTTTCAAAATGAAGTAGAAAAAGTTCTTCTTATCATAGGGCCTGAAGGAGGCCTGTCCGGTTTGGAAGAAGACTTTATTGAAAATATAGATAATGTTAATACAGTTCATCTGCCAACGCCCATTCTTAGGGCTCCCCATGCATTGGCCACCTCAGTAGGTTACCTTCTTGGCCTTTTTCAAAAATAGAATTTTATTGTAGAGGAGAAGGTTTTATGAGAACCTTTTAGTATAGGATTTTTTCCGAGAGGAAGACTATGACTGAAGGGAATGAAGAATTTAATCTAGAGGATGTAAGCTTTAGGCCCTTAACCAAAGGATTGGGTTTTCATCAAAAAGAGCCTCAAAAAAGCTTTAATTCATTTAAAGGGAGACCTTTGAAGGAAAACTTGAGAGATTCAGGTCTTTCTGGCCAAAGGCCCGCTCAGTTGAGCTCTTTTTACCAAAACCCAACTATTAAAAAGGAATTTCCTGAAATTCCGGCCGAAGAAAAGTTAAATGAAGTGACTCAGGACCTTTATGTTCCTTATCACTTTAAACTATTTTCCTTCCTTATAGATTTGGTTTTAATTCTAGCATTGTTGGCACTTACATTTGTAAGCTTTTTTTACTTTTCCCCATTAGACTTAAAGACAGCGATAAGCTTTTCAACCTCTTTAAGTTTTATATGTGCTTTTATTATTCTTTTTTGTCTCTACTTTATAACTTACTTTACCCTTTTTGATCTTTCGGGAAGTCCTGGGAAATTATGCTTCAAGTTAAGAGTAGTGGAGACTAATAAGGGTTATTTGACAATAAGACATACTTTTTTAAGAAGTCTCATAACTTTAAGTTCTTTTTTAGTTGCTTTTTTACCGCTGATAATGGATTTTCATGGGAAGTTGTCAGATTCAAAATTGGTAATAAAGAATGAAGATACTCACTGAAAAGGCTTCCCTCTTTTTAAAAAATAATCAGGATAAAAAGATTGTCTTTACGAATGGCTGCTTTGATATATTACATTGTGGCCACTTGTCTTATTTAAGCTCTGCGAAAAATGAGGGGGATCTTCTTTTTGTTGGTCTCAATTCAGATAGTTCTGTTCGAAAGCTAAAAGGTCCTCAAAGACCTATTAACCAAGAGTCTGAGAGGAAGTTTTTTTTAGAAAACTTGAAATCGGTAGACTTCGTAGAGATTTTTGATGAAGAAACCCCCCTCGATCTTATAAAGCAAGTTCGTCCTGATGTTTTAGTTAAGGGCGGAGATTGGGAGGTAAATCAAATTGTTGGCTCCAATATTGTTCTTTCCTATGGCGGTAAAGTAGAGAGTTTACACTTTCTTGATGGCCATTCAACAACCAAAATCATCCAAGACCTTCAAGGACGCGAGTAGTTGAGCCTTTGACTCAGGTACTCTTTTCACTTTAAGTACAAGTATTCATTTGATTACTTCAAAAACCTACAAAAAATATAAGAAAAATTAATAATTGATTAAAGTTGTTTTGTCCGGTGTCGATATCTGCATCAACTGATGAAGAAAGTCAGTTAAGAACTTGACCACTCTACTATGACTTTTAAAGGAGAAACAAAATGGGCTTAAGAATTAAAACGAACATCTCTTCCCAGATGGTACAGCGGAACTTGAAAAACACTTCTCAGGCAGAATCAGGAGACTTGGAGAGACTATCTTCAGGTAAACGAA
>JAOMEV010000047.1 GCA_028346125.1 Bacteriovoracales bacterium | reverse complement strand
CTCCTTGAAAAAGTTTCAAGCGACCAGGAACTCAAGAGTATCCCCTTTTTCTTTCATACAACTGAGATGTCTCCCACTAAACAAAAATTGGCAAAAAAGCTTGGAGCAAAGGCCTGGCTTCCAAAACCTTTTAAAGAGGACCACATGATTACCGTTATCAAGCAGGCCTTAAAAATCAACTTACCCAACTAATTCCATAGGCTTTTCTTTAAATTATTCCCTGAAATCTTTTATAGTGTATAATTTTGTTTATAAACGACTAAAACGAGACGACGTTGAAAATATTAATCGTTGACGACTCTCCTTCTATTAGGAGAGACTTCATAGCACTTTTAGAGGAATATGGAGAACTGACTCTTATAGAGGCCGACAATGGTAAAAGTGGCCTTAAAGTTCTTAAAGAAAACCCTGATACATCTCTCATAATCTCGGATGTCCAAATGCCCATCATGGATGGTTTTGAGTTTGTAGAGAAAGTGAAGTCGAATGATGAGACCACAAACATTCCAATTCTTTTTTATACAACACAAATGAGTCCTAAACTCACCCAAAAGGCCCGAGACCTAGGTGTTAGCATGTACCTACCAAAACCTTTTGGTGATAAGCAAACGATGATTAGCATCATTGAAAGAGTACTAAGTATCGAACTTAGTAAATAGCCCCTTCAACTTTCGAGAAGAGGGTGTACAAACCTTCTCCACAAACGAGGAAACAAAGCAAGAATCATCATTGTAGGATACCCCCAAGGAAGTTGGGGAACCCCATCATGAGTTCTCAAGTTTTGGTAAGGACGATCAGCGTAAGCATGGTGATCTGAGTGTCTTTGGAGGTTCAAAAGAAGGCCATTTGAAAAAATATAATCCGAATTCCATGAATGATAAGGTCTTACTTTTTCGTAACGCCCGGAAGGGTTTTTCTTTCTTTCAAGCCCATAATGTTCAACATAATTTATAATTTCTAAAAGAAGAATGGCCAAAAATGATTGACTAAGAAAACCAAGAAGACCTTTTAACCCTCCGAAAAAACAAAAAAAGCAAGCGATTATTAGAGAAACCAATGTCAAAAAAGAAGTATGGTTTTTCCAAAAAACCTTATTTTTAAAATCGTAAAAACCCAAACTGTAGGCACTTTTGAAAGTCCCTATCAGAGTTCTTGGAAAAAAACTGTAGAAACTCTCATTGTATCTTGAGCTTGCCGGGTCATTAGGAGTAGAAACATTCTTATGGTGACCTTTATTATGTTCAATAAAAAATTGCCCATAAAAAACATGGGCCAAAAGAATTTGGGCCGCCCCTTGGGCCATTTTTCCTTTTTTATGTCCAAGCTCATGGGCCAAATTAATACCTAGGCCCCCGGTAACTAAACCAAGGGAGAAAACCAGCCCGATGGTTTCAAAGATTGAAAAAGTCCCTCTGCAAAAAACCCATATTCCCAAATACAGCGCCGCCAAAATACCTATAAAAAGGCACCATGGAAGCCCTTCGTAAAAAAGGTTTTTTTCTAAAAGAGAGTAATCTGAATCGCTAAAATTACCCTTATCTTCCCCAACAACCCTATCAATGAGTGGAACAAGGACGAAAGAGAACAGAGGAACAATATAAAGAGATCCTCCTTTCAAAAAAAGCGATGAATAAAAAAATACCAACATCACAAAAGGATTCAAAAAGCTTAAAGGATACCAAATTTTCTTTTTCATAGTGTCAAACCAATGATTTAAAATTCTTATTTATCAAATAGACCGTTTTAACGCAAAACAATCGTGATCTTTATAAGGGCCCATCTAACAATATCAAAAAAGTTTGTATATCAACAAAAGTTATTGTACCGTTTCTCCCCAAAACTTTTTGATGAGGTTAAAATGGATTCAAATTTAACAGAATGGCTTTCCCTACTTGGTCGATGGGCCCATATCATTTTCGGTATTTCATGGATCGGGTCTTCTTTTTTCTTTAACTGGCTTGATATCCATTTGGCGCCTCCGAAAGAAAAAAAAGAAGGTGTCACGGGGGAGCTTTTTCTAGTCCATGGCGGTGGTTATTATCAAATTCAAAAGAAACTTTTTGGTTCAGAAAAAATTCCAGATGTCCTCCATTGGTTTAAATGGGAAGCGGCATGGACACTAATAAGTGGTTATTTTCTTTTAGGACTCATCTATTATTCCAGTGGAGGAATTTATCTTATAGACCCAGAGGTTTCCTCAATATCAAACTCTGGCGCCATCGTATTTGGAATAGGAACTCTCGTTATAACCTGGTTTGTTTATGATGGTATTTGGAGGGCCTTCGGGCATTTGGGGAATTTTCCAACATTTCTTACGTTAGCGCTTGTTGTTGGGACTTCCTATATCCTTAGCGAAACTTTAAGTGGCCGCGCGGCCTACATTCATATAGGCGCCATGATTGGAACCTGGATGGTGGGTAATGTTTGGGTTCATATTATACCGGCGCAAAAGAAAATGCTTGCCCAAGCGGAAGCAGGAGAGCCTGTCGATCACTCTCTTGGGAAGCAAGGTGGCTTCAGATCCAAGCAAAATAACTACCTCACACTTCCAGTTATTTTCATTATGATTAGTAATCATTATCCCCAAACTTATGGCCACGAACTCAACTGGCTTATTCTTATTTTAGTAAGTGTGGTCGGTGTGCTGGTTAGGCATTATTTTAATGTTAGAGAGAAACAAGATAAGTACAGTCTCTGGATTATTGCACCAACTTTTGTATCCTTGGCCCTTCTTGTTTTTCTAACTGAACCAAAAACCGAAGACAAGGTTGTTGAATCCCTTTCTTCATCAGTTAAAGAAACAAAAGTTATCGAAGCTCCATCAAAAGTTGAACAACCGAAAGTCCAAGAAGAAGTAAAAGCTTTACCCAAAGTTTCCCTTGAAGGAGAAATAAAAATCCTCGGAAGTATACCCGCACCGAAAAAACTTAAACTACCAAAAAAGTGCACTCGAAAATTCAAAGGTGATATCTACGACGACAGGATTCTTGCAAAAAATGGAAAGCTTCAAAATACTTTGGTTTGGATCTATAAAGGTCATGAAAACCAGAAGTTTCCACCACCTCCCCAAAAGGCCTTCGAGCTCGACCAAAAAGCTTGTGTTTATGTTCCAAGAGTGGCCGCGGTAAGGGCCGGGCAACCAGTAACCTTTATTAATAGTGACTCTCTATTCCACAACGTTAAGGCCAAAACCGAAAACAATAAGTCTTTTAATATTGGTATGCCCAAAAAGGATTCCCGAAGAACAAAGCAATTTGATAATGAAGAAATTGTCGTTAAGGCCAAATGCAGTGTTCACCCTTGGATGAAAGCAAGTATTGGTGTTTTCAATCATCCCTTTTTCGCCGTTAGTGATTCAAAAGGGAAGTTTAAAATTAAGGAATTACCTGTAGGAGACTATACAGTGAGGGCCTGGCATGAAGTTTATGGAATACTTGACCAGTCTATTAGCGTAAAACCGGGTTTAAAAAACCATTTGATCTTTACCTTTAAGGCCAATTAAACTTTACACAACTTAATAAAACCCCCCATAATTAATATTTTAAGGGGGGTTAATTGTGTTAAAAAATATACTCTATTTTTTGTTGCTCTTTATACCCTTGCAAGTCCACTCAAAGGTTGACCTTGGAGAAGTGCTCTTTTCTGCTTTTAGAGGCAGCTGCCAAAGCCTTGGATCACATACCAAAATGGCGCTTGGACAAACTGCCAACCTTATTAAAATCATTAGAAGTATTCAAAAAGATGATGCCTGCAGTGAGTGGGCGAACTCTTTAGAAGGAGTTTTACAGGAAGGGAAAAATATTTATTATCCCTCCTCCCCTCAATCCTTGGACCGAATAGAAAGAGAAATTTCTGATTTAAGTCTTGCCTTGGAAGAAGAAAGTAATCCCATTATTGCCCAAAAGCTCGCGAGTGAATTGGCCCAAAAAAAAATAGACGCCATTAATTTGGGTACCGGTCACAAGCAGTCTCTTTGGGAAACAAGGTCTGCTTCCCTGAACCGACTTAACCAATTGGCCTATACCGTAAACTCAAGCTTAAGGTCTTCTTCAATATGTTTTGAGAAGTACCCTGCCTTGGCCCTTCAGCTTGGAGGACACATACTTGGGTCTGCAGAAGGTTTTAATGTCCACAAAGGACTCTTTGGTGCCGGACTTGCTGGTCTAGGTACCTTAACTCAATTTCTTATCGATATCATTAAAGGTCTAAAATTTAAAAAAACATTGAAAAAGCTCGAACGTTCCTCCTTGGCCCAATCAATTTCTTGTGCTCTAGAAGGTCTTACCAGGACTTATTGCCATTCCAAAGATACTCACAGAATTATCGAAGAGGTCGCAGAAAACAGAATTAACACCTTTGGCGAGAATTGGGTTGGACTCTCTATTCTCAAAAACATGAGCCTGTACAACTCTTGGATATCACATGTCACTGCTGGTTCTCCTGCTGGAAACCTCATTCACGCTTTTAGAAAAAAGATGGTTATCGAACTTCGTAGTGTTTATGAAAAAAGTAAAGAAGACCTCCATGCCCATATTCAAGAGGCCGTAGATGAAATAAAGAGCTCCCCCTCAGGCCAAAAAGAGGCGATTATCAAGCGCTTGATCAAATCTTTGGTCTGGATTGTAAAACCAAAAAGTGACAAGGCCAAATCTTCCCCCTACATAAATTCTTTTCCAGAAAACTTTAACTGTGGTCCACTCTTTTATTACTACTCACCTCAAGGAGAAAGAAACCCCATTCTTCCTCCCATGACAAATTGTGAAAACTATATAAGGTCATTAAAACTTCCCATTCCAGATATCAGAACAATCACTCAAAAATCACAACAACTTCTATTAGAAGGTCAGCAATATGTTGATATCCGATTTTCACTTGTTAAAGAAGTGGACCCTGAATCTGTTCTCTTAGAAGGTGAGCGGAGGGGCCAGCATACACTTACATCTCCAGTGGAAATGCTTCGTAAATCCATAAGATATCTCCAAAAACTTTCTAAAGACTATCGTGATGAAATTCCACCCAACACCCAATATGTGATTTCTCAAACTGCCCATCTTATAAAAAAGTCCCTCATAATTTTTGATGGTCCCACTCCTATGCCCGACAGCGCGGAAGAAAGTAAAGCAATGGCCGCTCAAAAACTAGAGGGAATACAGAAGCTTCTGGCCCCTGAAATGAAGACCTCCTACATTGAAGAGAGAATAAAAAATATTGTCCGCTTTGAAATAAGAAAAAAAATCGAACATGAAGATGTGCCCGATATGGTTCGAGAACTTATTCTCCTTTCCTGGAATGATGAAATTCAAAACCTTGAAGAGTTTGGCAATATGGACCTTGAAAATAAAAGGCACGATGTCCAAAACTCAATGCGCCTTTCCCTCATTAACCTTGAGTCCCTTGGAATAGTTTATAATAACTCTTTAAGGCTCGTTTTCCGCCAATTGTTGAAGGATGAAAAGAAATACAAGAGCGAAAAGTCAACCACGGCCCTTATAGAAAGACTATGCACCTTATCATTGTCTTTACCCCAACTAAACAACTGGACTGGAAAAATCAAAAGCCATTATATTTTGAGGGCCTGTAAAAGGAGATCTCTCTCTAGTATCTACAGTCCAAAAACACTCCGAGTTTCTTTTGATGAAAATGTGGATGCGCCTTTCAGCGAGAGAGTTTGCCTTTATTATAACTATATGAAACAAAATAGGATTTACCGCCTCTTGGGCAAGGAAATAAGTTTCTAAAAATTTATTATTGAAATTGCTCTTTGAATTTTTTATTATCCAGTTTCAATTATTTAAAAGAGAAATATTATGAATGAAAAAGATACCCACTACTGCGTTACATACCGAGATCCGAAAGATGCCAAAAATGTTCAATTAAAAGCAAAAACAATAAAAGACTCTAATCTAGGTCTAAGCTTCATATTTATTTCGGATTTCATTTTTTCAAGTGGGGCCAACTCCAAAATTATTGACCCAAATGAAGAAAAACTAAAGAATAGCCTCAAAGAAACAAAGGGCCTTCACCTTTCTATTTATAGCGTCATAATGATAGAAGAAATTGGAAATAATCACAACGGACTCCATTTTGAAAAAGACAAAGGAAAGATACTAGTTCTTCCTTCTGATAATGGCCAACATCTCTAAGCTTTCACTTCATAAAAATTGCGAATATTCACTAATGGTGATAAGATCAATGCTAACTTGGAAGCAGGAAGCGATGATAGAAAAGATTCTTAGTATTGCACTTTTTGTTCTCTTCTTTGAAGGGTGCTCCAACATACCTAATAAAACTCTATCATGTAAAAAAAAGAACTGGGCCCAGATTGGAAAAACATCTGGGCTTAATGGTCAAATCTCTACTTGGCCACCAAAATCAATTAAGAGTTGCTTTTCTGGAAACCTTCAAGAAAAAGCTTGGAAAAAAGAATATGACTTAGGTTACAAAAGTGGCCTATCGACTTTTTGTACATCAAGGAATGGTCTTAAAGCTGGACTGAGAGGCATGAGGTATAGAAATAATTGTCCTTCAAAAAAAGAGCGTTCTTTTCTTAAAGAGTACAAAAAGGGCCTCAAAGTTTTTCATTATAAAAGAGCAATTAACAAAATTCAAAAAAGAATACTTATACTGAAAAAGGCCATGAAAAAGAGTGGACTGCCTCGAAAGGTCCAGCAAAAAAAGTTTTCAAAAATGGAAAACCTTTATCTTCAAAAAAGAGAAATATCACAGTTTCTTAAAGACTTTCTCACTGCAAAAAATATTAAGTCAGTCAAACTTTAAAGGCCCTTGAAACCTTCTTCTTATTATGCCAAGTTGTTCCAAAAAGATCACATGATAGGAACACCATGTTAACCAAGAAAAACTTTGAAAAATCTCTTAAAGTTTCCATTTTCGCCGTTTATTTTCTTATTTTTGTTGGGGGACTAGTTCGAAGTACAGGCTCAGGTATGGGATGTCCTGATTGGCCTAAGTGCTTTGGGCAATGGGTTCCTCCAGTTGAAAAGTCCGAGCTCCCTACAAACTATAAAGAAATTTTTAAGGTGCAAGGAAAAGAGATTGCCGACTTTAATGTCTTCAAAACTTGGACAGAATACATTAATCGTTTGATAGGGGTTCTTATAGGGTTTTGTGTTCTAAGCGTCTTCTTTTTCTCTTTTAGCTATTGGTCGACCTCTAAAGAAATTCCCATTTTAAGTTTTTTCACTCTGATTGTGCTTGGTTTTCAAGGTTGGCTTGGAGCAGTCGTTGTTTCAACGAACCTGGCCCAATGGATGATCACGATCCATATGCTTGTGGCGCTCTTTATTGTTTTTCTCCTTTTCCTTCTCTTACATAAGGCCACAAGGCCCCGGCCTACGAAGACGTCTAGCCTTCAAAAGTTAATATTGATAACCCTTGCTTTAACACTGGTCCAGATTGTTTTCGGGACACAAACAAGAGAAGAGGTTAACCTCGTCGAAACAACTCTAAAAGTCCCGAGAAGTCTTTGGGTTGATCACCTTGGTATTTTCTTCCAAATTCACAGAAGTTTTTCCCTCATTATTGTAGGGGCCCATATTGGAACGCTGTTCCTTCTTTGGAGAAAAAAGGAAAAGGCCAAAGGACTTTTGCTAAAGGTCCTCTTAATTTCGGTCACCCTGGAAGTTTTATCAGGTATTGGTATGGCCTATTTTGGAATTCCTAAATTTCTTCAGCCAATACACCTTCTTTTAGCGACAATTGTTGTGGGAATCCTCTTTCACCTTTATCTTTCCCCCCACGAAAATGAAGATTTTTCCGCCTTACCATAATGCTTATCGACATGATGCTAAAATAGGTTCATTAAAATAATGAACCACTTAAAAAAAACATGTCAAAAAATCATATTATTCCTAATATGGCCCTCACACTTCTGGGAAGCCTACTTTATTCCGCGGCCCACCCCTCGCGCCTCCCAATTGAGCCCCTAGGTCCACTTGCCGTCATTATTGGTTTTTTCCTTATAGTGGTGGCAGTTATAAATAATGAAAAAAAGTCCTGGACCTTAATTTTTACAAGCTACCTTTTTTTCTATTTTTTGTCCCTTGACTGGCTTGCATCCTCTCTTCAGCTTTTAACGCCTATCCCCTATTTTTTTTGCTATATTATTTGTTTCTTTTGGACATTTCTTTTGGTTCCCACATTATGGTTTCCTCTACTTTTAAAATACAATAGAGGGCTTCCCTACTTAAAAGAATATCCTCTTCTAAAAAATATTCTAATTCCCTCTGTTCTCTTTTGCTTTCTGGAAACTTTTTTATCTTTCAACCTTGAAATTTTTATTGGATCTTCCTGGATTCTTTACCCCCAACTCGCAGAGAAGGCCTCCATTTTTGGCCCTAAGTATTTTTCTTTTATAAATTTCTGCTTTGCTCTTCTACTTGTTGAAATCGCCAGATCAAAACCCTTAACAAAATCATCTCCTGAACTAAAAAAGTATTTTTTCTTTTTCATTTTTCTTTTTTTACCACTTACAATTCCGGACACTCGCAAATCTGAGAAAACTGCGGAAACAGAAATTAAAGCAAGGGTTGTTCAGCCCAACTCTTCAAACAGAAGAAGGATGGCCGGGGAAAAAGGAAGAAAAAATGTCATTGATAAAATTCTTAATGAGCTCATTTATTTTAGCGCTAAATTAACTGAAGGTGGAGAGCTTGACCTCATCGTTTGGCCCGAAGTGGCCTACCCTTATGCTCTTGACTTAAACTCGAGCAGGACAGGACTTGGCGAAGAGCTTCCCTACACCTTGGCCAGGTATATTTTAAGAACAAATACGCCCCTTTTATTTGGTGGGTACATTAACAATAACCGTGTCACTTCAGAGTATCAGGACACCTATAATTCGGCGCTTTACTTAGACCCGCAAGGAAACCTGAAGCAACATTACAGTAAACACGTCTTTGTTCCCTTTGGAGAACAGGTCCCTCTTATTGGCCATTTCAAAGCAACCCAGAAGTACTTTTCAAATACCTCCTATTTTGCCATAGGAGAAAGAACACCTCTTTTCGAAGGGCCTAAAGGAGGAAACTTTATTACAGTTATGTGTTTTGAGGTTATTTTCACCTCTTTTATTAGAAATTACCTTGAAAAAACCAAAGAAAACAATCCCGCCTATATTATTAATCTAACTAATGACTCATGGCTCCTAAACTCTGCTGGCCCTAAACATCACCTTTTTCTTGCAAGATGGAGAGCAGTAGAGTTTGATTTGCCTATTATAAGGGCAAACAACTCTGGCGTTTCTACAATCATTTACCCAGACTCCTCTCTTGGGAAGTCAATCCCCTTTAATAAAAGTGGTATTATAGATTTTAATTTTAAAATTAAAAAAAATAGAATCCCCACTCTCTACCAAGAATACGGAAACCTCCCTTTCCTACTCTACGCTCTTCTCTTTATTTTACTTTCCCTGATTCCTTTACCCGCAAACTCTTTCTTGCGAAAGAAAGACTATCTAGTTTAAAATGATTTTTTTTAACATTTAAAAAAGGACTCACCATGGAAAATAAACCAGAGGAAAAAAAGGACATCGCCAAAGAAAAAAAAGCTGAAGACAAAGGCGCTAAGGAAATTAAAACAAAGCTTCTCCTCAGTACACTTCCTGAGCATGCTCTCTCAAACTTTCAAGCAGAAATTAAAAAAAGAGGCATCAAAGAGGCCAACCTTAATAACCTTATCCTTGAGGCCCTTGAACAAGTTCCAGAAAACTGGTGGACAGAAAAAGTTGAATCCTTAACACCACTTGAATACAAAGTGAAAGAAGCTCTTACAAACCCCCAAATGCGTGAAAAACTAGAAACTCTATTGAAAGACAAAGAACAGGACTTAAGTCAAAATTCCCAAGCATAAAAAAAAGGGCCCATTAAGTGGGCCCTTTATCTCAAAAACTCTTTTTAAAATTCTTTTAGGCTTCTTTTTTATAATTCATAAGCTCATCACTCTGAATAGTAATCTGCTTATTTCTGTAGTTAAGGGCCAAAACACCATTTTCCTTAACTTCAACAATCTCAATCTTCTTGTGTGTCCCAAAAAGATCGTCCACAATGTGGAGCTTGTCACCAACTTGTACTTCTGAAAGCTTCATAAAGTCCTCCATTCATTTATTCTTAATAAAACTATTAACGGCACAGAAAAGCACAGAGTGCTCTAAGGACAATCGGCCAGAGATTTGAAAAACTGGCAAAGCTACACTATAAAGCCGAAAACAACAAGCTCATATTAACAATATTTTAGGTAATATTTCAAGCCTTCATCTTATGATGGGCAGCATTTTCCTACTGTAAAACACAATTAAACAAAATTTATTTAATAATGCCCGAAATGACGCCTAACAAACTCTTTGGAGCCCTGGGAAAACTTTTGAGAAGGCGAGAATTTGCCCCATTCCTCAAGCATTTTATTTAAAGAAACCTTATTTATATTTGGGTAGTCCTTCTGAATTGCATTGAAGAGGTCATCTCTATCACTTGGGCCACTTCTTAACAGGGCAGCAATTCTTTCAGCATCGTCATCACTCACTACTAGTTCCGTCATTTTGATCTCCTTTTAATCCGTAAATTATCTTTTATTTATTATTTATATAAAAAACGACCGATTCAAGGCATGCAATTTTTATCAGGCAAAGAATAAGAATAACTATGCCCGTAGGGAGTGATCGCACTCATTCTTATGGGGATTTTTTTTCCTAGCTCTCGGAATAGCTCCTTGTGAAACCTCAAGTCTGATGAGCTGAGTCCGTTGAGGAAAAACTTTGTAGACCCCTCATGCCTTTGAATAATCTCAAGGGAAGGGTGGTTGTGAGAAATCTCCAACAACTTAAGTGAATCCCCGCTTTTTTTGGCCACGGCCGATAGTTTCTTTATAGTTTTTAAACTTTCCAAAATATTTCCGACTTTATTTGTCGACCCTTTCACAAGTGGCCCAGAAAGAGTTTCGCCCATAAGGGTTTTGCCTTTTATCTGGTAAGCTTCTCTAACAAACCATCCCCTCGAGCTTTTAAGAAGCTCCTTATCCCAACTGGAATGAAGGTGCACTTTTTGAAAAACTTCTCTTAAATAAAAAAAATGCCCCTCTCGACGAAAAAAAAGGTTCTTTTCTTCCAACACCTGTTGATAAGAGAGTATATCTTCAAAGGTAAAAATCTTGAGCTTTCCACCATTTCTTATGGGAGGAGAGTAAAGCTCAAACATTCTCTTCCATAGAGCGCGAGAAGGCCTAAAACCTTCCCAATCAAATCGATCTCTTTTAGGTACCTTCTTTTCTTTCATAATAGACCAAAAGGGGTTTAAGACCCACTCGACTCTATTAAAGAAATCCCTAGAAAAAAGTCACAAAAATTACTCAAAGAGCAAAATATTCATCCCAACAAGAAAAAACATCAAGGAAACAAGAAGGTACTTTGAAGGCCATTTTCTTTCAATCAAACATTCAAAAAGTGCTGCAAACAATGTTCCCGTAATGGCCAAACCAGACAAGCTGGCCAAATGGCCTATTTGAATGGCCCTAAGATAGAGGGCCAAAGAAAGAAATGTCCCCAAAAGACTTCCCCCAATAGCATAAAGTTTTAACTTTAGAGAAAGGGCCTTATAGTTATCCCAAAGTTTTATAGGCCTTATTCTTGAAAGAAGGAAAAAGCCTAAAAGAGCGCCTAAGCAACGATAAAAATTTCCCTCCATAGCAGTGAGCGTCTTTTGGGAATCAAACGCCAACCGAGTGAGGACAAGTCCTCCAGCATCAAGAAGCATTCCTAAAAAGGCGATCAATAGTCCTTCAACGCCCCATTCCCCTTCTTTTTTAAATGATTCAAAAGAAAATGTTCCCAAACAAAGAATGAAAAAAATGATGGCATAAAGTTTATTAAGATCTATTCCCTGGTTAAAAATAAAATGGCCAAAGAACCCCATAATCAAAGGCTGAAACCCAAAAAGAATAAGGGTCCTTCCAGGTCCCATTTTTGAAAAGGCCTTAAGGAGAAAAAGATCTCCCATGGCCAACCCCAAAAGGCCTGAAAGGGTAAGGAGGCCAGCTGAATAATAAGTTCCTCCAACCCAACTTTTAGTGACAAAAAGGTAGAGAGAAAAGGCCACAAGAGCTACAAGCGCCTTAAAGCAATTAGTCCAGGAAGAAGAGATATGGCGACTAAAAAATGTGAACACCTGTGAGGCCATGGCCCAACAGAGGTTTGCCCCTAAGGCAAGAAAATAGACTTCTTTCACAATAACTCCCAGATAAACTAATTTTATTGAGATCAAAAATTGAACTTCGTAGGACAAACCCTAAAATATTAACAAATCTCCTCACCAGGCATGGACGAGAATCCCAAGGCCTGATATATAGAAACCGATTTAAAATTTAGGAGAAAAATGTGAATAATTCAACACTTAAACGCTGCACCTTCGCGATCATTTCTCACCCAGATGCTGGTAAAACAACGATGACCGAGAAACTTCTCTGGTTTGGACGAGTTATTCGAAAGACAGGGATGGTCAAATCAAAACATGGGAATTATGCGAAATCAGACTGGATGGAAATTGAAAAAGAGAGAGGAATCTCAATTTCAAGTTCCGTTATGTCTTTTCCCTACCGCGATAGGGCCATGCACCTTCTTGATACTCCTGGACACAAAGATTTTTCTGAAGATACCTACAGAACACTTACTGCAGTTGAGTCTGTCCTGATGATGATTGACTCCGCGAAAGGTGTTGAAGAGCAGACCATCAAACTTATGGAAGTCAGTCGTATGAGAGACACTCCTATTGTGACTTTTATGAACAAGTTTGACCGCGATACCATGGATCCTTTTGAACTCCTAGATAACTTGGAAAGTATTTTAAGTATTCAGTGTGTTCCCATGACTTGGCCTATAGGCTCAGGCGTTGAGTTCAAAGGAATTTATGATTTAAGAGATAAAAAAATTCGAGTTTTTAAAGAAGAACAAGACCCTGAAAATCCCTACATCATAAATGCGGAGGATTTAGAATCTAAAGAAGTCATCGACTTTATCGGTGAAGAGCTAAAAGAAAAACTAAAACATGACTTAGAAATGGTCACTGAGCTTATCCCAGCTCTTGATGAAGAGGAGTTTTTAGCAGGAATCCAAACTCCTGTTTTCTTCGGCTCTGCCTTAAATAATTTTGGAGTCAAAGAAACCCTCGATATGATCTCAGAGCTAGGCCCTGGGCCAAAGGCGCGTGACGCAAAACAAGAACCCTTTGAAGCTGATGCCCCTGAATGTTCTATTGATCCAGAACATAAGAAATTTACAGGCTTCGTTTTCAAAATCCAGGCCAATATGGATAAAAAGCATAGAGACCGTGTGGCCTTTCTTAGAGTATGTTCGGGTGTCTTCAAAAGGAATCAAAAAATCCACCACGTAAGAACAGGAAAGGATATTAAAATCTCCTCTCCCCTTATTTTCCAAGCACAAGATAGAGAAATTGCCGAAGAGGCCTTCGCCGGAGATATTATAGGACTTCACGATAGTGGCAAATATCATATCGGGGATACATTCACTGAAGGTGAAAAGTTACAATTCACAGGTATTCCAAACTTTGCTCCTGAAATATTTAGGAAGGTAACACTCAAGGACCCTTTAAAAGGAAAGCAGCTTGATAAAGGTCTTAAACAACTTTCGGAAGAAGGGACCGTTCAATGCTTTACTCGACATACTTCTCCAGAAAAAATTCTTGGGGCGGTAGGAGACCTTCAGTTTGAAGTTGTTAAGCATAGATTAGAGGACGAGTACGGTGTTCGTGGAGAGTACGAAGGCTTTCCATTTGTGGGCATTCGCTGGCTCAAATTTGAAAACGACATCCAAAAAGCACAGTTCATCAGCGCTCAAGGACACAATATTGCTTATGATAGCAAAAATCGTCCTTGTTTTTGTGTAAGGTCTGAGTGGGATCTCAAGCTTGTTAAGGAAAAAAATCCTACGGTAGAGTTTTTCAAAAACTCTGATTTTCGCTAAAAAGGTAGTAATGGAAGAAAATATTATAAAAAATCGAATGGCCAAAAATTGGAAACAATTAAAAAAGACTGCCTCTAAAAATTCTTATGAGGCCCTAAGGCTCTACGATAGAGATATTCCTGAGTTTCCCTATATCGTTGAAAAATATAACGAGCACTTTGTTGTTTGGGAAAAAGGTAAAGAAGGTTACGAATACAGGGAAAGAAACAAACTCGTTAAAGAAGCAATTGCTGATATTTTTTCTGCCGATGACTCTCATATCTGTTTTAAAAAAAGACTAAGGCAAAGAGGAACAAGCCAATACGACAGACTGGAACATACGAATGAGTATTTTTCCATCCAAGAAGGACCCTTTCGATTTAGAATCAATATCCAAGACTTTTTAGACACAGGGCTATACCTTAACCACAGGCCCTTAAGAGAAGAAATACATAAAAAATCCTCAGGAAAAAAGTTTCTTAACCTTTTTTCTTATACCTCTTCGATGAGTGTTGCCGCGGCCCTTGGTGGTGCTATAACAACAAGCATCGACCTTTCTAACACCTACCTCAAATGGGGAAAAGAAAACTTTAAACTTAATAACTTAGACCCTGAAAAGCATTATTTTGTTAAGGAAAATGTTCTTCTTCACCTTGAGAAGTGCCAAAACTTAGGTAAAAGCTTTGACCTTATCTATTGCGATCCGCCAACATTTTCTAATTCTAAGAAAATGAGTGAAAACTTTGAAATTCAGCAAGATCATGAAAGGCTCATTGAAAGCTGCATGTCGGTACTCTCTGAAAAAGGAACTCTCTATTTTTCTGGACACAAAAAACACTTTCAGCTATCCTCTTTGATTACCTCTAAATTTGAGGTCTCGGACATGAGCTTAAAATCAGTTCCCCTCGACTTTAGAAATAAAAAAATTCACTACCTTTATAAAGTAGAACACAAACTTTAATAAGACATAAAGGAAAAACAATGAGATTACTTTCGAGAGTTATTCTTTTCGCCGCATTCTATTTTCTTTCTTTTTCCCTTGCCCATTCTTTTTCAGGCTGGGACCAAGGTAACAGTCCAAAAAAAATGAAATGGTTTTCAAAAAGGCATTTCAATACACTTCCAAAGAAGGCCTTCCTAAAAGAGGTGCCTTGGAGTGGTGATTACTGGCCTACACATAAAGGTGGGGTTTCTTACCGTTGGTCAAGCGTGGCAGAAGAAGACAAAGAAAGATGGCTTTACTCAACCCCAGGAAAAGGTGTTACCACTGACGGACTTTCACCGATTGAAAAATATGACCTTTACTTGGGAAATAAGGATTTTTACTTAACTAACCTAGAAAGAAGAAGAACCGGAATTTTTACCGACCGAAAAATTCCTGAATGGGAAGGGCTCTGTCATGCTTGGGCACCTGCCACTTACCTTTATAAAAACCCAGGTATGATTCACGTTAAAGGTGCCCTTGGACACGATATAACTTTTTATTCTTCAGACCTAAAGGCCCTTCTGACAACACATCTTCATTACAATGACTCCTCAAAAACAAATTTTTTAGGTAGTCGCTGTAACCTTGATTTTTCTGAACTCGAAGAAAAATATAAAAAAGGACTCATTACTAAAGAAGAACTTAACTACAATATGAATAGGCCTGAGTGCATAGATACCAACCCAGGTGCTTTTCACGTCATCCTTACCAATTTTATTGGTAGACTTAACAAAAGTTTTATTATTGATAAAACAAGAGACCTAGAAGTATGGAACCAACCTGTCTATGGATATGAATCGACGGTCCTTGGAAGAAGAAAAGGTGCCTCAGAGGGAGCACACCCAAGTACAAAAGAAGAAGTTACGGTAGAAACAGTTGTCTATTACATCTCTGAAGTTTCACAAGGTTATGAACGAGAACTTGTTGAAGAAGCGATCACGGCCATAACCCTCGTTTATAAACTTGAGCTTAACTTCTTCGGCCGAATAATTGGAGGAACTTGGTTATCACACGAAAGGCCAGACTTTATCTGGACCCAAAGTAGACCGCTCTTTCAAAACGATTTTAAAAAACTTGGAAAGCTTTATAGACTTTCAATAAAATAAAACAACCTCCTTTCCAATGCTTACTAAGCTTTGGAAAGGATTTCCCTCAAGTATCCCCCAATAAAAGCCTAAACTTTTCCTCATCTTTTTCGATAAGTTTTTCATGATGGTTAAAACAATTGAAATAAAAAGAGCTGCAAAAGAGTCTAAAAAGTATATTGAAACTTTTATTGAAAGGACATGCTCGCATAACCTAGAAACAATTGTTCAGGCATCAAACTTTTTAGAAGACATTTATGCCAAATATCAAGGTTTAGAGTTCATCAATGACCTTTTTATCGAAAAGGAAGACTCCGGAAGGTGTTATTGGGTTTGCATTGAGCCGACTGGAAATGTTGTCCGAATTTTTATTGGTGATACTCATAAGAAGTGTAACGAACCTCTTTAAAAATCCTCTTAATTTGTTGTTAATTTGATTCGAATCTTACTCTAGAGGTAAAAGGGCCTAAACCCTCGCAAAAAAGTTGCTGATTTTCCACAGTACCTCAATTCATAAAATTCAAAATCTGTTGAGGCCCCTGGCCTTGTCCACAGCTTGGTAAACAAAAAAACAGTCAACACACCGGTCAGTAGAGAAAAGCACCAATAATAACAGAAAGGCCCATGACATCTCTGCTAATTCAGCTTTCCAAAGACTCTAGTACTAAGAAATTAGTATTATCAGTTTTACTCCCCCTCTCTATCTTGTTCCATAAATCTATAACGACTAAAAATCTCACTTTTTGTGTAGGTGTGAGTAGGCCATTTTCAACACTGATTTCTGGAAAGACGACAATCTTATCAAAGGTTGGAAGGTCCTTTATCTTACCTAGTGCCTCCAAAATATTTTCACAATCACTAGAGTTAAAAGACTTTGAGTTTTCACTCAACGTCACAATCAAAGTACCAGACCGTTTTCCCTCCAAGACGGGGACACTGAAAGGAAAATCGGAAAACTGTCCACAAATACGGCCCGCAACAGTTTCTAAATTATAGAACTTACCGTTGGCCATTTTGACTCTATCGCTTTTTCTTCCACTTAAATAAACAAAATTTTCTTCATCGATACGGGCACGGTCTCCTGTGCAAAAAAAGCCATCGGCATCTAAATGGTCCTTTTTAAAATCATAACCAAAAGAGGTCACATTATTTCCTTTTACATGTAAAATTTGATCATCATCAATTTTTGTTTCTACTCCCTCGATTAAAAGACCCGCACTACCTTTCTTAACTTTTGGCCCATTACAGCTAATTCCTGCCGCTGTCTCGCTCATCCCATAGCCTTGCCTTATAGGAATTCCCAAGCAATCATTAAAAAAATCCCACGTAGCATCTCCTAAATCTGCTCCACCACTAACCAACCATTGACACTCACTCAACCCAAGCTTCACCGCAACCAATCGCCCAAACACCCAACGCAGAATAAATCGCTTAATAATATTATTATTATTGAAATCACTGAAATCAAAATTTTTCAAAAGGGGAAGACCTTTAAGTTTATCAATAATTTTATCTTTAAAAACGTCTAATACTAAAGGAACTGCAACAAAAAGGTTCGGTTTAATCTTTTTCAAATCCACACCTAAATCAGCTTTAGCAGTTATGTAGGTTTTCCCTACACCAATAAGAGTTAGTATGCTGACAGTGGTCTGAAAGACGTGTGCGTTTGGCAGGTAGGCCGGAGCACGTTGATCCGTATTAAAATGCATTACCTTGATCCAACCTTTCAAAGTTGTTAGAAAGTTTTGATGCGATAATGGAATTAATTTTGGGTTGCCAGTCGTTCCCGAAGAGAAAATAATTTTGGCCAGATCAGTTCCTTTAATCGATTGGACTTCTTCAATCCAATCATCAAGTGATTTACGGGGACCTGAAATACTTTCACTTGACCAAAGCTTTACGACTTCTAATGGAAAACCGTCCGGAATCTCACAAGACTCTAGAAGAAGTATTTTTTTTAAAGTCCCAAAGTCCGTATTATTTTTTATTTTTTCAAAAGCAACGTTGTCACAGGCAAAAAAGTCAGATTTCGATAGATTTATTTTTAAGATAGCACTCTCGACTTCATCAGTATCGTAAATGGCAACGGTATGCCCTCTATTAAACCATATTGCCAATTCAAGAGGATATAAAATGGCCAGATTTTTACACATCATGGCCACCTTTGGGGACTCTCCTAGCTCGGAAGCAATATAATCTGCATGATTTAGAACCTCTTGATTTGAAAATGAATTGCTATATTCACCTGAAGCATCTTTCCAGTAGACCACCTTTCCTTGTGGGTTTCCCTTACAAAAGTTGAGAAAAGCAAGTGGGATATTTTCCATACAAGCAAGCTCATATTTTTCCTTTGAATAACTAGAGGGAACTGGTTTTTGATTAAGAAACATGCTTTACCACCTATTTACTTACAAATATAACCTAAATTTAATTATAGAAATAATTTCATTTCCATGCAAATGAGAGTTGCTCCTAATTAATGGTGTTTTTCATTTACAGTTTTCGATTGGTAGAAATATTGGATATACTAGAAAAAGAAACTTTTTCTTTTTGACCTCACTCAACTAGGTATCAAATCTATGAATTATTTTACAAATAATTATCAATTTAAAGTAAGTAAGGAAAAAATGTGGAAAGCTTATAGAGACCACCTTGTTGAGATTGGAAACCATATAAGCTTTGTTCACCAAATCGAAGTTGTCTCAAGAGAAGAAAAGAACGATGAAACACTCGTTACCAACATATGGGATACCTCAGGTCAAATACCTGGTGGAATAAAAAATTTCCTCCCAGAATCGTTATTCAAATATACTGATGTAGCAAAGTGGGACAATAAAAATTATCTTCTCCACTTTGAAGACTCTCCTGCAGGAGGGTCCAATATTTATAAAATTAATGGTAAAGCACAATTTGAAGGTGATCAGAATGAAACTCAGATAACCCAAAATATTGAAATTGAACTCAATATCCTCGATAATCTGCCTGCATTACAAAAGCTTCCCAGCTTTATGAGACAAAAGATAATAGAGCAAATTAATAAGTATTTTATGAATGAGGCCAAAAAAAACTTAAAAACAATTATCAATGAAGTCTATCGTTATGCACTAAGTTCTTCTTTATAGTTCTTCTATGGCCTACTTGAAATGTGTACCCAAATAAAGATACCTTTGATTATAATTTAATAGAGGCTCAATCGTCAGTTATTGAGCAATAGGAAATATCACCAATGGAAGTTTATCATGATGGCTAGCGAAATAAGCTCCGACATAAAAGGCCAGGGAAAAGAGCTAGGTGTAAAAGCTTGGATAACCAACCAGAGCTAATTCTACATTCTTGTAAGATCAACTTTTTTCAACACATTAGTTGTAAAAGATAATTACGCTTTATTCATGAAGGAAAATGCAACCGAGGCCTTAACCTTTTTCCTGTAACTCTAAGGCCCTTCGAGGTGAGAAGTATAATTATAAAGGTGAATGCCATAAAGAAAGGGCCTTTCGGACCTCCTCCCCCGTTCACATCGATTGTGGCACAACTTCCTCCTAAACCACCAAGCTGATCTTCATTGGGATAAAGCCAGCTTATGCCATTCATGTCATCTTGATGGAGGAAATCATGTGTTTTTGCTGATAAAGAGTAATACATCAAGGCCTCTTCCACTGAGCTATGTCCTAAACCTATCGCATGACCTATTTCATGGGCCAGTAAAGACTGAAGAGTATTTTCAGAATAAGTATCAACATTTGTGTTAGAATGGGTATTAACGATCACCGCCCCTTTACAGTGGGTGCTTGTGCAGCTCAATCCACCAACAGCTCCCACCCAACCACCTGAAAATGAGGAGACATCATCATTACAACCGACGAGAATTGTATTGTTATCAGCTTTATTAGCGACATCAGTCAAACTATCTCCATCAATATCAATAGACTTCAGTTCACCAATTTTTAAGACCAGAGCACTTTCTGAAACCTGGTTCCAAAATTTATCAATGGAAGTTTCAAGTTGAGTTAACAGTGAACTTGCTGTGAGACCGGCGTTCGAGCAAGAGTTAGTTGAAGCAACATTTATGGTAATTTCATTCGTAGGAAAGCCCTCTGCTCCACTATAGGCCAGAGTCCATGCCCAAGAGTGCGAAGAAATAAGAGCAATGAGAAAAGGGGTTAGTTTTTTCATAACTTTATTCCGTTTATTTATGGCCTACTGATAATAAATAACTGAAACTTCTTTTAGTCGATGA